>NZ_JBITPN010000021.1:0-514566 GCF_050467985.1 Brevibacillus sp. NRS-1366 | reverse complement strand
TCGGTCGAGGACTTATCCACAAATTCTTAGCAATCATGCGTATTCAGTTTTGAAGGAACGAATTGCTTGAAATAAAGCATGATGTAATGTTTCTTTCATACGGAGCTGTGGTGAAGTTGGAGTTCACGCCGGTCTGTCACACCGGAGGTCGCGGGTTCGAGTCCCGTCAGCTCCGCCATTTTTTTAGTCCTCGATAGAGGTTTTTTTATGGCGATTTCTTTCATAGCGTGTGGCTCGGTAGCTCAGTCGGTAGAGCAGAGGACTGAAAATCCTCGTGTCGGCGGTTCGATTCCGTCCCGAGCCACCATGTACGAGCCATTAGCTCAGTTGGTAGAGCATCTGACTTTTAATCAGAGGGTCGAAGGTTCGAGTCCTTCATGGCTCACCAGGATTTACCCCCCAAAAAAAGGGAAGTACATCCTTGCAGCATATTTCAGTGCCTTTCGGGGACCCCACTATTAATAAACTTGCGGACGTAGCTCAATTGGTAGAGCGTCGCCTTGCCAAGGCGAAGGTCGAGGGTTCGAGACCCTTCGTCCGCTCCATTTTAGTTCGTAAACACCACTTGCTATGGGCCAGTGGTGTTTTCCTGCTTTTACCAAGAGAACATTTAAAAGACGTGTCAGCTTGTGGGGTAGCAGCGCTTCTGGTACGATACTTGGAGTGCTGCTCCTACGATGTTGGAGGTTCTATGAAACATAACAAAAGTATTTTGAAAAAAACGACTGTCGTTGACTTTAAGCAAGATGCCGCTTTTTTTGTAGACCGCGGAATGCGCTTTTTGAATCGCTACGACTATGAAAAAGCATTACGGTCATTTCGTCGGGCAATCGAACTTGCGCCCACAAGTGCTGAGTGTCATTGCCATCTGGCAAGCGCGTTAGCGGAAACAGGACAGTTTGAGGCATCGAATGATGTTCTCTATGAGGTTATTGAAAAATGGGATACGTCCATGACGGAAGTGTACTTCTACATGGCGAATAATTATGCCAATCTGGAAGACTTCCAAATGGCCGAAGAGCTAGCTATCCGCTACTTGCAGGAAGATAGCAATGGTCCGTATCGTGAAGAGGCAGAGGAACTGCTTGATTACATTTACTTTGAACTAGACATGCCACCGCGCCATTTCCTTCCGAGCGACAAAGAAGACGTCTACAGCAAGCACGAGCGTGCGAGACGGAGTCTAGAAGAAGGACGTTTTTTAGAAGCGCTTGATATTTTGAAGGAAATCGTCGAGGCGGATCCTGAATTTCTACCTGCTTGGAACAATTTGTCGCTCGCCTACTATTATGTCGGGGACTTTCAAAAAGCGATGAACACGATTGAGAAGACGCTGGAGATGGAAAACGGAAATTTGCATGCGTTGTGCAATTTAGCCGTTTTACTTTCCCATCACAACCATGCCACAGAACTGCTCACATTGATGGACATGCTAAAGAAAGTGGTTCCGTTTCATCCGGAAAACACGTATAAGCTGGCAACTACGATGGGCGTGCTGGGACAGCATGACGAAGCGTACTTCCATTACCAGCGAATGCTGCGTGCAGGGCTGCCACAAGAAGCGTGCACATATCACTATGCGGCCATTTCTGCTTATCTGAGTGGACGTAAAGACCAAGCGCTCCGCTGGTGGCAAAAGGCCAAGCAAATGGACCCAGCAGCAGGTGTGGCCGACCAATACATTCAAATGGTAAAGAACGAACAAGAAGGGGAAACTATAAAACCGATCCCTTATCAATACAATCCGCCACAGCGGGATGTTTCATGGGAACAAGCCTCGTTCACGGGTGTACAGGACTTTAAAACCGATCCAATGATTCGTGCTTCGCTTCTCTGGGCACTGCAGCATGGTCGGGATGAGGTGAAATTTGCGGTTCTACAAACATTGTCGCTTATTGGCGATGATGAGGCTGAAACAGCCGTCCGCCAATTTTATTATCAGACGGACAACCAGCAACTGCAAAAGCTCGCTTTGCTCGCACTCGCAGACATGGGAGCTGCCATGCCAGAGGGAATACCAGAACAGACAGAATGCCGGATTGCCGATGTACATTATGAGGATAGTGTAGAAGTAGGGATCCGCAAACTTATGCTCGCAGAAGGACAAAAAGAAGCAGGAGAATGGTGCTTACGTATATGGAGTAAATATCAGGAGTATGCACAAAACCATGTACAAGTGCGGAAATCAGTAGCATGGGTCGCTGCATTAGAATATGTATACGGAACTGTAAGTAACGAGAAAAAATCGCAAACCTATCTGGCAAAGAAATACGGAATCTCTGTCCATACTGTGGCAAAGTGCGTCAAAGTATTGTCGACACTTGATTTTAAATAGATTATTACATTATAATTAATTTAAACAAGGAAGAGAAACCGTGTCAATCGAGGAGGCAATAGATATGAGCGATCCAAAAATTTATGATGTGATTATCGCTGGAGCCGGACCTGCCGGAATGACGGCTGCTGTATACACATCTCGTGCGAATATGAGTACACTTATGCTGGAGAGAGGGATACCCGGAGGCCAGATGGCTAACACGGAAGATATCGAAAACTACCCAGGATTCAGCTCTATTCTCGGTCCAGATTTGTCTACGAAAATGTTCGAGCACGCACAGCAGTTCGGTGCAGAATACGCATACGGTGAAATTAAAGAAATTCGTGACGAAGAGCCGTACAAGCGTGTCATTGCCGGAGACAAGGAATATCTGGCAAAGTCTGTCATTGTAGCTACAGGAGCAGAACACCGTCTACTGGGCGCTCCAGGTGAAAAAGAACTGTCTGGCCGTGGCGTATCTTATTGCGCGGTGTGTGACGGGGCCTTTTTCCGCAATAAAGAGCTGGTTGTCGTCGGTGGCGGGGATTCTGCGGTGGAGGAAGCTGTGTTCTTGACTCGTTTCGCTTCCAAAGTAACTATCGTTCACCGTCGTGATCAATTCCGTGCACAAAAAATCCTGCAAAAACGTGCGTTTGAAAACGAAAAAATTCACGTTATCTGGGATTCTGCTGTAAAAGAAATCCGTGGTGAAGGCAAAGTACAATCCGTGCTGCTGGAAAACATGAAAACAGGTGAGCAAACCGAGTATCCTACCGACGGCGTGTTTATTTACGTAGGGATGGATCCATTGACTGAGAGCGTACGCCCGCTTGGTATCACGAACGATGCAGGGTATGTCTTGACTGATGAAAAGATGTACACCAAAGTAAAAGGCGTATTCGCAGCTGGGGACGTACGGGAAAAAATGCTCCGCCAGGTTGTAACAGCAACAGGAGACGGTTCGATTGCAGCTCAATCGGCTCAGCACTTCGTAGAAGAGTTGAATGAGAAACTAAAAGAACAAAATGTCACAATCTCTTAATTTGCTTGTAACATAGTTGAAACATTCAAAGGGTAAGATAAAGACAATGAATTGACCCCCTTATCTATATAAACATTGTTGCGTGGCTGGAATTTCAGTCGCGCATCTTTTTTTGTCCAAAACAGCTTGTACAAATTTGTGTGAGTGGATGGAAACGATGGGTTTCAAAAGGGTGCGAATAGGGCAGCCAATATGGTATGCTATTGACAGAATCGTAGGAGGCGAGTTGCGTGACGGAATTGGGAAACGACAAGGCCATTAATCTCCTGATTATTACCGGAATGTCAGGTGCGGGAAAAACAGTTGCTGTTCAGAGCTTGGAGGACTTAGGTTATTTTTGTGTAGATAACTTACCGCCAGTACTGATTCCCAAATTTGCAGAGTTAGTGCAACAATCTGGTGGGGGTATTGAACGGGTCGCACTGGTTATTGATTTACGGGGGCGAGAGTTTTTTGAAAGTCTGTCCGTGACAATCGAAAGCCTGAACCAGATGAACGGACTTTCCTTTCACATCTTGTATCTGGATGCGAGTGACCAAACCCTGGTTTCCCGATACAAAGAAACGCGTCGTCGCCATCCGCTTTCGCCAAATGGTTCACCGCTTGAAGGGATTCACGCTGAGCGTCGCTTATTGCAGGAAATGAAAGGATGGGCGCATCAGATTATCGACACAAGTCAAATGAAGCCAACACAGCTTCGGGAGAAAATTATCAGCCAATATGGACAACATGGATCTCCACTTACAATCAATGTGTTGTCGTTTGGCTTCAAGTATGGGACACCAATTGACGCAGATCTGATGTTTGATGTCCGATTCTTACCAAACCCGCACTACGTAGAGGAGCTGCGCCCGAGAACAGGGTGTGACCCAGAAGTGGCACAATACGTAATGGATCATAAAGAAACCAAAGAGTTTATCGAGAAGCTCACTGATTTTTTGGCGTATACATTGCCGCATTACCAGCGTGAGGGAAAAAGTCAGCTCGTGATCGGAATTGGCTGCACGGGAGGGAAACACCGTTCGGTAGCCATCGCAGAATATCTGGGAGAAACCTTTGGAAAAGATTTTTCGGTACGTGTCAGCCATAGAGACATGGAAAAGACCAAGTAAGCATAGGATGGCAGGAAGAAAACGTACGTTATTACATCAGATCGGGCCACCTATTATGTGTATCAGGGGATAACGAGGTGACATATGCCGACTAAGGGAATGGGGAGGCCGCAGTCAAAACAATTACGGATTGTCGTAATCGGAGGAGGAACAGGTCTATCCGTCCTGTTGCGAGGACTCAAACACGAGCCGGTGCATATTACTGCTATTGTGACTGTCGCTGATGACGGAGGAAGCTCCGGTCGTTTGCGTGAAGAGATGGATATGCTCCCGCCAGGTGACATTCGTAACGTTCTGACTGCTTTGGCCGATACGGAGCCATTGATGGAAAAAGTGATGCAATATCGTTTTTCCACAGGCACGGGATTAGCCGGGCATAATTTGGGAAATCTACTACTTGCAGCAATGAACGAAATTACGGGGGATTTTGTCACCGCAGTCAAAACATTGAGTGGAGTATTAGCTGTTCGGGGAGATGTATTGCCTGCTTCTACTCAATCGATTCGATTGAAAGCGGAAATGACAGACGGATCGCTAGTAATCGGAGAGTCCCAAATACCGCTCACAGGCAAAGAGATTAAGCGGGTTTTCCTCGATCCAGAGGACGCTGTACCACTGAGCGAAGCTTTGCTGGCCATTGCTGACGCCGATGCTATCTTAATTGGACCGGGTAGTTTGTACACGAGTATCTTGCCTAATCTGTTAGTACGCGGGTTGTTTGCAGCAATCAGACGCTCGCAAGCTCCGAAGATCTACATTTGTAATGTGATGACACAGCCGGGAGAGACGGATGGTTTTACTGCCTCCAAGCATGTGAACGTGATGTATGAACACGTGAATGAACCATTTTTAGATACGATCATTGTCAATTCAGCAGAGCTGCCGAACCATGTATTGGAGAAGTATGCAGAAAAGGGAGCAGCTCCTGTCCCATGTGATCTCAAACAGTTGCGCCGCTTAGGATTGCATGTTGTGGCGAAGCCGCTGGTCACATTTGAGGACGGCTACCTAAGGCACGATGCGCATGCGGTTAGCAAACAAGTAGTTGCACTCGTCAAGCGCAGGCGAAAGGTGCTGAAGATAGAGAAGGAGTGAAAGTCAATGTCATTCGCCGCGCATACCAAAAAAGAATTGACCATGCAGGAGGGCAAAGATTGCTGTAGTCTGGCGGAACTGTCAGCATTGATCCGCATGAATGGCAGTCTACAATTTGGAGCCGGACGACTGGTACTGGATGTAACAACGGAAAACGCGGCGATTGCCAGACGTATTTATACGCTGATCAAAAGAATGTTCCATCTCCACGCCGAACTGCTGGTGCGCAAAAAAATGCGGCTGAAAAAAAATAATGTGTACATTGTACGCATTCCGCATAAGGCGAATGAGATTCTGCAAGATTTGGGAATTATGGATAAAAGTCTTTCCTTCATACCCGGGATCGCTCCAGAGATCGTAAAAAAATCTTGCTGCCGGGCTGCCTATTTACGTGGTGCTTTTTTGGCGGGAGGCTCTGTCAATCATCCGGAGGCATCCAGCTATCATCTGGAAATATTCACTTCCTATCAAGATTTTTGCGAAGCATTGACCAAGATCGCCAATCGGTATAAACTAAATGCCAAGTGCATCGAGCGGAAAAAAGGGTATGTTCTCTATATTAAAGAAGGCGAGAAAATCACAGAGTTTTTGAGCCTGATTGGGGCGCACCAGGCACTCCTGTATTTTGAGGATGTCCGAATCGTCAAGGATATGCGTAACTCCGTAAACCGTTTACATAATTGCGAAATCGCCAATATTAATAAAACGGTAAACGCTGCCACCAGGCAAATGGAAAACATCCAGCTTATCGACCAGGAGATAGGCTTAGAGAATCTGCCAAAGCGTCTACGTGAAGTAGCAGAGCTGCGCGTGGCTCATCCCGATATCAATTTGAAGGAATTGGGGGAAATGGTGCCGAGTGGGGTAGTTAGCAAATCCGGAATTAACCACCGCTTGCGAAAAATAAACGAAATCGCTGACAAATTACGAGAAAAACAAAATATTTCGATCTAGATGCATGATATACTATATGATAATAGTCGATGGAGTAAGGAGGTACATTCATGGTTCAACAGCAGGTTGTGGTTGCTTTAAAAACCGGTTTGCAGGCGCGTCCGGCGGCGTTTTTCGTACAAGAGGCCAACCGTTTTGCATCGGAAGTATTTGTAGAGAAAGAAAACAAAAAGGTAAATGCGAAAAGCATCATGGGTATCATGAGCCTCGCAATCAGCTCGGGAACGGAAATTACCATATTAGCAGAAGGGCCGGATGCCTCCCAGGCAGTTACGAGCCTAGTAAACTTGGTAAGCAAAGAGGAATAGTACAAGGATAGACTGCAGGACACTTTCTCCATGAGGAAGTGTCTTTTTTTGTAATGAACACACATTATTTTCCTGTCGACAGGGCATTGCTAATGATTGTAGTGCACGAATAAGGAGGGGAAAAGAATGAGCAACCGTGATGCAAAGCATGAAGGTCGTGATGCTTATGATATGGACATCGACCGTATGATCAATGAAGGCTTGGGCGGGGGCGTCGTCTCTGACCAAAACGGCTTGATCGAAGAGACGAGTGTGGATACGATGGCGGGAGCAAGTTCTGCCGAGCAAGCTCTTGACGACTAAACGATAGCAGGAGGGAACAGTTAGTGGATGTGACTAGAGTACAGGAAATTATCCGCTCCGAGGAAAAGATTCAGGTTCGATATCAAGGGGAGTCTGTCTGGATCGATGACGTAGATGAGGGTACCGCGACTGCGCGGGTTCATACAGAACGCAATCCCGCTCAGAGTGTAACCGTTGACGTGAATCAATTGGTAGAAAAATAAAAAGAAACACCCGGCTCGTTTGTCGGGTGTTTCCCCTTTTTCAAAGAGTATTCATTCTTACTTTTTCGAAGAAGGCTCTGAAGTGATGACTTTGTCAATCAGTCCATACTCTACTGCTTCAGCCGCAGAGAGGAAGTTGTCGCGGTCAGTATCCTTTTGAATGCGCTCCAGTGGCTGCCCAGTGCGTTCGGCCAGGATCGTATTCAAGTGATCGCGCATCTTCAGAATGCGCTTTGCAGCGATCTCAATGTCGCTTGCTTGTCCTTGAGCGCCACCGAGTGGTTGGTGGATCATGACTTCGCTGTTAGGCAGTGCAAAACGCTTGCCTTTCGCTCCAGCAGCGAGCAAGAAAGCACCCATGGAAGCAGCCATTCCGATACAAATCGTGGAGACATCTGGCTTAATAAAGTGCATCGTATCGTAAATCGCCATGCCGGCAGTAATCGAACCACCTGGGCTATT
The DNA here is from genome assembly GCF_050467985.1 of Brevibacillus sp. NRS-1366. Lineage (NCBI taxonomy): Bacteria > Bacillati > Bacillota > Bacilli > Caryophanales > Paenibacillaceae > Brevibacillus > Brevibacillus sp. NRS-1366. The sequence continues at coordinate 506,770 of NZ_JBITPN010000021.1, read as the reverse complement.
GATGTACAGATGAATGTCTTTCTCCGGATCTTCCGCCTGAAGGAACAACAACTGTGCCACAACAATGTTGGCTACCGTGTCGTTGATTGGGGTTCCCAGAAAGATGATGCGGTCTTTGAGCAGGCGCGAATAAATATCGTAAGCACGTTCACCGCGGTTTGTCTGTTCAATGACGGTTGGAATCAAGTTCATGTGCATCTAGTCTTCCTCCTCTCTTTGTAAGATTAATCATACACAAAAGGTCAGTGAAGGTCAAACACTTAAGTGCATGTCCTCCCTACCATGTTTGCCAAATCCTCACTCCCTAAACCTATTGCAAAAGGAAATGATTTATTCGTCTTCCCAATCAGTTAATTCTACAGCTAGTCGTAGGGCTGCTTTCATCTTTTTCCCTTGAATAATTGTATATTCTTCGATCTGTTTGGTCTGCAATTGATTGATCGCTTCGGCAAGGGCTTGTTTGTCTTTATAGGGTTGAATGGTTAACAGGCACTCCTCGTCACTCGCTTCCTGGTATATCAGATAAAACGGCTCGTTTGCCATCCGAACACCCTCCTTCTTATAGTTATCCACAACTTTATCAACAGGTTGTGCACAAAAACGTTTGTTCGCGGGATATTTAGTAGTCAGCGAAGCATTTTTACATAGTTTGGCATGATTGGCGTTTCTCTTACATAGGAAAAGAATGGGAGAAATAAAGAAGGATATAGTTAATTCGTGTCGAATCTTACATAATTGGTATTCATTTCATTTTGAACAAGGGGTGTTACTTATGCTTCGCAAGGCTTCTGCAATGCTGTTAACTGCTGCTTTGTTGACAGGGAGTGTAGCCGCAACTGCTGCATTCGCACAGACGGCACCAGTACAACAACAAAAGAAAATCACTGTTCAACTGAATGGTAAAGAGTTCCCATTCCCACAAGACATCGTGACTGAAAACGGTGTAGCTTATGTGGATGCGAGCACATTGGCTATTGCTCTTGGTGGTGCTGCAGCTTGGGATACAACGACCAAATCCCTCTTGGTTTCCAAAGACAACAAATACGGACTGCGTATGTACGAAAACAGTAATTTTGCATATAAAAACGGCAAGGAAACAAGAGTAGCGAATCCTCCGCGCCCGATAAAAGGCGGAGTGCTGGTTCCGCTCGTATTTATTGCACAAGAACTGGGTGCAACAGTGACTTATGATGAAAAAACGTGGACGTACCACTTGTCGATTGAAATCAAATCGTAAGAACTTTGGATGAGTCATCCGTTGTAGCACCTTCATCTATTTTCGTATAATAGAAGAAAGAGCAACGGAGAGGGGAACTCGGGCATGCAAGGAAGTACATTTGCCAATGTAGCGTTGTTAATTGGCTTTGTGGCATTGGCAATATACGTTATGTGCAAAGCGTATTCCCAAAAATACAAAAAGTAGTGATAAATTTCCAAAAAGCAGCTACTGTTCCTCGGGAGGTAGCTGTTTTTTACTTGTTGATATGGTAGAAAATAATATTGATGGAGAATGTCATTATTTCTATTGCAAATTTTCTAAAATATTTTACAATAAGATAGTGAATCATAGTTTGCTCGTAAATAAAGAGGGGGATGTTTCGCTATGAAAAAACAGAAAACGCTGTCTATTCTAGCTGCTACGGTAGCACTTGGATCAGTTCTCGCAGGTTGTGGCGGTGGACAAAGTACAGCTCCACAACAAAATAATGGTGGAAGCACAACTCCAGCCCCACAAAGCGGTGGTGGCGGCGGAAGCACAGCGACAGAAAAACTGGTGATTGCGGTAGTAGGACCAATGTCTGGTCAATACTCCGATTATGGCAGCACGGCTAAAGCGGGTGCGGAATACGCGCTGAAAGAAAAGCAAGAAGCATTCAAGCAGCTTGGCTTCGACGTACAGCTCCTGGCTCAAGATGATCAGGCTGACCCGAAACAAGGTGTAGCCGTGGCACAAATGCTTATTTCCAATGCTGACGTAGTCGGTGTTGTCGGTCATGCTACGACAGGCGCTTCGATAACGGCTGCTGCTCAATACGACCAAGAGAAGCTCGTGATGGTTTCTCCTTCCGCTACAGGCTCAGACCTGACGGAGCAAGGCAAAAAGATCGTTCACCGCATTTGCGCGCGTGATGACCAACAAGGTTCCAAGGCAGCCGTTTATGCGAAAAACCAGCTTGGTGTCAAATCAGCGTTCATCATGCATGACAAGGCTGCTTACGGCCAAGGACTGGCTGATGAAGTGAAAAAGCAATTTGAAGCTGACGGTGTACAAATTGTCGGTTATGAAGGCGTAACAGCCGGCGAAAAGGACTACAGCGCCATCATTACCCAAATTCTCGCAAAGAATCCTGAGATGATTTACTTCGGCGGATACTACTCTGACGCGGGTATCATCGTGAAGCAAGCACGTGAAAAAGGCTTCAAGGGAGTATTCATGGGTGGAGACGGTTACGACTCTGCTGACCTGGTGAAAATCGCGGGTGCTGAAAATGCCAATAATGTCGTGTTCACATCGACAGTAGGTGACGTAGGTGCTACAGAGGAAGGTAAAAAGTGGATTACTGACTTCGAATCTTCTACAGGCAACAAAGTCGGGATCTTTACCTCGTTTGGATATGATTCGATGGGCGTCATGCTGAATGGTCTGGAAGAGGCGATCAAAGCAAACGGCGGCAAAAAGCCATCCCGCGAGCAGGTTCTGGACGCCGTTCACAAAACAAAAGATTTCAAAGGTAAATTTGTGAATGTAACCTTTAACGAAAAAGGCGATAACGAGTTCGCTTCTGTATACGTGTACAAGTATGAGAATGGTCAAAAAGTGTACATCGGCGAAGCGAAATAATTCGGTATCATAAAGCCTAAGCCGTTTGGGACATACTACGTTTGGCGTGAAGATCAGCACACAAAGGAAGGGATTCGCATGTCAAACAATCGAAATACCAAAAACGGCGGCAACAAAGGTCACAGCAGCAAGACACAAGAGAGTCAAAAGCAAAAGTCTGAACGTGACCGCAATCTAAACAAACAAGACCCACAATGAAGCTTGGGCCCTGGGGATGACCTTCTCCAGGGCTTTTTCATACAGATAGGAATTTATAAAATTCCTATCCAGTATAAGTGCAATCGCGGCTCCGCCAAAAGGCATGGCGTAGCCAGGTTTTCTAATTGGAAAAGCCCACCCGATTAAGCCGTGCAACATTGCTTGTGGGTGGGCTGATTCCATTTTAGCGGATGCCGTGTTTGGTAGGCAGATTTTTTTCCGGATGACCGTAACCTTGGTGCTGCTTGTTCTTGAGATCTTTCACCTGGGCCTCGTGGATTTTTGCGACAAACTCGCTTGTGCTCATCTTGGTAAAATCCATGTGACACCTCCCTAGAAAATTTGGCATCGCTTTTCTAGGATGACCCATTTTGCTTCTCCACAATCGGTAACGTAATTTCAACGACGGTCCCCTCGTCCTTTTGACTGGTAATTTGGAAGCTGCCGTTGTGATCCTTGATAATTTTGCTGCTGATCATGAGACCGAGTCCAGTTCCATTGTCTTTTGTCGTGAAAAAAGGCTCTCCCAGTTTGGGAATTAGTTCTTCTGGTATACCGCACCCATTGTCTTTCAGCCGGATCAATACGCGATTTTGATCCAGTAAACGAGTGGATACGTGAATTTCACCATGACCTAAAATGGCTTCAATGGAGTTTTTGATGACATTCAGGAAAACTTGCTTGAGCTGATTTTCTTCACCGGCGATAATGGGATTCTCAGGGAAGGAAGTTAGGAAATGAATGTTTTTCAAATTCGCCTCAGACTCCAAAAGCTGCAGAACATTGTTAATTACGTCCACAAGAGAAAGGGATTTGATTTTCACATTTTGTGGCTTGGCCAATACAAGCAGCTCGCTGACGATAAAATTGATTCGATCTAGCTCAGAAAGCATGATGTCAGCATACATCTGCTTGTCCTTCAAAGTCGGATACAGCAATTGGACAAAACCTTTCAAAGCCGTAAGAGGGTTGCGGATTTCATGGGCTATGCCAGCAGCTAATTCTCCAATCATCGAGAGCTTTTCAGCTTTGCGCAGCAAATTTTCGTTATTCCGGCGGTCAGTAATGTCGCGGGAAACGATGATAAACCCGTCGCAATCTCCACTCTTGGTCAAGATAGGGACACCTTTTGATTCCAGCACAATCCAGCTGCCGTTGGCACATAAATAGCGGAACTCACAAGTCTGCGGTTCTTGGGTGGTCATTAGGCGTTTGAAGTGCTGGGTGACCTCTGAACGATCATCAGGATGAACATCAATGAGGGTGATGATCCCTGATTGATTTCGTTTACCGTGAATGCGTTCGTGAGAAGGGGAGAGGTAAATCACATCTCCGTTTTTATCGGCAATCATGATGAAGTCATCCGTGTGTTCAGCGATGATTCTGTGTTTTTCCTCGCTTTTAAGCAACGCGGCCTCTGAGTATTTGCGCTCCATTACATTGCGTGAAACAAGCAAAATATTTTGAACAGCGCCTGATTCATTTACAAACGGTATGCCGCGTACTTCAAATGAGACCCACGTCCCGCTTTTGTCTTGTACCCGGGCTTCAAACTGAACGGGTAATTTTGTAGTTAGAATTTCTTGTTGCTTGGCGAGAAGTAAGGGCTGGTCTTCTGGGTGCAGGAAGTATCGGCCATTTGGTCGAGTATACTCGTCAGGCAAATAGCCGAGCTGTTGTTCAATCGAAGGAGATACATAGCTGAGTTTTAATGAATCGTCGTAAATAGAGACAATGTCCTGGGTGTGATCAATGAGAAGCCTGTACTTGGCTTCTGTTTGCTTGAGGGCTTCTTCTGTTCTTTTGCGATCCGAAATGTCACGGGTAATGCAAGAAGCACCGATAATAAAACCCGTCTCGTCCATGATAGGAGCAGCGGATAATGTTACATCTATCAGGGTACCGTCTTTGCGCTTGCGAATCGTCTCATAATTGGTGATGTGAACCCCCATACTCCTGACTGCTTCGAACAATTGTCTAGTTTCGGGTATCAGTTCATCCGGAATAAAGCAGTAAGGAATGGCACTGACCTCTTCCATCGACCAGCCGTAATAATTTTCAAAAGCCTGGTTCACCAGGATGATGTCGTTATTCATATCGCTAATCGAAATGGAATCTGTCGTGTAATGGAAAAAGGCCTTCAGGATTTGATTGGGAGGCAAGTCACTTGTGTATTCCTGTTTAGAACGCTTTCTTTTCCATCTGAAAGGGGTAGTGGGTTTGTCCATTTGTGTGTCCCCTGCCTTAGGATATTGAGTAGTTTGCGTAACTGCATACGCAAACCGTATATATTCGCCAAAAAGTTCCATTTTCCTATCGGCATTTTTGAAATTGAAAAGTTTGGTTAAAATTCAGGAAGGTTTAAAAATGGGCTCGAAATAGGCTATAATGAAGGGAGAATAGAGAAGGCGGAGGTACGAATCATGACAACAGGCTTTTTTATAGCGGTGGTGATTATTTTCGTCTTTGTCATCGGAATTACGATTATCGTTACGAACAAGGCGTATTCCCGAAAACCGGATGTAATTGATCCCATAAGACCGCTACCGGAAACAACCCAAAAAGAGCTGGATCAATAACGATCATAACGATAAAGCCGAAAGCCTGCGGGATGAACCAAAATCGCAGGCTTTGTTCGTGAATGAAGACCTACAGGAGAAGCTCTCGCATGGAGCTTGTTAATTGATAAGCGATTCGTCCCATTTCCTCAGGGGACTCACGAAAAAGTCCAGTCGTCCATTCGATCAGGAGAATATGCAGCGTGGACGCCAACGACCTTTGCGCATAATAAAGCATTCCTTCTTGCCGACTCGTCCCTCCTTCGTTAGGTCCATTATGAAAAAGCCCCTGGATGTAGTGCTCTACGCTTCTAAAAATAATTTGCCTGATTTTACGGTCTCGGTTCCATATGTTTTCAAGTAAAGAGTCCGGAGTTTGATCCCTCCACATCCGAAACAGCGCCACGTACATCTTTTCTCCTAAAACGTCCTGATCTTCTGGAATACGCCAATATTTCGCATACTGACTGCACAAGTAATCAAATAAAATGTCATCTTTATCCTGATAGTTGCGGTAAAAAGTCTGCCTAGCAAGTCCAGCCTTTCGAGTAATCTCGGTAATGGAGATGAGAGAGTAAGGGTTTTTTTCCATGAGGTGGAGAAGGGCCAGGATGATCCATTCTCGGGACTGCATAGAGCGGGTGCCATGATTCATGGTCAAACGTGACACTTCCTTGCTTTTGTCTATTTTCACGATTGTTTTCCTGAAATCATTTGAAAAAGGGAGAAATCTATATTAGTGTTACAATTGTAACATTTGATCTGCCAGATGTGCATCGGGAGAATTAGTCAGGAGGAGGCAGAAACGGAAGAGCAGAGGTGTATTTTTTTTGAGTGCAAATAAATGATAATGATAATCGTTATTATTTTAAAACGCATAAAGGGGAGAATCAGGTTGCTGAAAAGAGGAAAGATGTCTTTGTTTTTGCTCATGGTCTTGTCGCTCTTGGTGACGGCTTGCGGCAACGAAGCTGGGAGTCCGGCGCAAGCGGCAGGTCAGGCACAAGCGGAACAGACTAGGACGATCACACATGCGATGGGGAAAACCCAAATAACCGGAACTCCAGAGCGAATCGTTGTCTTGACCAATCAAGGAACGGAGAGCTTGCTGGCACTGGGCATCAAACCGGTGGGAGCGGTGAAATCGTGGATCGGAGAACCGTGGTTTGACCATATCAAGGATCAGATGAGCGGTGTAGAGGTCGTGGGCGATGAAGTTCAACCAAACGTTGAATTGATTGCCAGCTTGAAGCCGGATTTGATTCTCGGAACCAAAGTACGCCAGGAAAAAATTTATTCACAGCTCTCAAGCATAGCTCCTACCGTATTTACAGAAAATCTGGGCGACAGTATGATCGAGAACTTTGAATTGTATGGGACGGCGTTGAACAAGGACGAAGAAGCAGCAAAGGTCGTAGCCGATTTTAACAAGATGATTGAGGACACAAAAGCCAAGTTGGGCGAGAAAACAAAAATGACGATCTCGATGGCGCGGTTCCAGCCGAATAAGGCTCGCGTATACTACAAGCAAAATTTCGCCGGCGTCATTTTGGACAAGCTCGGATTCGCACGACCAGATGCACAGAATCAGGACAAGTTCTCTGAAGATATTGCAAAAGAGCAGATGAATGTGTTGGATGGAGATGTCTTTTTCTATTTTGCATCAGACAGAGAAGGCGACACTGGAGCGACGAAGACAGCACAAGAATGGCTCGGTGATCCACTCGCGCAAAATCTGAACGTCACGAAAAAGGGACATACGTATCAGGTGAATGAAGCCATTTGGAATACTGCTGGAGGAATCGAAGCGGCAAAATGGATGATTCAGGATATCGAACAGCGATTTGCTGCAATCAATCCGTAAGAACGCTGCATTTGAGGGAATCAGATGGGGAGCAAGGAAACAAAAAAAGGACTGGAATCATCCAGGCCTTTCGTTTCTTTTCTAATGGTACGCCTGAAGGGAATCGAACCCCCGCACATGGTTCCGGAGACCATTGCTCTATCCACTGAGCTACAGGCGTATAATGGGATACCTATTTATTATATGACAGGTAACTGGCAGATGCAAATGAAAAAAGCGGTGATTTAGTCAATTTTTTCGTTGTGTGTGAAATCTTCAATAAAAGGGGAGGCGGTTGCGAGCTGCAGACCGCTTCTTTTTGCTTCGATTGAAGCAAATGCTATCAGGAAAGAAGGGAATACGCGTGGAATCATTCTTGCGCAGTCGGTATCAAAAATCGGCGGTACTGATTTTAGGAGTCTGTATACTTGTACTGGCCATGATAGCGAGTATTCTGTATGGCTTGCAAAATTTCAAAATCGAGACTGCTGTCCAGTCATTCACTGGCTTCAATGGCAGTACTGAGCATCTCATCATTCAAAATACCCGTGTTCCGCGGGCAATCACAGCAGCCTTTGTCGGGGGGAGCCTGGCTGTCGCGGGTGTCCTATTACAAGCACTCACGCGTAATCCATTAGCCTCGCCCTCGGTGTTTGGAATCAACTCGGGAGCTGCCCTTTTTATCATTCTTGCACTCTTTTTCTTTGGGTCGATCTTTTCGTTCACTGATTTGATGTGGGTAGGATTTGTTGGGGCGGGAATGACCGCTATGATTGTCTATGTGCTCGGGTCAGCCGGGCGGGGAGGGATGTCGCCGGTTAAAGTGACACTATCCGGCGCGGCAGTAGCTGCGTTTGCCTCGTCTTTGACCTCGCTTCTGATGCTGGTAGACAATAAGACGCTGGAGGAGGCGCTCTACTGGCTCATCGGCTCCGTGTCGGGCAGGGATTTGAAGCACGCTGTCATGATCATTCCTTATTTGGTTGGTGGATGGATTTGTGCAGGCATGATGACAGGCTCGCTCAATCTGATGTCTTTGGGGGATGATGTAGCCAAAAGCTTGGGCCAAAGAATCGTCTGGGTAAAGGTAGGGATTGTGCTGGTAGTTGTCCTGCTTGCTGGAGGCTCTGTAGCGCTGACTGGACCTATTGGCTTTGTCGGCATCATCATTCCTCATATCGCCAGGTACTTGGTTGGATTCGATCATCGCTGGATTGTTCCCTACAGCATTGTACTCGGAGCCATTTTTCTCGTCGCAGCTGATTTGATATCGCGGTTTTTGCTGATGCCAAAGGAAGTGCCCGTTGGTGTGGCGACGGCTGTCATCGGTGTGCCGTTCGTTATTGCCATTGTAAGGAGGAGGGCACATGAATAGATATACGGTCGTTCGAAGTCGAAAGCCTCTGTATTCGATTCAAGTGGATAAACGCTCTGTTGTCGTGATAGGTGTATTAGTGTTCCTTCTTGCGGCTGTGATCGTAGCGAGTATTGGGATGGGCAGCATTCGGATACCCGTGTCTGAAGTGTTGAAATCGTTGGTGGGTTTGGGGGACAGTACGTACCAGCTAGTCGTGCTTGATTTACGTTTGCCGCGCATTGTGGTCTCGGTGTTGGTGGGAGCCTCTCTGGCTGTGTCGGGGGCTATTTTGCAAGGGCTTGTACGCAATCCGTTGGTTTCGCCAGATTTGATCGGAACAACAAATGGAGCTACGGCTGCGGCGGTCGCCTTTATTGCTTTTACCAATGGGACCTACAGTATTCACTGGCTTCCGCTCGTAGCGCTGATTGGCGGATTTTTTGCAGCTTCCTTGACCTATATCGCTGCCTGGAAGCATGGACTTTCACCGTTTCGTTTTGCGCTGATCGGTGTCTCCATTTCAATGGCCATGGGTGCCTTGACGATCTTTTTCATGCTCTCTGGTCCGATCTATCTTGCTGGGCAGGCGCTTGGCTGGATGTCTGGCACAGTATATGGGAGCTCGTGGAAGCATGTATTTAGCCTGCTGCCGTGGACGCTTGTTTTTCTCGTGATTACAATAATTCATGCGAGGACACTCAATGCAATGGAATTAGGGGATGATGTAGCGATGGGAGTAGGGGTAAGTGTCGAACGAAAGCGTCTTACATTCGTTGTGATTAGTGTAGCATTGGCAGCGGCAGCAGTAGGAATTGCAGGGGGAATCGGGTTTGTCGGTTTGATGGCGCCGCATATGGCCCGCAAGCTGGTTGGTTCAAGCTACGGCTGCTTGTTGCCAGCTTCAGCACTGCTAGGGGGGCTTTTTGTCCTGCTTGCTGATTTGGCTGCACGCACGCTTTTTGTCCCATTAGATATCCCAGCCGGTGTTTTCACTGCTGCGGTAGGGGCTCCTTTCTTTATGTTCCTGTTGTATCGAAGTCGCCGCACATAAGCCTACATTCATGCAAATGATCCTGCTTCCCTGGGGATCACTTTTTTTGAGTAACTTGATCAATAATTGGCAGGAAAATTGCAAGAAGGAACGAATATAATGAGAATATAGAAAAGTAAGATCGAAATCATCATGAGGGTATAAGGGAGAAGGGGGCGAGCTTCATGAATATGGGACTGGGATTATTTCAAGAACAGACGCTGAAATTAGTGATGACGCCAGAATTACGCCAAGCGATTACCATATTACAGTATTCCGCCGTAGATCTGATCTCCTATTTACAGGAGCAGGCAAATGAAAATCCTGTTATCGACTTAGAAGCGGCTGGAGAAGTGGCTTCGACGAAGGCAGAGAAGCCGACGCCTGAGATTGACTGGAAAGAAATCGTCGGTAATCGTGCTTCAGGTGAATATTCTGTAGCAAAAAATGAAAGCACTTACAATCCTTTGGATTATGTTCAACAAGGCTCTGACACGCTGTATGAGCATTTGGAACGCCAGTTGGGGTATGTCAAAGGCTTTTCACCGCTGCAAAAGCAGATTGCCCTGTTTATCATTGGGAATTTGGACGAAAAGGGATATCTGGAAATTACGCTGGAGGAAGCGAGTGCGACCCTGGAAGCGGAATTGCTGGAGATCGAAGACGTACTTTCCGTATTGCAGCATTTTGATCCGGTCGGTGTAGCTGCACGCAGCTTGGAGGAATGTCTGTTATTGCAATTGGAGCATCTCGCCCTCGATGATGAAAAAATTACCCAGGTCGTTCGGTTCCATTTGCAGGACCTGGCAGATAATCGTTACCAACGGATTGCCGATAAAGTGGGTTGTACCCCGCAAGATGTGCAAACGATGGCAGACCTGGTCCGTACGCTCAATCCACGTCCAGGAGCGGCCTTTTCCCGGTCAGAGACGCGTTATGTCATCCCGGACGTGACAGTCGAAAAAGTAGGGAGCGAGTACGTAGTGCTCGTGAACGACGTCGCGACGCCTCGATTGAAGATCAACAGCTTTTACGAGAAAATGCTGAGCCAGCAAAAGAGTCAAGAAGAAGCGAAGCAGTTTATCCATGAAAAATTGAACGCTGCAATGTGGCTAGCCAAAAGCCTGGAGCAACGCCGGATGACCTTGATGCGCGTAACGCAGGCGATTGTGGAAATGCAGCAAGACTTTTTTGATCGCGGCATTCATTATTTGAAGCCCATGACACAAAAAGAGATCGCCGAGCTCGTCAACCTGCATGAGTCGACGATTAGCCGGGCTACGAGCAACAAGTATGTACAGACTCCACGTGGTATTTTTGAATTGAAATACTTCTTTACCTCGGCACTCTCGACATCCAGCGGGTCATCGACGTCCTCGGAGAGCGTTAAACGCCGAATCAAGTCGCTGATTGAGCAGGAAGATCGAAAAGCTCCCTTGTCAGATCAGAAGCTGGGCGAAATGCTGCTCGCGGAAGGGATTGAAATTTCCCGCCGTACGGTCGCGAAGTACCGGGAAGAGATGCTGATTCCTTCTTCAGCGAAACGAAAGAGGTTTTAACGAATAATGAACGAAGAGCCATTGGAAATTGTATTGTACGGCAGAAAGAAATGTCACCTGTGCGACGAGGTGGAGCTTGCGATCCGCTGCTTGGCAGAAGAGTTCCCCCTCCGCTTGCAACTGGTGGATATTGAAAGGGACGACAAGCTGCATGAGGAAATGATGCTAGAGATTCCGGTTGTCGCCATCGACGGAGAGGTCGTCTTTCGCTCTGTCACGCATGTGGTGACGCTAGAAGAGCTCAGAGAGGAGTTCCTCAAGCGCTCGGTTGGTTAAAAGATTCCCCGAGCGAGAATGGGCTTGGGGGATCTTGAAAGTTTACCATAGATATGCTACATTCAATTTGTAGAGTTTGTTCCTTTTTTTTTGCATCAATTGGGACAAAAAATGTATATGCAGGGACAAAAAATGTCCCTATAAAAAATCAAACACTCAAACAACCAAGGAAGTAAGCACATGCGACATTTACTTGCGCTACAACAAAAGCTAGTGCCAGACCTGATTCCCATTTTGCGGGAAAGATACATGCTGCTGCGTTCCATTTATCATTTGCAGCCGATCGGTCGCAGAGCGCTCGCGCAGGCAATGAATACGACCGAGCGAATCCTGCGAGCCGATGTCGATCTGTTGAAAGACACGGGGTTGCTTCACGTGAATGCTGCAGGCATGACTCTGACAGAAGAAGGACAGCAAGTATTGGACGACATGGAGCCGTTGGTAGGCGAATTGTTCGGTCTGACTGACCTGGCGGAGCGTCTGCAGCTAAAACTGGGCATCGCAGAAGTAATTGTGGTGCAAGGCGATGCGGATCAATCCCCATGGGTGAAGGAGGAGCTGGGACGCGTAGGGGCACGAGTCCTGAAGCAAATCGTTCAAGAAGGGGATATCGTCGCAGTGACGGGAGGCTCCTCAATTGCCAGCGTAGCGAGTCATTTGTCACCATCGGCAGTGTTTAGAACAGTACAGTTTGTACCTGCGCGAGGCGGACTTGGCGAACGAGTCGAGCTGCAGGCCAACACACTGGCCTCAGCCATGGCAGCGAAGACTGGTGCTTCTTACAGGCTTCTACACGTACCAGATCGTCTGCATCCAGAAGCCTTGCAGACACTACTCAAAGAGCCGCAGGTTCAAGATGTACTGTCGCTCCTTTGCAATCCGGGAATCGTCCTGCACGGGATTGGCGATGCTGTGACCATGGCCAAAAGAAGGAACTACTCAGAGGAAGAGCTCGACGAATTGGTTAAAGCAGGAGCTGTATCGGAAGCGTTCGGCTACTACTTTAATGAGGCGGGCGAAATCGTCCAGCGCATGCCGACGATCGGGCTGCAGCTGGAAGAGGTACACAAGGCCAGCGCCGTGCTCTCTATTGCAGGGGGCGAAAGCAAGGCAAAAGCGATCCTTTCCTTTGCCAAACAATCGTGTCAGAATGTACTCATCACAGATGAGGGGGCCGCTCGGTCCCTGATATAACACGATTGTAACGGAAGGAAGTTGATTGTATGTCTATGGCGGCGGTGCTTCCCATTCTGTCGCTGATCGCTGGTATTGTTCTTAGCTTGACGATTGGTTTTCCACTCTCACTAGGAATTGTTTTTGCAATCATGGTGACACTGGTAAGTGTGAGAAGTCTAGGGTATTCCTGGAAACAACAGTTCGCATTCGGCTGGGACGGCGTCAAGCAGACAAAGCCTGTCCTCTTGATCCTTTTCTTTGTCGGATTATTGGTTCCGCTTTTGATGATGGCAGGAACGATCCCGGCGATTATTTACTACGGATTGTCCATCATCAATGTGAACTATTTGCTCGTTCTCGCCTTTCTTTTGACGGCAGCAGTCAGCTATTTGCTGGGGACGTCAGTTGGAACACTCAGTACCATCGGACTTTCTTTGATGGGGATAGCCCACACGGCAGGGATTTCACCAGCAATTGTTGCTGGCGCACTCATCTCAGGAGCGATGGTTGGGGAGAGGTTTTCCCCGATTTCGAGCAGTCGATTGCTGGTGCTGGCCAATGTCGGGATGACAGAAGCGCAGGATGTTAGGACCCGTCGTCCTGCCTTGTTTACGGTCGGGATATGTGCCGTGCTGTTCCTGCTGTTCGATCTGTTTCGCGGGCCAGCGGGATCGACGGATACGATTCCCATGTATCAAGAGCTGTTAGTTAGTCAATTTTCCGTAAATTGGATTCTCGTGTTGCCTCTGATTGCGTTGATCACATCTTTTGCACTACGAGTAAAGGCAGCTGCAGCCTTGGTGTACGGCATTATAGCCAGTGCGGTGCTGGTGGTTATAAAAGGAAATCTGGATGCTAAAACGTTTGTCTCATCCATGCTGAATGGATACGTGCTACATTCGGGGACGCCGCTAGATAAGCTCGTACACGGAGGCGGGATGACTTCGATACTCGGCGTCCTTACGTTGATCATCCTGGCAGGGTTTTTAAACGGCATTTTGAATAAGGCGAACCTCTTGACTCCCATCGTCGACAAGCTGATGGGGGATACAAAAAAACGATGGTGTTGGTAGCCAAGGCATCAGCCTTATCGCTTTTGGTCGTCATCATCAGCTGCAACCAGACGATTCCGATCTTGGTTCTCGGCTCTACACTTCTGGGACGGTTCTCCAAATGGATTGGCGGACGAGAATTGTTGGGCAAGACTATGATGGACTCTACACTCGTGATGCCGGTACTGGTTCCATGGAACGGGCTCGCCATGATGATGGCTGTCACCTTGGGTGTTTCCACCGTACAAACGCTGCCATTCTTATTCTTTTCGTTATTGTTGCCGCTTGTCACGATTCTTTCCACTCTGCGGAAGTCTCCCAAGGGTGGGTTCATAGCCACTGAGAAAAAAGCTAGCTAACGAGCAGGAGGTCTTTTCTATGGTAAAAGTAGGAATTAACGGTTTTGGACGTATTGGACGCAACGTATTTCGCGCAGCTCTAGCCAATCCGAATGTAGAAATCGTGGCGGTTAATGACTTAACAGACGCGCATACGCTTGCTCATCTCTTAAAATATGACTCTGTTCACGGCGTTCTCGATCTGAGCGTAGAAGCAGGTGAAAACACCCTGATTGTGGGCGGAAAAGAAATGAAAGTCCTGGCAGAGCGCGATCCTGCCCAGCTCAAATGGGCTGATTACGGCGTAGAAATCGTCGTGGAGTCAACTGGCCGATTCACCAAGCGTGAGGATGCAGCGAAGCACCTGGAAGGCGGGGCAAAGAAAGTCATCATCTCCGCACCAGCTACAAATGAAGACATTACCGTGGTTATGGGCGTGAATGAAGAAAAGTATGATCCGGCTCAGCATACCGTCATTTCCAATGCATCCTGCACGACCAACTGCCTGGCCCCATACGCCAAAGTGCTGAACGAAAAATTCGGGATCGTACGCGGCCTGATGACGACGGTTCACTCCTATACGAACGACCAGCAAATTCTGGATCTGCCGCACAAAGATTTGCGCCGTGCGCGTGCTGCAGCCGAGAATATTATCCCGACATCGACCGGAGCGGCAAAAGCAGTAGCGCTCGTTCTGCCTGAGCTGAAAGGCAAACTGAATGGCTTCGCGATGCGCGTACCGACGCCAAACGTATCCGTGGTGGACCTGGTCGTTGAGTTGAAAACAAATGCAACCGTAGATGAAATCAACAATGCGCTGAAAGAAGCGGCGGAAGGCCCGCTCAAAGGCATCCTCGGCTACTCGGAAGAGCCGCTGGTATCCTCGGATTACAACGGAAACCCAGCATCCTCGACAATCGATGCTTTGTCCACGATGGTACTGGAAGGCAACATGGCAAAAGTGGTTTCCTGGTACGATAATGAGTGGGGATATTCAAATCGTGTCGTAGACTTGTGTCATTATGTTGCACAGCGCGGCTTCTAACACGTAAAATAGAACTGTTGTGGAAAAAAAGGGAGAGCAATCTCCCTTTTCCCATATCTTTTTTTCGAAAGTAAAAAGCTAATGATTTGGGAGGATCGTTCATGAACAAGAAATCTATCCGCGATGTTGAACTGACAGGCAAGCGCGTTTTCTGCCGTGTCGACTTCAACGTGCCGATGCAGGACGGGGTAATCACCGATGATACGCGCATTCGTGCTGCTGTGCCAACCATCCGTTTTCTGATGGAAGCAGGAGCCAAAGTAATCCTGGCAAGCCATTTTGACCGTCCTAAAGGACAAGTAGTGGAAGAGATGCGTCTGACGCCTGTCGCTAGCCACCTTTCCACGCTGCTTGGTAAACCAGTGCGCAAGCTTGATGATTCCAAGGGAGCAGAAGTAGAAGCGGTCGTAGAACGGATGGAAAACGGTGACGTGATCTTGTTGGAAAATGTTCGCTTCTATGCGGGAGAAGAAAAGAACGATCCAGAACTGGCAAAAAGCTTTGCAGCGTTTGCTGATCTGTTTGTAAATGATGCTTTTGGCGCTGCGCATCGCGCACATGCTTCCACAGCGGGAATCGCCGGGTACATACCTGCAGTAGCAGGATTGTTGATGGAAAAGGAAATTCGCTTCATGGGTGGAGCTCTCACTCATCCGGAGCGCCCGTTTACAGCGATCGTTGGCGGTGCAAAGGTAAAAGATAAAATTGCAGTGATTGAAAATCTTTTGACCAAGGTCGATCATCTGATCATTGGCGGCGGCATGGCAAATACTTTCCTCAAGGCACAAGGGTACGGTATTGGTGCCTCTTTGTGTGAGGATGACAAGCTGGATCTTGCACGCACCTTGATGGAGCAGGCAAAAGAGAGTGGGGTTCAATTGCTGATGCCAGTCGATGTAGTCGTAGCGGACCGGTTTGCCGCTGACGCAGAAAAACAAATTGTCGCGATTGACGCGATTCCAGACGGCTGGATGGCACTCGATATCGGGCCAAAATCTGTGGAGGAATTCCAACGTGTCATTGTGGATTCCCAGACGGTAGTATGGAATGGACCGATGGGTGTCTTTGAAATGGACGCCTTTGCGAAAGGGACGATTGGCGTAGCAAAGGCTATGGCAGAGTGCAAGGGTACGACTATTATCGGAGGCGGCGACTCCGTAGCTGCGGTTGAAAAGGCGGGTGTAGCGGAGCAAATGACCCACATTTCTACCGGTGGCGGAGCTTCGCTGGAATTCATGGAAGGCAAGGAACTGCCTGGCCTGGCAGTACTGACAGATAGCGAATAGGGGGAGAAATCGTGAGAACGCCAATTATCGCGGGGAATTGGAAGATGTTCAAGACGATTGCTGAGGCAAAGGAATTCGCGCAAAATGCCAAAGCAGGCAACACAACGACTGGAGTGCAAAAAGTGATTTGCGCCCCATTTACTGCTTTGCCTGCACTCAGCGAGGTGCTTGCGGGTACAGATATCGCTCTGGGTGCGCAAAACGTGCATTTTGAGGAGCAGGGTGCTTTTACCGGGGAAATCAGCCCGTCCATGCTAAAGGAAATCGGTGTCCAGTATGTCATCATCGGACATTCAGAGCGTCGCCAGTACTTTAATGAAACAGATGAGACCGTAAATAAAAAGGTAGTGGCTGCTTTGAAAGCTGATTTGGTGCCGATTGTGTGCGTGGGAGAGAGTCTGGAACAGCGAGAAGCAGGTGAGACGTCCAGAATCGTGCGTACGCAGACTGAAGCTGCTTTTGCTGGTTTAGAAGCTGCACAGGTGGCTGAGGTCATCATTGCCTACGAACCGATTTGGGCAATTGGCACGGGCAAGTCTTCTACGGCTGAGGATGCAAACGAAACAATCGCAATTATTCGCGGCGTCATTGCTGAGCGGTTCGGTCAGGAGACAGCCGAGCAAGTACGCATCCAGTACGGTGGCAGTGTGAAGCCTGAAAATATCGCCAGCTACATGGCACAGCCAGATATCGACGGCGCATTGGTCGGTGGAGCTAGCCTGGTCGCTGACAGTTATCTGCAGCTCGTAAGCGGAGCATCGCAGCAATAGGAGGAGAAGACAGATGGCACAAAGACCGAAACCCGTTGCGCTGCTCATTTTGGATGGCTATGCCCTGCGCAGCGAAACGTACGGGAATGCTGTAGCACAGGCGAGCAAGCCAAACTTTGACCGTTACTGGAACGAATATCCGCATACAACGCTTGAAGCGAGCGGGCTCGCAGTCGGATTGCCAGAAGGACAAATGGGCAACTCCGAAGTGGGCCATCTCAATATTGGTGCAGGGCGCGTCGTGTACCAGGATTTGACGCGAATCACCAAGTCCATTCGGGAAGGCGGATTTTTTGAAAACGAAACGCTGATCGAGGCAATCCAGCACGCCAAGAAAAACGGCAAACAGCTGCATCTGTTCGGACTGTTGTCTGATGGTGGGGTCCATAGCCATATTGACCATCTCTTTGCGATTCTGGAACTGGCGAAAAAGCAGGACTTTGCGAATGTCTTCATTCATGGCTTCCTGGATGGACGTGACGTATCGCCAGACAGCGCAGTTGGATATGTCGAGCAGCTGCAAGCAAAGATCGCAGAAATCGGTGTAGGCCGTATGGCAACGGTACAAGGACGCTATTATGCGATGGACCGCGACAAACGCTGGGAGCGGGTGGAAAAAGCGTATCGGGCGATGGTATACGGGGATGCTCCGCATTATCAGGATCCGGTCCACGCAATCAAGGAATCGTACGAGAAATCGATCATGGACGAATTCGTCATGCCTACCGTGCTCGTCGACGATGCAGGAGCTCCTATCTCGACGATTCAAAGCGGCGATTCGATCATTTTTTACAACTTCCGACCTGACCGTGCGATCCAAATCTCGCAGGCATTTACGAACGAAGACTTCCGCGGTTTTGACCGAGGGAAAGAGCGTCCGCGCGATCTGCATTTCGTCTGCTTGACCCATTTTTCCGAGTCGGTCAATGGCTACGTGGCCTACAAGCCTTCCAATCTGGATAATACGCTTGGAGAGGTGTTGTCCCAACAAGGCTTGAAGCAGCTGCGGATTGCCGAGACGGAGAAATATCCGCATGTTACTTTCTTTTTTAGCGGAGGACGTGAACAGGAGTTCCCGGGAGAGACTCGCATCCTGATTCCTTCACCCAAAGTGGCGACATACGATTTGCAGCCCGAAATGAGTACTCCTGAGCTGACTGATGCGGTAGTGAGAGAAATTGAGGCGGAAAACTTTGACGCGATCATTCTCAACTTCGCGAACTGTGATATGGTGGGGCATTCCGGAAAAATGGAGCCTACAATCAAAGCAGTAGAGACTGTAGATGCATGCCTGGGCAGAGTCGTCGAAGCGATTGTGGCAAAAGGCGGCGTTGCCGTGATTACGGCAGACCATGGCAATGCGGACCTCATGCTGGATGAGGCAGGACGGCCTATTACTTCGCATAGTACGTATCCGGTGCCGGTGATTGTGACCAAAGCGGGGGCTGTACTCAGAGAAGACGGAATTTTGGCCGATCTTTCTCCGACGCTGCTTGATCTTTTGGATGCAGAACAACCAGTCGAAATGACAGGTAAATCGCTACTTGCAAAATAGTCCACTCTAGCACACACTAAATAGAGTTGGTTTTGGTGAATTCAAATACGTGTGGGGTTGCCTACATAGATTAAAAGGAGATGGAAGAGAATGGCTATGATTACTGACATTTACGCGCGTGAAATTATGGACTCTCGCGGTAATCCGACCGTGGAAGTGGAAGTGTATCTCGAAGACGGCTCCATGGGTCGTGCAGATGTTCCATCTGGGGCATCTACAGGGGCGTATGAAGCAGTTGAGCTGCGTGACGGCGACAAATCCCGTTACCTCGGCAAAGGTGTACTCAAAGCGGTTGAAAACGTGAATGAAATCATCGCACCAGAGCTGATCGGTATGGATGCCCTGGATCAAGTAGGCATCGACATGGCGATGATTCAGCTTGATGGCACAGGCAACAAAGGCAAGCTGGGCGCAAATGCGATCCTCGGTGTTTCCATGGCTGTAGCGCGTGCAGCAGCAGACTCCCTTGGTGTACCACTCTACAACTACCTGGGCGGCTTCAACGCGAGAACGCTGCCAGTGCCAATGATGAACATCCTCAACGGCGGAAAACACGCAGACAACACGGTAGATATTCAAGAATTCATGGTTATGCCTGTAGGAGCAGAATCCTTCAAGGAAGCACTGCGCACAGGCGCGGAAATCTTCCACTCCTTGAAAAAAGTACTCGGCGACAAGGGCTTGAGCACGGCTGTAGGGGATGAAGGCGGCTTCGCACCAAACCTGAAATCCAATGAAGAAGCAATCACCACGATCCTGGATGCGATCAAAGCAGCAGGCTATGAGCCAGGCAAAGACGTATTCCTCGCATTGGACGTGGCTGCTACTGAAATGTTCAAAGACGGCAAATACCACTTCGAAGGCGAAGGCGTTGTGAAAACAACCGAAGAAATGATCGCCTTTTACGAAGATCTGGTTAGCAAATACCCAATCATCTCCATCGAAGACGGTTTGTCCGAGGACGACTGGGATGGCTGGAAGGCACTGACAGACAAACTGGGCAGTAAAGTTCAGTTGGTTGGGGATGACCTGTTTGTAACCAACACAGAGCGTCTGGCACGTGGAATCGAATCCTCCACAGGAAACTCCATCCTGGTTAAAGTCAACCAAATCGGTACGCTGACAGAGACTTTTGAAGCGATCGAAATGGCGAAGCTGGCAGGATATACCGCTGTGATCTCCCACCGCTCCGGTGAGACCGAAGACTCCACGATCTCCGATATCGCAGTTGCAACCAATGCAGGTCAAATCAAGACGGGTGCTCCATCTCGTACTGACCGCGTAGCAAAGTACAACCAATTGCTGCGTATCGAGGACGAACTCGCAGATACGGCTCGTTTTGGCGGACGCGCTGCTTTCTACAACCTGAAAAAGTAAGCTGCTATTTTTATACCGGCAGCTAGCCGAATATAGTGGGCGGTGCCTATGTACAACGTACGTAGAGCACCGCCTTATTTGTTTTTGCTACGGAGGAGGAGGAAAGTTTTCAATGGGCATCTGCGGATTTTGCGTTTCGGCCAAAAGTGTGCGCTTGGATCATACAAAAAGGACTGTAACCGGGGAATCCGGCCAGTCCTTTTGCTGGTTAACATGGAGATTTTTTTACGACATGACTACTGTTTTTTGTTCTGCTGGTGCTGCAGTAAGGCGACTTTTACTGTAAGGAATACACATCGGTGTGCCGTAAAGAGGATCCTGCGTAATTTGGCAATCCATGTGAAAGACCGTCCGCACCAGATCGGTAGTCAGTACTTTATTTGGAGCACCTTCCGCTACTACACTTTGATCGTGGACTGCCACAATGTGATGGGCGTAACGGCAGGCTAGGTTCAAATCATGCAGGACCATGACGATCGTGCGCTGCTCCGTTTCATTTAATTCAAACAACAAATCCAAGATCTCAATCTGATGCGACATGTCGAGGTAAGTGGTCGGTTCATCCAAAAGAATCGTTTCTGTTCCTTGGGCCAAGGTCATCGCGATCCAGGCGCGCTGCCGCTGTCCGCCAGAAAGGGAATCAACGGGGCGGTTTGCCAATGAAGTAAGCTGAGTCGCTTCGAGTGCTCTCGTCACCATTTTTTCGTCTTCCTCAGACCATTGTTGGAGCCAGTTTTGATACGGATAACGTCCTTGTTTGGCTAGCTGCAGAACAGTCAATCCTTCTGGTGCGGTAGGGCCTTGTGGCAGAATAGCAAGGCGTTTTGCTACTTCTTTCGTCGAGCGCTTGGCAATCGATTGGCCTTCAAGCAAAATCGCGCCTTCTTTTGGTTTGAGCAGACGAGCCAGTGAGCGTAGCAAGGTCGACTTGCCACTGCCATTACTTCCAATGAAGACAGTGATTTTCCCCCGAGGGATGTGTAAATCCAAAGCCTCGATAATATTGCGGTCTCCATAGGACAAGGTTAACTGACGTGTTTCCAGAGCTGACATGGTGGGCAGGTCTCCTTTCACTACCGATTTCGGTTTTTATATAACAGGAAGATGAAGAATGGAGCGCCGACAGCCGATGTAAAGACGCCAACCGGCACTTCAATCGGGGAAAACGCCATTCGTGCGACGAGATCGGCAATCAAAACGATCAAGGCACCGATGAATGCTGAGACAGGCAGGGCGCTGCCAAAGGACGGACCGGTCAATTGTTTCGCAATGTGTGGTGCCAGCAAAGCGACAAAACTAATATCGCCCCCTACAGAAACAGCCGTTCCGGTTAAGGCTGCACAAATCATGAGCAAAAGGAAGCGATCCCACTGAAGAAAGCTGCCCAGGCTTGTTGCGACATCATCACCAAGCTGTTGTATGTTCACGCGTCTAGTGAGAACGGCAGCAGTCAGGATCAAAATAAGGACCCATGGCATAATCATCCAAACGTCGTTCCAATCCACACCGTAAATGCTTCCGGAAAGCCAGAGCAATGCTTTATTTTGCAAAAGAAATGGGCTGAAAATAATCAGAATCGTGACGATCGCACCAGTGGCAATTTTGATCCCGACCCCAATCATGACTAGTCGCAGCGGGGTTACGCCTTTTTTCCAGGCGAGCGCATACAAGAGAATGGTAGTTAAGGTTGCGCCGAGAAAAGCGACCGGGGGGAGCCATTTGATGCTGACTGTCTCGAACACGAGCAAAAAGCCAACTGCTGCAACGGAAGCGCCTCCCGCTACACCTAGAATATCTGGAGAGGCCAGCGGATTGCGGACAATGCCTTGCATAATGGCACCAGCTACAGCCAGGGCGGCTCCCACCAAAATGGCGATAATGATGCGAGGCATGCGAAACTGCTGGACGATCAGAGCATGATCTTCAGCCCCGATCCCGAGCAGGACCTTGAGCACATCTAGCGAAGGGATTTTCATCTCACCCATCCCGAGGCTGATAATGGCTACCAACAGGGTCAAAAGGAGCCCGATCACAGAAAACAACAAGGTTTTCTTATGTAGTTGAAAGGACGCAAAGCGCTTGCCTAAACGAAGCGGTACAAATTCTTTCATTATTTATCAAGCCCCTTTCGTGCGACATAGATGAAGAATGGAATGCCGATCAGGGCGGTCATGACACCAATAGGTACTTCAGCAGGCATGGCAATAAAACGTGCACCGATGTCTGCGATAAGCAGCAAAACAGATCCGAGCAATCCGCTGTACAGCATCACCCAGCGCGTATCGATTCCAACGAAATAGCGAGCGAGATGAGGCGTGACCAATCCGACGAAGCCGATCGGTCCTGCGACAGCTACAGCGCATCCGGACAGGAGAACGATGACGATCCCTGTAGCCAGCTTCACGAGGAGAGTACGCTGTCCCAAGCCTTTCGCTACATCGTCACCCATGAGCAAGGTTTGGATTGGTCGTGCTAATGCAAATGCAGCTAGCCAAGCAATAATCATGTACGGAAAGACTGTTGCCAAATACTCGAGCTTTCTTCCACCGACCGAACCAGCCAGCCAAAACAGAACCTCGTCCGCTGCCTTTTCATTTAAGACCATCATGCCGTGGCGGATGGATGCGGCCAGGGCGGTGATCGCTGCTCCGGCGAGGACCAGTTTGACGGGGGTTAATCCATCTCGGCCGAGTGACCCCAGCATATAAACGATCAGACCGGCAACGGATGCTCCGAGAAAAGAAATCCAAGTAAACTGGGTCAATGAGCTTATCCCAATAAAAGTGACAGCAAAAACGACAAAGAGAGAAGCACCTGCATTCAGTCCAAACAGCTCGACGTCTGCAACTGGGTTTCTTGTCAAAGATTGGAGCAAGGTACCGGCTAGACCGAGGCAGAAGCCTACCGTAAGTGCGTTTAATACACGAGGCACTCGTACTTCCTTAATCACAATATGCTCATTCGTACCATTAAAATTTGTATAAGCATCAATCGCAGTTTGCCAACTAGTATCAATGACACCAAAAATCAGACTGGCATAACTGAGATAAGTCAGAAGCAGAATAGCGATTGCCACTCCTGCTATTTTACCAAAGCTGCTTTTTAGCAAAGCGTTCATGAAGGCTACATCCTTATCTATCTATTTGCTTTGATGGTACACACGTATATGTTCTCTAAATAAGTTTAGATGCAGGGTAGGGATGTGTCAATGATGTTGAGAGTCATTATCAATTATTTTGTTGACTTCTGACAGGCAGGATTGTACGATAATCATTGTCATTGATTTAGATTCTCATTACATAGAGATTTGAAAGGGGTCCTCTCATCATGTTTTCTCGTACGAATCGGACCGCAGGCGGTAAAGTGTTCTTTGCTGTTTTGATGGCGCTTTTGCTGATTGTCACTGGTTGTGGCGGCAATCAAGCTAGCGAACAAAAGCCCGCAGAACAAAAGCCTGCTGACCAAGCTGCTGGCAATACAGGTGGTTCTGAACAATCTTATACAGTTAAGCATGCAATGGGTGAAACGACAATCAAAGGAACACCGCAGCGTATCGTCATGCTGACCAACCAAGGTATCGAAACGTTGATGGCTTTGGGCGTGAAACCAGTAGGCGCTGTAGGTGCGGCCAATGATCCTACCCAATTTTATGATTTCACGAAATCTTTCCTGGAAGGTACCAAGTCAGTCGGTACAGAAGGTCAACCAAACCTCGAAGCAATCGCTGCTCTGAAACCAGACCTGATTTTGGGGATGAAATTCCGTCATGAAAAAATTTACCAGCAACTGACTGCTATTGCTCCTACTGTTTTCGTAGAAGAACCGCGCGGCGACTGGAAAGCCAACTTCGAGTTGTATGCTGAGGCCATTAACAAAAAGGCTGAGGGAGAAAAAGTTCTCGCAGATTGGAATAAACGTGTGGAAGATTTCAAAGCAAAAGCTGGCGACAAGCTAAAAACACAAGTATCTGTTGTGCGTTTCATGCCTGGTAAAGTACGCATTTACTATAAGAACACCTTCACTGGCGCAATCTTCCAAGATCTTGGCCTGGCCCGTCCAGCTTCCCAAGATAAAAACGATTTCGCAGCAGAAGTAACCAAAGAGCGCATTCCAGAAATGGATGGCGACATCATGTTCTACTTCACTTATGAGACAGGAAAAGGGGAAGCGTCCAAACTGGAACAAGAATGGACCAACGATTCTCTTTGGAAAAACCTGAACGTAGTGAAGAACAACAAAGCGTTCAAAGTTGACGACACGATCTGGAACACATCTGGCGGCGTAATCGCAGCGAACAAAGTATTGGATGAGCTGGAAGGCTACATCATCGGAAAATAAATGAAATGAAAAAGAAGACGTGGGCATGTGCCTCGTCTTCTTTTTTGTTAGGGGAGATCAGCTTGCCTGAAATAGTTTCTATGATTATCCAGCCATATTATTGATGGTACCGCGTGGGTAGTAAACATTTACATGGTCGATATAGAGCGTGCTTGGTTTCTTACCCATCACACCAGAGAAGATGATTTTCAGCTCATACTTGTCGGTTACTTTGTAGGTGTAAATCGTTTGGCCACCGGCAGTCGTAACGCTTTGTGGTTTACCGAGCGCATCTTGTACTTCTGCAAGTGAGATGGATTGCAGTCGCGGATCATACGAACGGATGTCGACGATCTGCATTCCTTTGTTAAAACCAAAGACAAGATTTCGATCGCGATAGGTGTTATAACTAATTCCGTTTACGAAGGAGACGATATCAGGTTTGCCCCACACTTTTTCAATCTCATCAAAAACATCCTTTTCCACCCGAGAAGAGCTGCCGAGTGTTTGCCCGTTTTTAGCGAGGTCGCGAATGTTCTGCATGAGCTCCACATTGCTTCCGTAGAGCATCAGGTTTTTGTTGCCTTGCGGGTAGTACACATTGTAGCGTACGAGCTTCAGATCGTTGCCACCTGTGCTCTTGGTACCTTGAAAAATAAACTTGACCTGGTATTTGTTTGTGACGTCGTAGGTATAGATCGTCTGGCCGCCAAATTCACTGACACGGCTTGGATTGCCCCACTTCTTTTCGACATCGGACAGTGTGGCTTGTTGAAGGCGTGGATCAACGGACCGGATGTCAACAAGCTGCATGCCTTTGTTGTAGCCTAAAACAATTCCTTTGCTGTTATAGGTCGCGTAAATAAGTCCATTGGCATCGTCTGTGCGATCAGGAGCACCCCAATCTTTTTCCACCTGCTCAAAGACAATAGTTTCTACAGTGTATGGAGCGTTAATGACCATTCCTTTTTCAGCTTGCTTACGGATGAGGGATAAAAGCTCCTCTCCTTGTGGGATGACTTGTGTTGGTTGGGTGCTGCCACTATGATTTGAGCCATTCCCTGTAGAAGCAGTCGTAGAACCAGAACCTGGTGCTGTTGTTTGTGGCAGCGATCCAGGTAGTGCGTTTGGCTGATTCTGGTTGAAAAGGGATGAACCCATCCAGACGGCAGCCAGCAGAACGGAACAGATGGCGACACCTTTACCGAAAGTAGAAAAGCGGCGAAAGGAGACAGAACCATCTGGTTTCTTTGCATCGGTTTGGCGGATGGCCGTTACGATTTGTTGTTTTTTTCCGGGCTTCATTTTCATATCGGGCAGTCCTTTCATTTCATCTAGAAGCTGATCGTCTGTTTTATATGGCATTCCCAATCATCTCCTTTTTTTCCTCCTCCAGCTTTTCCCTGACAGCCTTCATGGCGCGGTGGAGAGTTACATTTACCTTGTTTTCCGACCAATGCAAAATCTCTGCGGTTTCTTTTGGCGACAGTCCTTTGATTCCGCGAAGGATCAAGACTTCTCGATAAGCGGGTTTGACATGCTGCATGGCTTGATACAGGGATTGCTGCTCCTCGTGAAGATGCAAGATCTCCTCGGGTGTTTTCTCTTCGGACTGCAAATGGGTAAGCCACTTGTCAGGCAGCCAGCTGCGCAGTCGTTTTTTTCGACCGTGATCTATTGCGGTATGACGGGCAATGGTTAACAGCCATGTTTTGGGCTGGGACCTGCCTTCGAACGAGTCCAATGACCGGAGCGCCTTGAGGAACACATCCTGTACGAGATCATCTACGTCTTTGTTCCCGGTGTAGTAGACAAGGAACTTGTAGATATCATCGCTATAGCGCAGAAACCATTGTTCAATGATGTCGTTTTTGTCCATAGCTGAACCACCTTTGCTCTTTCTACTTGTAATTTGACGACCAACACATGGTTTCATTACAAAAGATGAAAAAAAACTGCCGGAAAAAAACCGACAGTCGATGGTTCAAGCATTTATTAGCGGAGCATCGCGTCTTTGGTAAACCAGAGCGGGTAGCTGAGCAGGCTGATCAAGACAGCAGAAATGGCCGCAGAAGAAGAAAAGCTGAGCATGATAAGAATTTGGTAACGTACGGCTTCAATCGGGCTAGCACCGGCGACAATCATGCCCGTCATCATGCCGGGAAGCTGTACGAGTCCGATCGTTTTCATGGTGTCAAAGGTAGGGATCATGCTTGCTTTGACAGCGCGCTTCAGAACTCCCTGAACCGCTTGACGGGGCGTAGCTCCTAGGCTAAGAAGTGTTTCAATCTCGCCTTTGGCCATTTCTGTTTCGCGGTTCATATGAGTGAGAAAGAGACTGGATACGATCATCGAGCTGCCGATAATCATGCCGCTCATTGGGATCAGGTACTGCGGGGTAGGGGAAACGAGTCCGAGTATGAGTAGCAGCCCCATGGTAATCAGCTCCGTAATCGCGAGGGAAATCACGATCCGCCAAAAGATTCCGGGCAAGTTTTTGCCTCGGCTTGCAGCGTTCCAGGAGGCTACCGAGATCATCATGACAATCAGAAGCAGAATGAATACAACGCTATCGGAATGGAAGACAAATTGCAAAACGTATCCGATCGCAAGCAGTTGGAGCGTAGAACGAATGGTACCTACCGCGATTTCTTTTTCTAATCCGAGCTTTTGCCAAACAGAAAGCAGCAGGGCAATCAGGACAAAGGCAAAAGCAAACCACATAGAAGTATAAGTCATGAAGTAGCCTCCTCGGTGGCAGGGACCAGAGGGCTCTGATTGTGCAAAAAGTCTTTTGCCTCTGCTGATTGCGGTGCTGTGAAAAAGCATTCGCTCGGGGCATCCTCTAGTAGCCTGTGATTTGCCAGAAACCAGATGCGTTTGCAGGCGTAGCGGGCCTCCTCCAGGTCGTGCGTGACCCAAAGCAAGGTCGTGCCGGTTCGGGTGTGCAGATCGACGAGGAGGCGTTCAGCCGCTTGTTTGCTCAAGGCATCGAGAGAAGCTGTTACTTCATCTAATAGTAAAACAGCAGGCTCTAGCAGCAGAGTACGGACAAGAGCGAGCCGCTGCTTTTCGCCGCCAGACAACTGCTGGGCAGGTTTAGACCAATCCAGATTTTCCAGGTAAAGCTGTTCGAGCAGCTCACGTGCACGCTTCTGATCAAATGGACGCTGATGCAGCGTGCTTACCGTGCGCAAATTATCTTCGACACTGCCGGGAAGCATGACGGCCTGCTGGGCGACGTAGCTCATTTTCATTCGCCAAAGCGCTGGCTCCCAGAGCGTCATCTCTTTTTTATTCAAGATAATCATACCCGTGTCAGGTGAGAGGAGGCGGCCTAGAATCCGGAGTAGAGTACTCTTTCCTTGGCCTGATTTTCCTACGATTCCGATTATGGTAGGTTCTGTGATTTGGGCGTTTAGGTCACGAAACAGCCAATGACCCGAGGGAGAATTGATTTGCTTGCCCAAAGATTCGATCTCGATTGACGTTTGCATGTGAAACCTCCCTCTAACAAAAGAAAACACCAAAGAGGACGAGTCTTCGGTGTTTCTCCCATATAGCTATCTATGTACTTATTTGTGTTCAGACAGCCATTGTGCAACCGCTTGAATTTCTGGTTGCTTTTTAATAATTCCGCCAGGCATTGCAGGTGGTTTACCATCTTTAATGATCTTGGCGATGTCATCAGCGCTGTGAGTTGCCCCGACTTTAGTCAGGTTCGGACCCATGATCCCTTCCAGGTTTTGACCGTGACAGGAAGCGCAGTTTTGTTTGAAAATAGCAGCAGCGTCAATGTTTGCAGTAGGTGCTCCACCATTGCCTTGTGCCTCTCCGCCATGTTGTGGTGGGAAAATAATCGATCCTACGAGTGCAATGAGAAAAACTAGAAACAAGATACCAAACGAAGTAAAAAAGGCCTTCGCGGAATCAATTACGTCGTTTTGATTCATGTCTTTTTTGTTGGACCCAGCCATCTGACAAAGACCTCCCAAAGCAAATTATAAAGGTACAACTGCAATTTTACGGCAAAATCTTGACAGTTGCAAGGAGACTGCCAAACCGACAAAGAAAGTACACAATTTTCCTTTTTATACAGTCCGTACTCAGCTATATTCTACCTTAACTACGTGAATATTATTTCATTGAAATTGTCATATATAATGGAAGGGTTGGCGGGTTGCTGATAGCATTCAAGTATGATAAAGTAGTTACATTGGTTATTTACTGGTCGCTCATCCAAGAGAAGTCCTCGGTAGAGTAAACGCAGTTGCTCCTTGTGAGCAGGCTTCGATCGGGGTGTTTTTACCGCCTTGGAAATACGTTTTGAGGTGAATGAAGATGGCATTGGCTGCTAAAATTTTACTTGTGATCGCAAGTATTGGCTTAATTATCGTCGTTTTGCTGCAATCTGGAAAAAGTGCCGGTCTCTCGGGTGCGATCGGCGGTGGTGCTGAGCAACTGATGGGCAAACAAAAAGCTCGTGGGATTGACGCACTTTTAGGGAAGCTGACTGTTGCATTCGCAATTGGTTTCATGATCTTTGCGATTTTGCTTGGTTATTTCTTAAAAACAGGAGCGTAATAGACGTATGGCCGAAAGACAGCGAGTGCGACTTGCTGTCTTTTTCTCTATTCCGATTGCGACGTGTGCGAACGGTGAATACTACATAGTAAAAGAATAAATGGAAAAGCGCGGCAAAGCCACGCG
The DNA here is from genome assembly GCF_050467985.1 of Brevibacillus sp. NRS-1366. NCBI lineage: Bacteria > Bacillati > Bacillota > Bacilli > Caryophanales > Paenibacillaceae > Brevibacillus > Brevibacillus sp. NRS-1366. The sequence goes on along the minus strand of NZ_JBITPN010000021.1, from coordinate 477,481 downwards.
AAAAGGAGGTTTGTGAATGAATGAACAAGATATCCTAGCGTTTATGCGGGAGCAAGCATACCACCCGATGACGGTAAAGGAACTAGAGGAAGCATTCGGGATTGCAGATTCCGCTACTTTTAAGGAATTAGTGAAGACCCTCAATGCGCTGGAAGCAAGTGGAGAGGTAATTCGTACGAGAGCCAATCGTTATGGCGTGCCGGAGAAAATGAATTTGGTGCGCGGACGGTTGCAGAGCCATCCGAAAGGTTTTGGCTTTGTTATTCAAGAGACACCGGGCATGGAAGATGTTTATGTACATGCGAATGACATGAATGGTGCGCTCCACGGAGATACCGTCTTCGTGCGTGTAGAAAAGGAAGCAGGCGGAAATCGTCTGGAAGGGCGCATTATTCGTGTCGTAGAGCGTGGAATCAAGCAAGTGGTGGGTACGTTCAAGGATGAACAGCACTACGCTTTTGTCATCCCGGACGAGAAGCGGATCGGCAAAGAAGTCTTTATCCCCAAAAATGCTTACAATGGGGCGGTAGACGGTCACAAGGTAGTCGTCAATATCGTTCGTTACCCAGAGGGACGAGTCAATCCGGAGGGAGAGGTTGTCGAGATTCTGGGACATAAGAACGATCCAGGAGTCGACATCTTGTCTATTATCCGCAAGTTCGGGCTGCCGGAGGCGTTTCCTGAGGATGTATTGGCAGAGGCAGAAGCAGCGCCAGACGCCATTTCCGAAGAGGAGATTCGCGGACGTCGCGATTTGCGTGATCGGATGATGGTGACGATTGACGGCGCAGATGCCAAGGACTTGGATGATGCCGTTTCCTTGGAGAAGCTGCCAAACGGGAATGTGCGTCTGGGCGTGCATATCGCCGACGTCAGTTATTACGTGCGTGAGAAATCACAGCTAGATAATGAAGCGTACCGTCGCGGCACCAGCGTCTATCTGGTTGACCGTGTCATCCCGATGCTGCCACATCGCTTGTCCAACGGGATTTGCAGTCTCAATCCACAGGTAGATCGCCTGACGATTTCCTGCGACATGGAGATGGACCAAAACGCAAACCCGGTGAAGTACGATCTCTTTCTCAGTGTGATTCGTACGGATGAACGGATGACCTATGCAGATGTACGCAGCATCCTGGAAGATAAAGACGAAGCACTGATCGAAAAGTACAGCGCGTTGGTGCCGATGTTCCAGGAGATGGAGCAGTTGGCTTTGAAGCTGCGTGCCAAACGGATGCAGCGCGGTGCAATTGATTTCGATTTCCGTGAAGCGAAGATTTATGTGAATGAAGAAGGAACTCCGACAGATATCGGCTTCCGTACGCGCTCCATCGCGGAGCAAATTATCGAGGAGTTCATGCTGGCTGCAAACGAAACCGTAGCGGAGCATTTCCACTGGATGAAGCAGCCGTTTATGTACCGGGTCCACGAAGATCCAAATAGTGAAAAGCTCATGGCTTTCATGGAGTTCATCACCAATTTCGGGTACTCCATTAGAGGAAAAGGGAATTCCGTTCACCCGCGGGCATTGCAACAACTGCTGGAAGAAGTGAAAGGGACTCCGGAAGAGATTATTATCAGTACCGTAATGCTGCGTTCGATGAAGCAAGCGCGTTATGACGCGGAAAGCCTCGGACACTACGGCTTGTCTACCGAGTTTTACACGCACTTCACGTCCCCGATTCGCCGCTATCCCGACCTCATCGTCCATCGCCGTATCCGCGATTGGATCGAGCAGGGCGAGCAATTGTCGGAAAAACGGATCGCGTATTGGGCAGAGCAAATACCCGAGATTGCACAGCACGCTTCGCAGCGCGAGCGTTTGGCTGTAGATGCGGAGCGAGAAACAGATGACCTGAAAAAAGCAGAGTTCATGCTTGAGCGTGTAGGCGAGGAATTCGAAGGCGTCATTTCCAGTGTCACTTCGTTCGGGATTTTCGTCGAGCTGCCGAACACCATTGAGGGTCTCGTTCACGTCAGCTTTTTGACAGATGACTACTACCATTACCATGAGAAGATGTTTGCACTTGTTGGAGAGCGGACAGGCAAGCAGTACCGCATCGGGGATGTCGTGCAGGTTCGCGTGGCAAGTGTCAACGTGGATGAGCGTACCATCGACTTCGAGATCGTCGGCATGACGAAAGCAGCAGGCTTCCGTGGCAGCCGCGAGCGTACTCCGCGCGTCATCGACGGACGAGGGGGAGACCGCAAGCCTACGCGTGGCAAAAAGCCGGATCACTCCCGTTCAGATCGTCCAGATCGTCAGAAGGACAAGGCGCACCCAGCGGCCGTCCGCCAGAAATACAAGGATCGTCGTAAAAACGAAGGGAATAAACCGCCTCGTCGTGCAGGAGCAAGTGCAGGTGCTACACCTGGAAGTGAGGATGTCGTACCACTTGGCACTAGCGAAGGAGATACGCCAACGACGCGCCAGAAGGGATTCTGGGAAGATCTTGTCCGGTCAAAGAAAAAGACTCGGAAGAATGTAGCCAGCCAAGCGAAGCGGAAGCGTCGTTAAACATTTGTGTAAGGGGGCTCTTCTTCACTGGGGCCACGGAAAGTACCCGGAATGCAATTGCTTCCCGGCAAAAGTCTTGTCACAACGAGAAAAATTTGCTAGACTAACTGATACGAAACGCAGTACGAACAAGTGAGGTGATCTCCATGTCAAAAGATAAGGCCGGAACCAAGACAGTTGCCCAAAACCGAAAAGCACGCCACGATTACCACATCGAGCAAGTATTCGAAGCAGGCATTGCCCTGACCGGTACAGAGATCAAATCAGTGCGAGCTGCTCGTGTCCAGCTAAAGGATAGCTTCGCTCGCGTGCAGGATGGCGAATTGCTCTTGTACAACGTACACATCAGTCCGTATGAACAGGGTAACCGTTTCAACCATGAGCCGGAGCGAACCCGCAAGCTTTTGATGGGACGCTTGGAAATCCTCAAGCTAAACGGCTTGATCCGAGAAAGAGGGTACTCGCTGGTCCCGCTCAGCATTTATTTGAAGGGCGGCTGGGCCAAGGTCGAGCTGGCTCTCGTCAAAGGGAAAAAGAACTACGACAAGCGCGAAGACCTCAAGAAAAAGGACGCTGCGCGTGAAGTGGAACGTGCCCTGCGCGAACGGCAAAAGGTATAAAGCTGTAATGCCATGCAACTACGCTTTTTGAGAGCGGTTTGGCGCAAATGGTGCACTCTGGCAAGCTTGGCAAAGAATCAACGTTGAGTTTTGGTTGCCCGATGTGCTATATTTAATAGGCAGCAAGCAGTACACACTGTTAACAACACAGTCTAGGTGTGGAACGGTTAGTCCTTTTCTTCACCTAGACTTTTTGTCACCTTTCCCAACCTCTTATACCTTGGGGGCGTTCTGGATTCGACGGGGATGGTAGAGCATGAGAAGCGAGCCGGGGGGCTGCGGACCTCGTCAACAACGCGGAACGCCATTAACTGGCAACAAACAACTTTCTCTCGCTGCTTAATAACCAGTGAGGCGCTACCATTCCATCGCCCATGTGGCATGACTAGCGCTCAACTTTAGTGGGATACGCCGGAGGCTTCCGCCTGGAGCCGAAGGAAGAAGATCAATCAGGCTAGGTGTTGGGTCAGCGCGTCACTCCGCGAATCCACCACCGAAATTTAAATGAGTGACTGCGCTCGGAGATGCTCATGTATCGCTGTTTTCGGACGGGGGTTCGAATCCCCCCGCCTCCACCAATACATATCAGTGATGTCACCTGTAGAGGTGGCTTTTTTTCGTTTATGGGGAAGGTTCGCTATTCATTGAGATTTGGGAATTGCGTCATATCAAGTGTTTTTGTTAGGGAGTCAATGTATAGCGGGTTAGATCTGATGTTATTCGAGTCGGTGAGCACACCGTTCTGAGAGATTTTGGGCGGATTTTAGGGGAATCAGTAAAGAAGAAAGACGATGATTTGGGATGCGCAGGGGGCACTTTGGAGAGAGATACCCCCTGTGCAAAAAAGACTTGAGTTTGTTATTTCACGACAGTAAACTCAGCAACCAAGGTCTTCTCGTACAAAGTGATATCGCCCGTCTTGAACTGCAATATCATATGCAAGACCTTCGTCTCGCGTTGAATAACCACCCGCGACAAGTATTTGCTTGCAACTTGGTAAATCATCTGCGGGCTTGAATCTTCATTATCAAGCAGGCTGATCAGCGTCTTCATGTCGTATTTGACAGAATCGATGTAGTATTCAGGTATGGTGACCGACTGTATCGTAGCTGATAGGCTGGAGTACTCCGTATCTTTTTCAAGAAGCTCCTGCCGCATTTCGTTTACCATGTCGATGTAGTAAGGCTTTGCTTTGCCTGATGCTATATCTTTCTCGATGACTTCGATGCGCTTTTTCAGGAACGTGATTTCTGTCTCCAAGTCTGACAACTTCATGTAGACATGCTTGTTTTGTTCTGCGTGATGACGATGGATTTCTTCCTCAAAATGATCATCGAGTGAAAGACGGAGTAAGGCATTTCTGAGCTTCATCGATACGATCTCTTCCACGCGTTCTTTTCTCCATCCGACATAACTGCAATAGTCCTTACCATGCCGTTGATAGCCTCCGCAGATGTAGTATTTCTGGCCGCCATTCTTTTTGTGCGTTGACGATGAATTGCCGACCATTTTGCTTCCGCATCTGTCGCAGTACATGATGCCGCGCAACCAGAAAGGGGAGTACGGTTTGATCTGAAATGGGTTATGCACTTGCCCGCCGCCGTTGTGACGCTTCTTCGCCATCTCTTGGCATCTTTCGAACAGGTCTTTTGCGATGATCGACGGATGGGCGTTCTCCGTGATGATCCATTCAGAGCGATCCTTCCATTTCTTGCCTTTTGTCTGGTAGTCCTGTTTGTTCCATACTCTGCGCCCGATGTAGGATTCATTGAAGATGATTGCGCGGATCGTGCTTGCCGACCATTTGCCGCCTTTCAGGGTAGGTACGCCTTTCTGATTAAGCATAGTAGCAATTGCTTTGTATCCTAGACCTTCCTGAGCGTACTGGTTGAAAATCCATTTGATCGTATCTACTTCTTCACGAGGGCCGAGCACCCATACAGTTTTCGTTTTGTTTGCGCTGAGTGCGATATGTTCTGTCCGATAGCCATATGGGGCATTACCGCCGTTACTGTAGCCTTGTTTGGCGTTCTGAGACATGCCTTTTTTCACTTCAGCGGCGAGGTTGACGTTGAAAAATTCTGAAATCAATTCTAGTACCCCCTCAAGCAACATTCCGTGCGGTGTCTCAGGATCGGTTTGTTCCGTTGCAGATACAACCTTTACGCCGAGTTTTTGTAGTAATGCTTTGTAGATGATGTGATCTTCGCGTTTACGCGAGAAACGGTCAAACTTGTGGACGATGATGGCATCAAAATGACGATTCGGACGTTTCGCCATCGCAATCATCTTCTGGAACTCTGGGCGGTCGTCTGACTTTGCAGATTTGCCTTTTTCGAGATATTCGCCGACGATCAGCCATCCTTTCTCTTGGCAGAACTTGTGGATCGCCTTCAGCTGAGCGGGAATGGACAGTTCTTTTTCTGCCTGATTATCGGTTGATACGCGAGCGTAGATGACAACTTTCATGTGGATACATCTCCTTTGTGGTTGTGTTTTTAGTCCTGAAAACGCAAAAAAGGCAGGTATGCTCGATGTGAGCGATACCTGCCTTGAGGACTACGTGTGGCGTTATTTGTTTTTCTTTCGTTGTTGCAGTTCTGTCTGCGCGGCGTCCCATTGCTGTTGACTGATGAGGGGAGGGTGACAGTTGGGTGTGATAATCCATTCATCTTCATCCTTGAACTGCGTCATGCCTTTGGTGCGTTTGTTCCAGATGCGATGACCGAGATAAACTTGGTTGCTCAGGATGGAGAGGACTGACGATGGACTCCAGCGACGATCATTTGCATTCGCGAGGTTGCATTCATTCAGGATGCGTGCGATCTTTTTGCCGCCCATTCCTTCTGTCGCCAGCTTGAAGATGAGTTGTACGGCCTCCACTTCATGTCGTTCGCCGGGGATTAGCGTAACATGTCCATCGACGACGATGGTGCGATAGCCGAATGGAATACGACCACCGCAATGAAATCCTCGCGATGCGTTTTCCTTCAATCCCTTCAATGTTTCATTCTTGAGGTTCAGGCGATAATACTCACTGATCGTCTCTAGCATGCCTTCCAGCAACATGCCATGTGGAGTGTCGGGTTCTGTTTGTTCTGTCGCCGAGTACACAAAAATACCAAGTTTCCTGAGCAGGGCTTTGTAGATGATATGATCTTCCCGACTGCGGCTAAAACGGTCGAACTTGTGGACGACGATGGCCTTGAAATCTTTCTGCGGCTGTTTGGCTTTGGCGATCATACGCTGGAAGGCGGGGCGATCTGCGGTCTTTGCGGATTTGCTTTCGTCGACGAATTCGTCGACGATGATCCATCCCTTTTGATCGGCATATCGTTGGATTGCTTCTCGTTGAGCGGGGATGGACAGTTCGCGTTCGGATTGCATTTTGGATGACACGCGCAGATAGGTGACTATGTTCATTGTGGATGCTCCTTTCCGTTAGTCGTATACAATGCTTCCTTACCGAGACTCGATCTAATAACCACCTCCTTTATTGGTGTATAAAAACAAAAAAGACCCGATCTACAATGAGATCAGATCTAGGACAATTAATAAACAAATTGTGTTCAGACAGTTTCCTTTTGCTTTTGATACTGTTTTGCGTGTTCATTAAAGTCAGCAATAAGGTTATTCCAATATTCTGTTTTCCCTTTTGGATAATCATGAGGGTTAGCTAAAAAGGAGTGGTACTGCTCTACAGCAACATTGTATGGATTGTTAGTCAGCTCAGAGAACTGGATGTGTCTACTAGGTGAAGATGCCTGGTCTAAAATCAATAACTCCGTGCTGATTCGGCACAATGTTTCAACCAATCGTGTTGGCTCAATATTGTTTCTTGTCAGGTGGCTGGTAATAATACGTGTTTCACCTTGGGCAAAATGCTGGGTGATGTAGATGCCCAATTGTGCGTTTTGTTGAAGAGTATCTGTTAAATTGCCGATGTCGTTATCATCTTTTTCCCAATCAAGATCCAGCACTTCATCTTCCTCAGTAAATCCAATTGTAAAAGGTTGAATAGGCTGTGTCTGGTAGTACTCATCAGTGAATACCTCTACTTTCACATGAAACGCCTTGGCAAGACAGTGAATTACATTAAATGATGGATTTTGAGAGTCTCCTCTTTCGATAGCGGTAAGAGTCTGAGGAGTAACCCCAATTGCCTTTGAAAGAGAGTTGGTAGAGTATTTTGTTTTCCCGAAAAGATTGCACATTAACTCTCTGATGAACCTGACCCTTTGTCCGAGGTTCATTGAAGCAAGAATGAGCAATTGAAAATCCTGTACAGTTTGTTTTGGCATACTTTTGTCCTCCCAAATAGGTTCTTTACAGGGATTATAGCATGATGATAAAGTAGATACAAATTTACTTTCAAATAAATTATATTTGTTTTTTTGACAAACGTTTAGGCGATCGCGATGCCAAGAACTAAAGACGATACATCAAAAAGGGGGTCAAGACCAGTCACAGCAAGGGTTAGAGGCGATTTGTAGTAACTACCCCTCATTTTGTACAGACAAAGTGGATTCAGCCTTACAGCCACAAGGCTTCGGAGTACAAAAATACATCGGAGGTTCTGCCATGGTTTACGAATTCTGCATGGACAAGCTGGACTCAGTGCTAAAGAAACACAAGGGTCTGCGCCGCTTGCTTTCCCCAAAAATGAAGACGAGTCCATGCCCCTATGATGGGATTACCTTTTATACGGACAGGAGTATTACACCAGAGTTTTTCATGCTTGTGAGGCCCGCAATGTTCGGCCTTGCAGATGCAGACAGAAGGTATCGTTACTGTCTAAAGCACAGGCGATTTACGATTTTTTGGGCACCGCTTAGTCCTGATATTTCACAAACTATCATCAGATTGAATCCTCACAAGAATAAATACAGCCCCGCCCAGGTTCTGGATTTGATCGGCTTTATAGTTGGAGATTACTCAGGCGTGCACGTAGGGAAGTTTGATGAGAAGGTCGATCTACCTGACCGCACAGTAGAAGATGTTGTGAAGCGTCTCCATGTTCCATATAAGCGAAAAGCCTTGGATTATAAGGAAAAGGGGGAGACTTATTACTTTGGATCTCGTAAGGGTCAACAAGTTAAGGTATATAACAAGGGTAAACAACGGGGAATACATAAGAAACTGGTCAGGATCGAACGGACGACAAAATATAAGAAAAACCAACGCCCAGCAGTCGCCGATTTCTTCCTAAATAGCAGAAATGACATTATGAGCCAACTTTTGCTGGTGGATACAGATAAAATCGACAATCGGACAGCTATCAAGAAGCGTCTAAAAACAAGTAAAACGTTTTTTGAGGGGTACAAGATGTTAGATGACAAACAGAAGCGAGAACTTAAACGTCATTCCGCGTTTAAGCACCCCCTGATCGATCTCCAACAAGTGGTACAGGATGAACTGAAGGAATGGTTGAACTCATCGCCTCACCTTTTTATAAAAGTACAATTTGGTCATTTAAAGCTAGTACTAGATGCTTGGAGGTCGGGAACATGGAGATTTGGCAAGACGGAAAAGTTCTCGCCAGTTTTGAAACGCAAACCACAAAATATTCATGTATGCCTCGATGCGTTAGGATGGGGAATTTCCTGTCCAAACTTCATGAAGAAAGGCAGGATGAACTTCGATGAGACAAAGCTCATCATTTAAGAATGACTGTCCCAAGCTTTTAAATGCTAGCTGGGGACAGTCATGGTAGTGATAGCGCTTAGAAATAATAATCTGATTTCCTAACGACTAAATCCATCCGCTTTCCTTGAAGCTAAGGTACTTAACTTCTGTGATTACTATTGCATCTAAAAGCGAGATGCCAATTACATCAGCCGCCGCTATTATCTGCTTAACCAAGCTTACTTCCTCCTGAGATGGATTGATGTCGCCAGCACTAAGCATGTGAACTAAAATACCCGATGCACACTTATGGATGATCAGATGACGGAATACAGCCCGCTGATAGGCAGTAAGGCACTGCATCGTTTCGTCGGCAATACACATGGTTGTCGTGATCATGTTCTTGGTATTTAACCCGATTAGGAACGTGTTTCTCTCGCCGATAGTCGCAATGTTGTCTCTGCAATACTGGACAATATCTCTAGGATGACGAACAGTAACATGATGTCGTTTTTGTGGAACGGCAAGGAGATGAGCAAGATGTAGGGTAGCCCGCAATTGTTTCGTCGCGGTAGCGTTATTGCCTGCGATACGTTGGATATCCTTGTCGGAAAGCGTAGTAAGCTGTTGAGGATGGGAAACCTGCGTCATCAGAGTGTGAAAGGCATCGACTAGCTGTGTTTCTTTCAGGATATGTTGATGATGCGGTTTGCTCGTGAAAGGTTGATTTATCATAGCTTTGGCCTCCTGTATGTTATAGATGCCCTTGTTCGGCTAAAGAGCAATATGTCTCGAATCCAACAATAATGTGATCGATAACCCGGACATCCAGAATTTCTCCTGCCTGTCGTAGTCTTTTGGTTATTTCGATGTCCTCTTTGGATGGGGTTGGATCGCCAGAGGGATGATTGTGAACAAAGATCACTGCATCTGAGTTCCTATTCAACACGGGGCGGAACGCTTCTCGTGGATGAATGATTGCCGCATCCAACGATCCGACTGCGACTATCTCCCAGAAAAGAGTCCGTATTTTGTTATCCAGTCCAACGACCACAAAATGCTCTTTGGGGAGATACTGCATTTCTACCCTGAGATGATTGAAAATGTCTCTTGCAGATCGGACAATTGATGGGAAGGTCGCTCGTAAGCATATGGAGCGAGCCATATCCAATGCAGAAATGATTTGCCGGGCCTTGACCACCCCGATACCAGAAACGGCTCTCAGTTCGTCTTCTGTGGCGTCTAGCAGAGCGGGCAGGGTAGGGAAGCGTGTCATCAATTCATTGACGATTCTACCTTCTGGTTTCTCCTGTATGATTTGGGCCAGTACTGTCGATAGTGTTGCTTGAGCGATGTATTTATCTGTCATGCTTTTTCCTCCATATAATGAAATAAGGAGAGCGGCGCCGCCCTCCTTGTGCTTGTGAAGTGAAATCCTGTACAATACAATCAGCAAAGTTAATTAGGTGTGATTCCTATCTTGGATCACATCTTTTTTTGTTTTTCGATCTGTTCAATCTGCATTTCTATGAGAACCAGTCGTGAAAGGGTACGCGCATATAACCGTCCCCAATCAGGACGCATCTGCTTGATTCCTCTCAAATGGCGCAATGCCGCCAACAGCCAGTTTCGTTGTTCGTACAAGTCCACTTTCCTGCGCATTGATCTTCACCTCCCTTCAATAGCTGAAATGAAAAAATGACCCATCTGCGTGATAATTGCATGCAGATGAGTCATCTAGGTTTGCTGTAGCTTTTTCAAATGATGCTGAAAGAGTTTGTGCGGGTACTTCTTTATAGGGCTGATAACAGAATCGCAATCAATCTTCCTGTAGCGGATAATGTACGACTGCAAGACATGTCCGGCCATACGAATATCATCGTTGTGAGCCAAACGGTTCAACAACACCGGAAGATTGTCGTCCGACAGCTTCAGTTTTTTTTGTTGCACTTGAATCATTCCTTTCTCTGGTGAACTCATTCTCAATGGATCGCAGAACGTCAATCATATCGATCTGGATTTGCAGGCTCTTAATTTGACTGCGAATCTGCTTTAGATTACGAGCAATGAGGGGATGGTAGGTATCGCTGTTTCGTAGCATTCTTTCACGTATGAGCAAATCTGCATGTTTCAACTCCAGCCTTTTTAACAACTCTCTCATAGGCGTGTTTCACCTCCTTTCATTGCAGATAACCGCGGTATTGGCGATGCTACTGCGTGACAACGACAAATAACCCGCTTTGACACAGGCAGGCTTGATCGCAATTATTCATTTGAGAGTTAAGAGAAAATTTAGCTTCAGGGATTCATGGGTGAGGACGAACGGCAACCTTTAGGTCATAATGCATGTACCATCCGTCCATCTTCAAATCTCTCGCAATCTTTTCGTAATCAATGTAGCAGGATAAGGATGGGGGAATCGGGCCAAAGTAACCTCCATCTACCATATCCGCCGCGACATCGAGTAAATTGTCCACGTCAAAATACAGGCTGTAGTCACCGCTCTCCAACAGCCTCACAACGTCATCTACATCGTCCATGCATTCAGAGAGGGTAACAACAACCCTGCTGTCGTAGCGGCTTAAGACAGCGGCGATTTCATTGGTTGCATATACGTCGGAATACTCGCCAAGACGAAAAGGTGCTTCGTAATCGTGGATGGCGTATTCTTCATCCTCACCCAGAATCCCTTCGTTGTACTTCGCCAGATTGGCTACATAGAGCTTTACATCCATGCTCATTCCCTCACTTTGCAAGATTTTGTCTACTGCGATACGTCATGACAATCAGCACACTGTAATCCGGGCAGTCTTTCTAAACAACAATGCCTCGATTATATGAACCACCTCCTTTCAGTGATGGAAGCCTCTCACCTTCCCTGTCGCTGTCGTATTACCCAGACGACCAAACAAAAAAAGGACTGCAACCTACTGACGAACAGTAGATCACAGTCCATATGAAACCGGGTGGGGCATGAAACGCTTGGTACCCCCCTTGTATTCTTTATTGTGGAACTGGGGAAAATTTTGTGCAATTTTTTGACCTGATAAGGCTTTCGGAACCTGAGAAAGAAAGGAAATACTTACTGTCTGTCGGGCTTCAGGGTGGATTCCAGTGATAGAAGTTCTTGCCCGATATTGTTTAGGGTTTTGCGTCCGGGTTCACTAAGGGTTCGATAAATACGATTCAAACTCTCCCAGTCTTTTTCCGATGGTGAGGCATCATGCCCAAACAGTATCACATCTGTAGACACATTTAACAGAATCGAGCTTCTCACCAACAGATCGATGCTGGGTAGACCAAGACCGTTTTCTATACGTTTCACATTACCTTCAGAGGTTTGCAAGGCTTCTGCAAACTCAGTGCGGTTACGATATTTCTTCTTGCGTAACTCCTGTATCCGATTGCCGATTTCGATGGGATTCAAACATACCACCCCTTTATTGCAAGCCTATCGGAAATATCAGACAGCAATAAGGGTATTCAAAATGACTGTTTTTCGGTTATTATTAATGCCATATAACTAAATTTTCCATGAATGGAGTACGATCAGGAATGTCACTAGGAGAAGAGTTGATCTTGGCAACAAAATCGAAAGACGATGATAAAGTTAGATATTTGCTTGGTACAGGTGCTGATCCCAATTACAAGGGGCAATATGATTACACTGCTTTAAGATGGGCTGTCATAAAGGAGTCCGAGAGTATCGTCAAGTTACTTCTTGACGCTGGTGCCGATCCCAATTCAACAGATATGGTTGGAGACCCCGTGATTAAATCCGCGATTGATAAGAACAATGTCGTCATCCTTAGAATGTTATTGGATGTGGGGGTGCTGACAGCATCTCTTCCGCATTTTCAACAGGAATCTTTGCGAGCACTAAGACTTCTACCGGTTAACAAGAACGGAAAACATGAGAGTTCTCTATCTGTTTTCTATCGGGAACGATATGACGACATGGGAGAGCATGGTATACATCATAATAAATATCATTCCGTAACTGCTACGATGGAAGGATATTCTGGCATTATTGAGATTTCATTCAGGGCAGAAAAGTTCTTCAAGGAAGGTGCAGGAGATGGGTATCTTGAGGAAATTTCATATGAATGGGACAGGGAAGGCATGGTCAACAAGCTTCACATATACAGCAAGGAAAGACTATTATCCCCGAATGATGAACCGGTCTATTACAGAGGAGGCAACTATTATCCCTATCAAATGCCAGCAGACATCATGAATCCAAAAGAGTTTTATTGCTTTAATCCCAACGGTTACATGGGTAACAGCTCCATCGAGGTACGGGAACTCTTCAGTAACATGAAGGAGTACTATAGAAAAATCTTCAAGGTAAAGCCGAAACAGAACGATCTGTTATCTTTCAGTAGTTCGAATGGGGATGATCTGCGGGATGAGGGAATCGGTTATGGCTTTACGATCTATACTTGATTAACGGAGTTCAGGAGTAAATGCAATCAGCAAGTTGTTTGAATTCATACAGAACGCTTGAGGAGCAATGACCATGCAAAACATTGTCAGAACGATAGATACCACCGAGGCTTTCAGGCTGAAGGTGCAACAGCTTGAAACAGAATTGCAAAAGCGGGAAAAAGAACTGGTCAGACTGGAAGATACCGGTATGCTCACATCGGCAAGTGGAAGTTTTCAAAACTTTATTGGGACGCTAGCGTATACCGCAAGCTTTTTTGTTATCGTAATTTGCTTGTTTACGGCAATGGTTGCAAATAGAGATGGTGGTGTATATATTTATTTCGCAGTTTTCTTCGGCGGAATCTGCTTTTACTTTGGACGCAGATGGAAGAAAGGGTCTAGGGAAAAACATCGTGAAGCAGAAGAGAAGCGTAGATCGGTCGAGGAGAGAAAAGTCCAAGTCCGGGAAGAGATTGAGAACTTGCGGACAGAGATAAAACAGCAACAGGACTTTATCAACAAACACATGCTAAACCAACAGGAACTGTTGAATCAGGAGATCAAAGCTATCCAAAACGCCTCCCAGATGTCAGATGCTGTTGGAAGCGATACAAAGGAATGTCCGCAATGTGCTGAGATTATCAAGGCAAAGGCAAGAATTTGCCGTTATTGTAACTTCAAGTTTGATCAGTAGAGGAAGAGGCGAGTATTGGATTCAGATGTATGCCCTTTTACAGAATCAAAAATAATATTCAAGGTTACAATTTGCCGAGAGACAGGATAAATATGAGCAAACGAGCCAGAGCATTTGAATCGACTATTGATGGTGGTACTACGCCAGAAAGCTGGTTTTTAATGATCTTTAGCCCAATACATGCGGGATAAATTTTCGGTGCTGATCTTTCAAGTAAGGGACTAGAGAATAATAGGGATGTGACTCTGGTGTATCGCCGCAGGCGGCCATGCAGGAGCATTCTTTATCAAGTCATGAACAAAGGGTGTAAGGGATGGTAATCCAATCGAATGTGCCTGCACTGAACACGTTAAACAGACTACAGAAGAACAACAAAAATACTGCCAGCGCCTTGGAAAGATTATCGTCAGGTCTGCGTATCAACAAAGCGGCAGATGATGCGGCAGGCTTGTCGATCTCAGAGAAAATGAGGGCGCAGATCAGAGGACTGAATCAGGCGCAACGAAACATACAGGACGGTATCTCTCTTGTGCAAACGGCGGAAGGGGGGCTTGCTGTCATACATGATCCCCACCTGCAACGTTTAAGGGAGCTGGCGGTCCAGTCCGCAAACGATACGCTCACACATGATGACAGGCACAAGATTCAGGAAGAGATTGAGCAGATCAAAAAGGCGATAGATGAAATAGCGAACAACACAGAGTTTAACGGCATCAAGTTATTGAATGTCCCGGACTCCGGTACGGTTACAAAAACGACTGAAGTCATGAAGTCTGTTACCAAAACAGAAACGACATATGTGCCGGAAGTCGTTGACCTTGCTAAAGCTACCAGTATTACAATCTATGAAAAAAGCACATCCTTGAATGAGCTTACGATTCCGATCACTTCTTTTCCCATCACTCTGGAATGGAGTCCACCTGATTCACCAACAGAAAAATATTGGTTTGATATTTACCAATACGCTTTCCAAACGACAGCCTATGGGCCAGAGTCAGGATATACACCGGGAAACAATATAACCGGTGTACGACTGAATGGGCTTTCAGGATATGACGGTGTAACAGAAATGTGGGCTAATAAGCTTCTTGCTTATACAGGAGCAGGCTGGGAACCATCAGATGCAGAGGGGGATCATTCTCCAGATGCCATATTAGGAAGTGATCTATCCGATTATCCCAAATATACACAAGGGTCAAATATCTTGCTTCGCTTTGAATATATGCGAGCGGTAACCACAACAACCACAGTCACTGTTCCTGAGCTGATTACCATCGAGGAGTCAATCGATCCCAAGGTAATTTTGCAGGTGGGTGCAAATGCAGGAGACACATTTGGAGTTGATCTGTCGGATGTCAGAGTATCTTCACTGGGAATTGATCAAATCATGGTCGATCCTCGTGATAAGGCGGTAGAGGCGATTGGAAAGATAGACGTGGCCATCAGCAAGGTATCTTCAGAGCGTTCCAAGTATGGTGCCTATCAGAATGCATTGGAACATATCCATAATAATGTTGCCAACTATTCACTTAATCTCTCTTCAGCAGAATCAAGAATTAGGGATGCAGATATGGCTAAAGAGATGATGGAGATGACAAAGAGTAATATTCTGGCTCAGGCGGCGCAGGCAATGTTAGTGCAAGCGAATCAGACACCTGAATCGGTTCTTCAATTACTCAGATGAGTTAAGAAGAAGTGGTAGCTGTGAGCTGTAGCTACCGTGAGATCAGAATAAATGGTTGATCAGAAAGGTATGGTTCCTTATGACCATGCCTTTTTGGTATCGAAAATGCTATTGAAAAGAACTGATCGTCTCTCAGTTGTTACAAGATAGATATAAATAGAGATATAATCTGCCAAGTCGTTTACATGTTTGTGAGATTTTCGGTAATATTGTACCAATAGACCCGCTTCTTATGGATCATCCTCGTAAGTGGATGATAAGCAGTTTTACATTCAGGAGGACTTTCATGGCTAAAACCTACTATGCAGAAGGGCGACAAATCGCATTTATGTTCCGAGGAATGTTCGTTATTTTGGCAATCTTGTTATTCTTCTATTTTGCACCTGGATTACACTGGGGGTTCTTCTTCCTGTTTATCGGTGGAGGCGTGTTTCTGGCGGAAATCATGGGTACTATGTGGACACGATACAGGAGGCAAATGAAGCGAACAAAAAAGTCTGCTGTACCTAAGAAGATAAAGCGTTCATCCGATATAGTAACATTACAGGAACAAGGTAGAACCAGAGTAAAATTAACAGACGACGAAATTAAAAATGCTGATATAGAATCATTGTCTGGTACAAATTTTGAGCGATTGATGGAATTCTATTATCAGGATAATGGCTATACTGTGGAACGCATCGGCGGCTCAGGAGATCATGAAGTCGATCTGATTCTGAAAGGAAAAGAAGGGTATAAAATTGCAGTTCAGTGCAAGCGATGGAAGGGAAGCGTTGGTAACGATATCGTTCTCAGACTGAAAGCAGGCAAACAAGTTCATGGTTGTTATGATGCATGGATTATCACGACCAGCCATTTTACGAAGGCGGCCCAGGAAGCCGCAGAACGGCTTAATATACGTTTGATAAACGGAGTAGCCGTCCACAACATGATAAACCGATGGAGAAAACAGAGAATGAAATCAAGAAGGTGATGAAGTGAGCAAACGAACTTATTTCAGTGCTCCGCTTGGTGCGGATTTTCAAAAGGTACCGTATGTCGGTATTACCAAACCTAAGACAAGCAAGGAGCTGGTTTCCAACCAAGAATGGGATGCTTATTACTTTCGTTCATTGGAGAAACAAGGCATCTTTTTAAATGAACCGCAAATTCAGGCCATCCGCCATTTTCAAGGGCCGTTGCTCACACTTGCGGGCGCAGGTTCCGGTAAAACGTCTGTCCTCGTTTGTCGAACAGGCCACCTGATCTCCGTTCGTAAAGTTGATCCACGAAATATTTTGTTGGTCACCTTCTCCAAAAAAGCGGCAGATGAAATGAAGGAACGGATCGCACGATTACCCGGAATCGACAAGAGTATCACCGAGAATATACAGGTACGTACATTTCATTCATTTTTCCTCGCGATTGTCCGTAAACACGGTGTTCTACAGGACATCTTAGGGGAGACTCGGCATCAGCACATTGTACTTAAGCGGATATACTACGTGACATGGGCTTGAAGGACACTTACCAGCCGGAAACGCTCCTTTCCTTACTTTCATCGTACAAAATGCAAATGGTGGGTGTTAATCAGTTACCGGAGAAGACGGAGGAAGAAAAAGAACTGAAACAGATTTTCAGTGAGTATGAGCAGTGGAAGGACAAGAACGACAAAATTGACTTTGACGATGTTCTATTGCATGCGTATCGATTGCTTCAGAAAAAGCCATCCTTGTTGCACTCGCTTCAAAAAAGGTTTCTGTATGTGTCAATAGACGAGTTTCAGGACACGAACATGGTGCAGTACGAATTAATTAAAATGATTGTGAAACCACATCAAAATCTTATGATAGTAGGAGACGACGATCAAACCATCTACTCGTTCAATGGCGCACGAAACGACTTCATTTTGAACTTTGACAAGCTGTATCCGAACGCCAGAACGATTACACTCGACATTAATTATCGTTCCTCCTCAAGTATTGTTGGGCTGGGTAACGAAATCATTCAACACAACACTAGGCGTAAAAAGAAGACATTGAAAACTACTAAGAACGGAACAACACCGAGATATATGAGTCCAAAAAACACAGATGATGAAGCGGAGAAAATCCTAAGTCACATTCTGCGTGAAGTAGGGAATGGCAAACGACGCTATAAAGATATTGCAATCCTTTATCGTAGTTCGAACAACAATCGGGCAATTTTGGAGCAGTTGATCCAGCATGATATACCTTTTGTTGATTTTGGTGGCGATGAATCTTTTTACGATCACTGGGTAGTCAAGCCTGTATTGGATCATCTACGATTGGCGTTAAATCGAAGAGATTTTGAGGCTATCGAAGGGGTTTTGCCAACCTTGTACATCAACAGGGAGCAAGGATTGCAGTTCATCCTTGACCAAGAAACCTTACAGAAGAAGCAGTGGCCTCTGATTCATCTTTTATCGCTTCAGGATACTAAGGACTATCAGAAAGAGAAAATCATGGAGCGGCTGAAGTGTATTAAGGCGCTCGAATCAATGACACCGCTTGAAGCTATCCGGCAAATTCGGCGGGAGTTCTATGACCAATTCCTTGAAACAAACAAAAGGCATAAGCTTACCCACCACAAAGAGATCATCAGGGAAACGCTCGATGAACTGGAATCATCCGCAAAGCGGTTTAATACTCTCGGAGAGTTTCTCTCTTTCATAATCGTGGTGACGGAGAAGCGGCAGGAAATGAAACATCGAAAAAAGGATGATCATGCCGATGCTGTCCAGTTGATGACCATACATAAGTCAAAGGGACTTGAGTTCCCAGTCGTTTTCCTGATCAGTGCTTCTGAAGGCAATTTGCCTCATAGTTCTGCGATAGATGCTGATCGGATGGATGACTTGTACGCCAACCTTCAAAATGTTGAGAAAGTGTCCACCGCATTAGAGGAAGAACGTCGTTTAGCCTATGTCGCTGTTACTCGTGCTCAGGAGGAATTGATTATCAGTTCGCCGCTATATTATCGGGGGAAGAAAGCAGATGCTTCTCAATTTATTATGTCTGCTTTTCCACGATATGAAGCCAATAAGAGTAAAGCTAATAGTAAACAACTCAGGGCTGAAAAGCAAGAAACAGTGTATGCTTGGCTGTGCACAACTGCCAACTGTAATGTGTGGAAACGAATACTGACATATGAAGAAACTCAATCGGACTTGGAGAACTGTCCTGTTTGCAAAGCTCCAATGGAGAAAGGTAGTAAAGAGATCTTTGGTAGTCACTGATCGAATCGATCAACTATGATACCACTTTACTTCACAACAGGGTATGTACACCTTTCTGTTATTTAAGTAAAGAAATGGTACTTGTAGCCAAAGAATTCTATCATTATACCTACACATCTAATATAATTGCATTAGTAAGCATATAGCTAACTCTTTGTTATTGCAAAACTAGGGCTATTATCATTTGGGGTGATGTTTTTGATTACACATACAGAATTACCTACCGTTACTAATAAGAAAACCTCATCCGTTCAGACCTGGCCAGTATGCTCTCTTTTTGCGGGATGTGGTGGTCTTGATTTAGGTTTTAAAGGTGGGTTCACTTTTAAAGATGAAGAATATACAGAATCTGGTTTTACTATCAATGCCGCTTATGAAATTTCTCCGCAGGCAGTTGAAACATATCGTTTAAATATTGGTGATCACATTCACGAAACTGATTTAAGTGTTGTAGACCCAAACGATATACCTTCTCATGAAGTACTCATTGGCGGTTTTCCTTGCCAAGATTTTAGTTCGTGTGGGCCACTAAAAGGGCTAACCTCAGAGAGAGGTCAATTGTATAAGGTTTTCTTAAAGGTTATGCGTGTGCATAGACCGAAGGTAGTTATCGCAGAGAATGTTCCGAATTTGTTACGAATGAAAAAGGGAGAGGTTGTTCAAACCATCCTTAATGACTTAGAGTCAGAAGGTTATAAATTTCAAGCCTGGACATTGTTTGCTCCAGATTATGGTGTACCACAAAATAGAACAAGGGTATTTCTTATCGGAGTTCGAAATGACCTAAGTGGATTCCCCATACCTCCAATGCCCACTCATACTTTGAATTATAGGTCTATTGACTGGGCTATTTCTGATCTTGAGAATGTACTTGATGAAAGTATTCCAAATCAGAGTCAATATTTTAAAGCAAATAGAGCTAAAAGAGGGAACGGCCAAGGGGATGAAACAAGCCGCATTGGAGAACCAAGTTATACAATTCGTGCCAATGCTAAGTCCAGAGTTCAATTCCACTATAGTCTACCTAGGCGATTAACGGTTCGTGAATGTGCAAGATTACAAACATTTCCTGATGATTTTGTGTTTAAACATTCGACAACGACAAATGTTATGCAGATCGGGAATGCAGTACCTCCTGTATTAGCGCATAATGTAGCACAATCTATCGAAACGTATCTACGAAGTATATAAAATAAAGTAATGAGGTGTAAGAATAATGAGTTTTTCATTATCTACCCATCTGGATATTACACCAAGCCCTAGAGTTTTACGTACTCTAGGGGAGATACCTTTTGAGCCATGGCAATGTTTTGCTGAGCTTATTGATAATAGTATTGATGCTTTTGATTATGCCGACAGGAGTCAGATTCCTCTTACAAGGCGACAAATCGTGGTCTCCTGGTCGTCTGAGTCTGCGGCCGCAATTGATAGGAGAATAGAAATAAGAGATACAGGCCCAGGAATGTCGCTGGAGATAATTCGTGAAGCTGTACGGGCTGGTTTTTCCTCTAAAAACCCCATGAGTGACTTGGGGTTATTTGGAATGGGTTTCAATATCGCTACAGCTAGATTGGGTGAAGAAACTATTTTTCTTTCAACCAAAAATGGTGATTCTGAATGGGTAGGTATTCAAATAGATTTTGACTCGATGATACAAAATAAAGATTATCAAGTTCCAATTATTCGGTTGGAAAAAAATGATCCAACAGAACACGGAACAAGAGTAATTATTAAAAAGCTAAAACCAAGTATATTTGAGCGACTTAAAAGCAAGGAAGGTCAGATAAGATCTACATTAGAAGATATATACTCTCCTATTCTTCAAGGCGATCAAGGCTTAGAACTATTAGTCCAAAGTAAAAAATGCAAGCCGCGTCCCTATTGCTTATGGGATGAAAATCGTTATGTCATTCATGCCAGCGAGAACGTTCCAGCTATTATTCCCATAGATGAAGTAGTCGGAACATCTTTGTTCTCAATAATAAAGAACCGTTATCTATCATATGAAGAGGAAGAAGAAGCGTTTCAGTATAAGAGAGAACACGGCTTCTTTCAAAGTGATATTGTTGAGCGTGAAAAGCGAATCTCAGGTTGGTTAGGTATTCAAAGATATTCCGATACGTCTTTTTTTGGTATTGATTTTGTTCGAAATGGAAGAAAAATTCTTCGCAAGGATAAATCATTATTTAGTTATTTTATTGATCTAACAGGTACAAATAAATTAGAGTACCCAACAGAACTAGGCTCAACTTGGGGTGGGCGAATAGTTGGGGAAATACATGTCGATCACTTAATGCCAACTTATCAAAAGAATGATTTTGATCGGAACGATAGATCTTGGTATGAGGTTTTAAATATTTTACGTGGAGACGGCCCGATATTACCTAAAACAAGAACTGAATTGGGATATTCAGGTGCAAATGTGTCTCCACTTGGAAAGCTAATAAAAGCATATGCCAGGATGAATCCTGGTACCAAGTGTTTAGCCATCTCCAACGCTACGGCAAAGGATTGGAGTAAAAAGTTTGATGCAGGGAATTCGGATTATCAAACGGATATTAAATGGTGGGAAGCCGCACTACAGGCCGATCAAGAGAAAGCAAATAAGGGAGCGGCCACAGCAGGGCCTGTCAATCACGGATCGACGGCGTCAGATAGTGTAGACGAGTACGGCCCGCCGGATACAAGTAGTACAACGATTACCAATACAGGCAATACTAATACTGCTGTAGTTTCAGATTTAACAAGTCCCGTTGCTACTACCATTGCTTCAACACAAAATACAACAACGGTTACACCACCATACGATGAATTTCAAGACTTGTACGACAGGTCTAGTGTAGATCACTATTTATCAAAGGATTACAGATATCGGAATTGCCCCGCATCTTTAAATGTCGAAGCTCGCAAAATGACATCTGGATTCATTGGAAGTGGTTCTAGCTCTGATGGTGATCCGGTTCGATGGGACATGCGTAATGCAAGAGATTATAAATTTTATTATAATGATGGACATCCGTTCTTCTTATCCAGAAAAACAACTCCGCAAGAAATAATGCTACTACAACTTGCACAAACATTTTCAGTACGCGATAGACTAGACCGTAGCATTTCAATTGTATATGTGGAGTTACTTGAAGAGATGTTTCCAGATGAAAAAATCGACCAAATCACAATACAAGAGCGAGCGGACAACTTTTTTGAAAGATTACGTACATCTTCCGTTAAGCTTTTAAGTAGCCGTGAGTCAGAAGTGCTAGATTCTATTCATGAACATGCTGGTGACTTAGAAGATACGTTGACGAGATTGATGTCGACACCAGATTTACAAGTTAAATTACAAACAAGGGCCCCAGGTGGAATAGCCGCTTTATTATTTGTTCCAGAACGTACCCTTGTCCGTCTTGCTTCAAGATATCCAGAAGAATTTTTTGATGGTAAGTTTTTTAATACTAACTATCAGAATATAAATCTACCTTCTCAAGAAGCGACGGATCGAGTGAGGGAAGAGGCAAAAGAGAGAATTATTGCATATATTAAAGATGCTTTATGGGTATTGAGTCCGTGGGGAACCACGCAAAGAGGAGCATCTCTAAAAAGATCGAGGGAAGAGCTTCTAAGATGTAGCCACAGTCTTGAGTTGCTGGAGGGGGTCATTAACGATTGAGCAATACTGGTAGCTTCCTAACCGAGGAGTTAATGAAGGGTACCGATTGGAGAGCCATGGAACGAGCAGTGGCACGATTAATGTCCCATTGTGGCTGGACAGATGTAAAAATAATTGGTCGGAGAGGAGATGGCGGAGGAGATATTCTCGCAAAGAGAAGGGTTGAAGGTGTTGATAAAATATTTGTCGTACAAGTTAAAGCAGTTACAGGTACAAGATATGTAGGGCCGGATGCTTTACAAGAAGCGGTGGATGCGTTGGCTCTTTATGCAGGAGATGTTGCTGTCGTTGCCACAAATGGTGACTTTACGGAGACCACCAGAAAAAGGGTTGAAGAATTACGTCGCCATGGGTTTGACTGCAGAGTGTGGAATGGTACGTTTTTGAATGAAATACTAAAAAAATGGCCTGATGAGCATTGTGAAAAGAGAAATTCACGCCCATATCAGGAAAAAGTCATCAAGGACTCAATAGAAAAGTATAGCCAAGGGGGGAAGGCTGTACAATTTGTTGTGGCAACGGGTTTAGGGAAAACAACTATTGCGGCAGAGGTCGTTTCCTATCTAAGGAAACACGGTCTCTCGAGGGTGCTTGTACTTTGCCATTCACAGGATCTATCATTGCAGTTAGAACAGAGTTTTTGGCCGCAAATAGAAAAAAATGTTCCAACTCATGTTTTTTTTGATGGTGTCCCCCCAAAGAGATTCAATGGCATTAATTTTGGCACCTATCAAACTTTAGTTAATTATCTTCCTAGTTTTAAACAGGATGATTTCGATGTGGTGGTAGTTGATGAAGCACACCATGCCTTATCTGATGGTTTTTTACTATGCTTAAACCATCTTAGGCCAAAGTTATTAGTAGGTATGACCGCGACACCATGGAGAGGCGATGGTCTTAGTTTAGACACTGTCTTTGGAGAGCCGATCGCCCAAATTTCTCTTGTAGATGGTATGAAAATGGGTTACTTAGCGAAGGTTTCCTATAAGATTTTTTGCGATACAATTGATTGGCAAAGTGTTTTTGAACAGGAAGAAGCCAAGTCTTTTACTATTCGAGATTTAAATAAACGCCTTTTTATTCCGCAAAGAGATGAAGCATTGATAAACGATACAATGGAGGTTGTCTCTAGGACTCGAAATCCTAAAGTGATTTTCTTTTGCTCAAGTATAGAACATGGGAAGAGAGTCGCAGATATTGTAAATCTGACAGGTCTCCTAAAGTGTCGTCCATTATCAGGTGTTAGTCGAGTGGAACGATATAGAACTTTAATGGAGTTTAGCGCTGGTAAAATTCAAGCAGTTACTGCAGTTGACGTATTAAACGAAGGGATAGATGTACCCGATGTAAATGTCATTGTATTTTTAAGGGTAACACATTCTAGAAGGATATTCGTTCAGCAGTTAGGTCGTGGTTTACGCTTGTCCCCAAATAAAAATGAAGTTCATGTACTTGATTTTGTATCTGACATTCGTAGAATAGCTGAAATTCTAACTATGGATGCCGAAGCGAAAAAACAAAACAACGATCCTTCTGCTACACTTTATTTCCCTAGTGGGATAGTGCAGTTTGAAAATACAGGTATCCTTCCATTTATTGAACAATGGTTACAGGATATAACGAAATTAAGTTTCGCAGAAGAAAAAATGACGCTATCTTTCCCGCCGGAGGCTTAACGTGATGAGGATACCAGATACCATACGTGATGAGATTCTTGAGAGGATTTTTCAACTTGCAGATAGGGAAGGATATTTGACTAATAACAGAGTAAATAATGCCAATTTTATGGAGAGGTTGTTATCCAATCCTGAAGTGGGTGGGATGTTAGAGGCTTTCATGCCAAAGGAGAAGGTCAGGGTTTACATCAAAGATAGCATGTTGAATCGATATGCAAAGGATCGACGTTCAGTAACTGAAGAGAAACTTCTCGAAACCTTAACTGGTACGTTTCAGGAGTCAGTACTATTAATCGAAACTAAAAATGATGTTTCACTGTTTAAAATGTCTTCTGGTTCTCATATAGTGACGACTGTTGGCTCGTATGTAAAATGGGAAACAGCTCTTAGAAAAATTTTGCTTTATATTGGGAAAAACCGATGTTTAAGAGATGGAGAATTTAGTCTAAAAAAAATGATAGTGATCTCCACTGGGGGTGTCCCTATTCCAACTGGGGAAGAAGATGTACTAAAGCGAGCTCTTTCTGAAGTAGGAGTTGGGGTACTTGTACTGTAGGCTTTAATGATGTTTAGCTTCCACTCGCTTAGACTTTCGTTTGACACGGAAAAGTGTTGGCGCTCTCCAAAGTGTGTGCAATTTATCGAAATTGATTTTGGCATAGACTGTTTAATAAGGTCGAACTGTTTATCCGTTAAACGGTTGATTCCAAAGACATCTTTGAGTGCTCTGCGAATGCCTAAGTCTAATTGAACACCTGCTTGTGTTTCCACAGTTAATAATACCTCCGCAGGAATGGTCTCATCGATTATTGTACCAGATCCCCCAGCAAGAGGTTTATATTTCCTCATATCCTTTTGTTTTATGCCAGTGATCCCCATAGTCTGCTGTTTTTGATTTTCTAATTCCACTGTGCTTACTAGTAACGCGAAATCTTGTTTTGCCAATATCGCCACCTCCTTTGAATATTTTAGCAAATTCAATAGACATTGGTAATGACCGATGCAAGTTTGTTAAACAGGCAGTTCGATAATCTATCCTGCTTAATAACCAGTGAGGCGCTACCATTCCATCGCCCATGTGGCATGACTAGCGCTCAACTTTAGTGGGATACGCCGGAGGCTTCCGTCTGGAGCCGAAGGAAGAAGATCAATCAGGCTAGGTGCTGGGTCAGCGCGTCACTCCGCGAATCCATCACTGAAATTTAAATGAGTGACTGCGCTCGGAGATGCTCATGTATCGCTGTTTTCGGACGGGGGTTCGAATCCCCCCGCCTCCACCATACATATCCACAATTATGATCTTAAAGATATGTGAGTTAAACTAAGATTTTGCCACAGTGGCAAACATATGCTTTAAATAACTCGCGGCAAACATATGCTTTAATGTTTTTTTAATCACTCGATTTTCCACTACTAAACATGTTCGTAATTAAAAATGCATGCATATTCTTGTCGGCCCGTTGACAGGAGTATGCTTTTGTTTTATAAAAATAAAATATTTACTTGCCAAGCTAGGTGGATTAATGAATTCAATTGGAGAACGTGTAAAATTAATACGGAAGCTTAATAAGTTGACCCAGATTGAATTTGCTAAAAAACTGGATATCTCGCAGGGGACACTAAGTGAAATTGAGTCTGGAAAAGCTAAGCCATCGTATGATGTATTAGTTTTTTTAGCTGAGAAATATGACATTGATTTGAACTGGTTGGTATTAAATTGCACCACAGAAAACACTTTAGATTTGAGTAATGATGAGCTAGCATTGTTAGGTAATTATCGTTTACTTGAGGACGACGCAAAGGCCGAAATGCTTGATTATACCGAATTAAAATTAATAAGATATAAAAAGAAATGAAATAAAACCTGTTCGATAGAACGATCAATTTCTCGAAATAAATAAGATGATAGATAAAAGACCTCGATATTAATCGAGGTCTTTTATCATTGTTATCTTTATTTGAAGCTTATCAAAAGCAAATGGGGGCTTACACGTAACAAAACTATTTTTGTAGTTAATTAGGATATGATTAAATGGAGAACTCATGTGACTCCGAGGTATAATAGGACTTGCACTGGAAAAATAATCAAGGGGGAATTTGGTAATTTTACTAAATAAAGTCCTACTAAATAATTTTAGGAATTATTGTAATGTGGAAGTGAATTTTAATAATAAATCCCTAATAATCGGAGCCAATGATGTAGGTAAAACAAATCTAATTGACGCTATCCGACTCTTATTAGACAAAACCCTTTCCGAAAGTGATATAGAACCTACCGATGAAGATTTTTGTGCAATTAATGCCTCTTTAAATTTTAGTGTCATTCTACATTTTACAGATGTCGAAGAGGATTGTGTTACTGCTAAACTTGGAGAGCATATTAGTGAGGAAACCAAAGAGTTATACCTTGGTTATTTTGGCTTTAGGGAAAGCCCCGGAGGAAAGAAAAAATATGCAATTAAAGCTGGCCCCTCCGTTGATGAGTTAATTGATATTCCTAGTAGACATTATTTGAAGGTCTTAAATCTAAAGTATGTCGGAGCTAATAGACAGATAGATAGTTTTTTAAGAAGCCACAAAAATAAATTATTGGAGACCCTAAAGAAGGGAAGGGACGATAAGCAAGTTGAGGCAGATCAAAAAAATCTCCAAGATGCTATTGATCTAATGTCTGATGTACAAGGATCATTAGATAAACTTTCTTATATTCAGAAAGCAGGAACTCTTCTTAACGAAGAATTACAAAAATTATCTGAACATCATGTTTCTCAAGAGATTAAACTAGGTGTAGACCTTCCGCAGGAAAATGATCTTCTTAAAAAAGTTCAGTTATTATCGTACATAAATGAAATGTCAATTCAATTAGGTGGAGATGGAAGAAAAAATCAAGCTTTCATTGCCCTATGGGCTGCTTTAAATACAGTAGAAAAAAACAATGGCAAACCGGAGGAAGTTTCAATTTTCTGCATTGAAGAACCCGAAGCTCATTTGCACCCACATCAACAACGAACGTTATCAGAATATCTGGTAAGGGATCTTGATTCCCAGGTAATTCTAACCTCGCATTCACCATTTATCACAGCTGAGTTTGATCCTAATTCGATAATAAGGTTGTATACAATAGAAGATAAAACTTCTGAAGTTGCACAAAAAGGGACTTCAAATGTAATTGCTGAGAGCATTAAGAATTTAGAGTTTCGTTCGAGTGTAATTTCATCTGAGGTTTTTTTCAGTGACTGTGTATTTTTGGTTGAGGGTTCTTCTGAAGTTATCTTTTATAAAGGATTAGCAGCTCAGTTAGGAATTGATTTAGACAAGTTAAACATCAGTATATTATCAGTTGAAGGTGTCGGCTTTAAACGATACATCGAGCTTTTTGACCGTCTGGAGATTCCATGGGTTGTAAGAACGGATAACGACTACTTTAAAGTAGTCGTTATGAAGAAACGTAAGAAAGTGGATGAATATTTCCGCTTAGCTGGCATTCAAAGAGCAATCGGCTTGTTGTTATTAAAATATAGACTCCGCAATGATACGAAAATTGGGGATGTTATAAAATCTATACAACCTGAGGTTCACGAGTTAAAGGAGATTAGAGACCCAAGTAAAGAATTTAGAGAAAAAATGTACCAAAAATATTATCCGCTATTGGAGGAACATGGGATTTTTGTTGCTGAAATTGGGTTAGAAGAAGATTTATTTTATACTTCATCCCAAGTTAAAAATGAGATTAGGGAAGAGTTAAAACTACCTGAAGAGGATTATTCAGACGAGGAAGTTATTGAAGGCATGAAAAAGAAGAAATCAACTTTCATGTATTATTTTGTCGACAATCACTTGGCATCCCTTTCTGATATTGAAGGCTATGATCTAGCAAAACCATTGTTGCATTGCAAGGAAATAATTGAGAGGTTACGCCATGTTTAATCCTACACCTCAACAAATAGCCATATTAAGTTGCAATGATAATTGCGTTATAGATGCTGGTCCGGGAAGTGGAAAGACAACTACCATTTCACATAAAATTAATCAAGTTCTTTCAGAAATTCCTTGGTATCAAGGTGTAATAGCCATTTCATATACCAATAAAGCCAGTGATCAGTTGAAGGGCAAAAGCAAATCAATTTGTGGTGATTTAAAAAACTCCTTCTTTGGTACAATTGATTCATTTTGTATTGCAAACATCATATTACCTTTTGGAGGACGTTTTTTTGGCAACCCTGATAGGAAGGTAAAGGTAGAGAAATTTATTGAAGATGAAACTCTCTTAAATAAAATTTTGCATGACCTGGATCGGGTTCTTAATTTGTACAAGGACATTACGATTGACGATATTGATCATGGCAAAATGAGACCCATCTACGATATTAAAGAAGAGTACCTAACGTTTATCTCAAATAAATTTAAAGAAGGGCTTTTTGATTTGCGCTTCGTTGGCTGCGTTGCCTATCTGATCTTTTTGAGCTCCAAAGCCTGCCGTAGATTCTTTAAAGCTAGATTTACGCATCTGTTCATTGATGAATTTCAAGATTCAGGTAAGGAACAATATTTTTTGTTTTTACGTGTAGCTGAATTAGGAATAATAAGTTGGGCGATCGGTGATGTTAATCAATCAATCTTTGGTTTTACAAATAAAAGCTCGAAATACCTTGCTAATCTAATGGTTAACAAGTCCTTTGTTTTATTTCCAATGAATATTAATCATAGGTGCCACCCTTCGATTGACTTGTATGGTAAGGTATTTCTTGGTATTACAGTAGATGAAGAACCAGATGAAATTAACGTTTTTGAAGCTGTTATTGAAGGAAATGAATGTGATCTAGGAACTTGGTTTAACAATCGAATTGATCTGATAAAAGAAAGATTCGATGTTAAAGATAATTCGTCTATCGTTATCGTTGCAAGAAAGGATATCCACCTTGAGTTATTTTCACAGAGTTTAACCGTTCCATTTAAAATCCATAGTAAGAATTTTCTTGATGATGATCAATCAATTTGGGGATCACTCTTTAAAAGGATTTTGGATTTAGCCTTCGACAGAAGAAAAACCATCTATAATTTCGTAAATGAATATCTTAATAGAGAATTATCTTCTGATGGTTCAAAAATAAGGCTCATATCACAATTAATAAATCATATTAGAAAAATATGTGATGAGGTATTAACAGGATCTCAGGTAGATCCTAAAGATATTGGTGACTTATTTAAAAAGTCAGCACTTCTTCTTTTTCCTGACTCTCCAAATGATTTTTCAGTTGAAAAAGTTGAGTACATGTTTAAAAATCCATCTTTATTAGAAGCATTTTATCCTGTAGAAACTTCGCAAATACAGCTAATGAACCTTCACAAAGTAAAGGGATTAGAATATGAAATTGTGATTCATTTAGATTTGTATAATTATGTATTGCCGGGGTTTAATTATTTTTCAGGTGGTGACACTGAAGAATTAGATGCAGCAACTCATCTTCATTATGTTGGAATAACCAGAGCGATGAAAGCGCTGCTATTACTTGTTGGTTCCAAAAGATATCAGCAAAACCGTGATAGATTTATATCAGCAGATAAATCGATGTTCTTATCTGGAGATGTGGAAAATTATCGTCTGGCGTGGATAGATTGATTAAGATTTTTATAAGCGAATAAAGTGATATGAAGAAAGTAGCCTTTATTGGCTGCTTTCTTTTTTGGCTTCATCTTGTCATTAAGATAAGGGCTGTATTTTACTATTTTTATTGATTTGAACTTGCGATAAGAGAGGGCGAAGAGGACAAGGGAAACAAACAGTCTAGTGTTTCGTTCGGATCTGAAAGCTGCTGGAGTTGTAAATGCTAATCAAAAGGCTCGCCATATTTGGGATAAACGCTCATCTCCGAGTAGACAACAACGATGCTTTATTTCACATTTCCTGCACCAAGGATCGTCAAGGATAAACCCCTTTGTATACGGCAAAATAAAAGTGCAGAGTTTGGCAACCGTTTTTTATACAATGGCAATTCATTAGGTTTTACATGGAGAGGCGGGCATGATAGGCTTAGTAGCCTTGCGAAACCTTGGTATACCGCCTTTTTGCAAGAAATCATGCCCGTAGAGGCTCCATGTCAAACGTTGCATAATTATGAATTTCAACTGCATATCCGTGAATATCGCTCATTGCCAAACTCTGCACTTTCCGTTTGCCAAATACACCCCTTACTGCGCAAGTCCTTGACGATCCTCGGTCTAGTAGCCAATAGGTGTAAAATTATAATTTGTGTTCAGTCTGCAAGGTGGGTAACTTTATGTTGAGCAAAATGGTCAACATTTTGGCGAGTGTTCACAAGTTATCGCAGGATGTCCTCTGTGATGACTGTTTTTTATTGTTAAGATCGAGTTCTTTGAAGCGTCATAGCCAAGAGGCGCAAGTACGTCAGTATGCTTGCAATGGACGCTGAGCTACTATAGCCAGTTGAATACCGCTTGCAGCTACTGGACGAATACAGGGAGATACAACAGAAAAACTGTCAGCAGAACTGATGTTCTCTGACAGTTTTTGTCCTTCTCATAGGTAAGATGGGAATGAGAACAAAAGTGAATCAGAAAGGCGTGACCAGCTTGCAAACCTCCATTCTATTCTCAATTCTTCTCGCTGCATATCTGACGGTTGGTTACCGATTGGGAGTAAAATTCTTTAGGGAGATAGAACATGAGGAAATTGAAGTGTATACCAGAAAGAGGGCCAAAGAATTGGAATTATTACAACGGTATAAAAAAGCTGCATTGGCATTCTACATTCTCTTTGGAGTATGCATTTATGCATTGTTTTTTGCAAGAGAGTTTTTCTCCAAAATTCAGAAGTTGTTTTCTACTACGTCGAGAGAATGGATGATCAGCGCTGATCTTGTTTCATATGCAGACAAAAATGACTTAATCAAATCTGAATTGCAACAATCCTTGGTTGGATGTGAAATAGCAAAAATATCAGGGGATACGGAATCCTTTGACGAAGATGACCTGATCAAAATCAATCAGCCTTTGGAGCAAAGCTTTAAGATTGATACTATATCCTGGAAGGTAATAGAATACGAGTATACTAATGACGAAAACAACCCAGAAGACATCACAATTGGAAAAGGGAGTCGAAGTAAAAATAAACGGAATCTCGATGATTCTGGAAGGAAGAACGGTAAAGATTTCGATTCATCATTTTTGGGGTATGGAATATATCAGATGTGTTTCTGAACTGGATGGGTATGAGGAGGAAATAAAATTACATGTCATACATAAACGCTGACAACAGAATACCTATCTGTTTAAACATAATGAAAATCCATATATAATGGATGTGAAACAAACGAGGGAGGCTTCTTCATGATTACAGGTGAGTTGAAAAATAAAGTAGACAAGATATGGGAGACGTTTTGGACAGGCGGGATTACCAATCCACTCACGGTCATCGAACAGTTTACCTATCTATTATTTATAAAAGGACTGGATGAAGTAGAAGAAACAAAAGAAAAAGAAGCGTTGTTTCTAGGAGTTGAGTATCAGGGACTATTTTCCGTTGAGACGAAGCATCTCCGCTGGAATACTTTTAAAGATCTCGGTGCGGAAGAGATGTACAACATTGTCTCCAAAGAGGTTTTTCCGTTTATTAAAAACCTTCATGGAGATAAGGCATCTGCCTATGCGCAATATATGGATGACGCCATTTTCATGATCCCGACCCCACAACTGTTAGCCAAAATTGTGGACGGAATCAATAACATTCCCATGCATGACCGAGATACCAAAGGGGACTTGTACGAATACTTGTTATCCAAAGTGGCGACAGCAGGAACAAACGGACAATTCCGTACACCGCGCCACATCATTGATATGATGGTCGAACTGATGAAACCGACTCCAGAGGATATCATTGTGGACCCGGCAGCGGGCTCGGCAGGATTTTTGGTTTCGGCTGGAGAGTATTTGCGGAAGAATCGAAGTGATCTGTTCCTTGTTCAAGGATTGAAAGAGCATTTTAACAACGATATGTTTTACGGCTTTGACATGGATCGTACCATGTTGCGTATCGGTGCCATGAACATGATGCTGCATGGCGTCGAAAATCCTAACATTCAATATCGTGACTCGGTATCTCAGCAGAATGAGGATAAAGAAAAGTACACCCTTGTCTTGGCAAATCCGCCGTTTAAAGGATCACTAGACTATGATTCTGTTGCTCCTGATCTGTTGAAGGTCACAAAGACGAAAAAGACCGAGCTGCTTTTCCTGGCCTTGTTCCTCCGTATGCTAAAGCCAGGCGGACGTTGTGCTTCTATCGTACCGGACGGGGTGTTGTTTGGAAGTTCTACAGCCCATAAGGAGATTCGCAAAGAGATTATTGAGAACCACAAGCTGGAGGCAATTATTTCGATGCCGAGTGGTGTGTTTAAGCCGTATGCTGGAGTTTCGACTGCGATTATCATTTTTACCAAGACGGGTGCAGGCGGTACGGACAACGTCTGGTTCTATGATATGAAAGCAGACGGTTTCTCACTGGACGACAAGCGCAATCCGATCAATGTGAACGATATTCCAGACATCATTGAGCGATTTGGAAATCTGGATGCCGAAAAAGAGCAGAAACGTACGGAGCAATCTTTTTTTGTACCTGTGGATGAGATCCGTGGGAATGGCTATGATTTGTCGATTAACAAGTACAAGGAAGTAGAGTATGAGGAAGTGGAGTATGAGAGTCCGAAAGAAATCATCAAAAAAATTAGTGATCTTGAAGGTGAGATAGTGAGAGGACTTGAAGAGCTTAAGAAACTACTATAAGGCAGTGATAATGTGAAATTTAAGAAATATAAATTAGTAGATATTGGGAAAATCGTCACTGGTAATACTCCAAGTAAATCTAATTGTTTATATTACGATTCTAAAGATATATTATTTGTTAAGCCTGATGATCTATCTGTTGATAGGGTTTCACATATTACTTCATCTAAAGAATATATATCCAATAATGCATCCCTCAACGCTCGAATTTTACCAAAAGGGAGTGTATTAGTCACCTGTATTGGAACGATTGGTAAAGTAGCCATTACTGACCTTGAAGCTGTTGCTATTAATCAGCAGATTAATGCAATTATACCTAATAAACAAATTGTTGATGAGGGATATCTCGCCTATCTCATGTGGCATTTAAAAAAGCAACTACAGTTTATTGCTAATGCACCAGTTGTTCCTATAATAAATAAGTCACAGTTTTCTGAGTTTCAAGTAGAGATCCCTGACTTAATCTATCAACAAAGAGTTTTGTTAATTTTAAACAAAGCCCAAGAACTAATCGACAAACGGAGAGCCCAAATAGAAGCATTGGACCAATTAACGCAAAGCGTGTTTTTGGAGATGTTTGGGGATCCAGGAAATAATCCAAATGAATATCAATATGAAAAGTTAGAAAACCACATTGATTTTCTTACAAGTGGATCAAGAGGATGGGCTAAGTATTTTGCTGAATCAGGCGAAATGTTTATTACAATTAAAAATGTTAAACAAGGAGAGATTATTTTTGACAATGTTACCTATGTAAATCCACCAAAGACTAAAGAGGCGGAAAGAACCAAAGTACAAGAAGGTGATTTATTGATATCGATAACTGCTGATCTAGGGAGAACAGCAGTTGTAAGTGAAGAAGTTGCTTCAAAGGGAGCTTATATTAATCAACATTTGTCGTTACTAAGATTAAACAGTAATTGTAATCCGACTTATATATCATTCTTTTTGGAATCTCCTGCTGGGCGAAGACAATTTCAATCTCTGAATCAAGAAGGTGTTAAGGCTGGTTTGAACTTTACTTCTATTAAATCCTTGGAAATAATGGTTCCGCCCCTACATCTACAAAATAAATTTGAAGAAGTGTACTTAAAAGTAAAAGAATGCAAAAAAAGTCTCCAAAAAAGCCTGACCGAACTCGAAAACAACTTCAACTCCCTGATGCAACGCGCTTTTAAAGGAGAACTCTTCAACGACTAGATAAACGTACCCGTCTAACCATGCAAGCTTATATCCTATTCAAAGGAGGAACCTCCTTGGTATCCAACTTCCAATTTCTGAACGGGAAACCCTTGTACGAAAAATTCACATCCGCATGCCTGGAAGCAGAGAAAGCATTGGTCGTCAGTCCGGCGACCAGTGCCATCCTTTCGCGTAGAGCGTTGGAGCTTTCTGTCAAATGGATATATACATATGATAGCGATCTTACTGTACCGTATCAGGATAACCTGTCCAGCCTCATTCATGATCGAGGCTTTCTTTCTATCCTGGACAGTAAGTTATTCCCACTCCTGAAATACATTATCAAACTTGGGAATGTAGCGGTTCATACCAACTCGACAATCAAGCGGGATGAGGCGGTTCTCTCTTTGCACAATCTTCACCAGTTCGTCTCCTGGATCGATTATTGCTATTCAGATGAGTACACCGCGTCCGATTTCGACGAAACGCTCTTGCTAATAGGCGAAGAGAGAAGAGAGCGACCTGAGGAACTGAAAAACCTCTACGAACGGCTAAGCTCCAAGGATAAACGCTTGGAAGAAATGATGAAGGAAAACGCGAAACTTCGCGCACATATCACCGAGAAACGCGAGGCGAATACGCAGGACTACAGCTTCCAGGTCGATGAACTCAGCGAGTTTGAGACGAGAAAGAAATACATCGATCTTGACCTGAAGCTGGCCGGATGGGAATTCAAGAAAGACATCGTGGAGGAATATCAAGTCGAAGGGATGCCGAATGAAGCAGGCATCGGCTATGTGGATTATGTCCTTTTCGGAGATAACGGAAAGCCTCTCGCATTGGTCGAAGCGAAACGGACCTCAGTTGATATCAACAAAGGAAAGCAACAGGCAAAGCTTTACGCTGATTGTCTTGAGCAAAAATACGGTCAGCGTCCCGTGATCTTTTATTCCAACGGTTTTGAAACGGAAATCTGGGATGACTTAGCCTATTCTTCACGCAAAGTCTCCGGTTTTTACACAAAAGAAGAACTGCATCTGTTGATAAACCGCAGATCCATGAAACGACCATTAACTAACGTCGAAATCAACGACACCATTACCAATCGCTATTATCAAAAAGACGCGATCTTAGCGGTCTGCAATGCATTGGAATACAAAGAAAGAAAGACACTCCTCGTCATGGCGACGGGAAGCGGGAAGACGAGAACAACGATTTCCATTGTCGATGTTTTAACCAGGCATAATTGGGTGAAAAATGTGTTGTTCCTGGCAGACCGCAAGACGCTTGTTTCCCAGGCGAAAAACAACTTTACTCATTTGCTTCCCAATCTGTCCCTATGCAATCTGTTGGATAACAAGGACAATCCAGAAGCAGCCCGGATGGTTTTTTCTACCTATCCAACCATGATGAATGCCATTGACGAAGCCAAGCGCAAAGACGGGAAACGCCTGTTTACCGTAGGTCACTTTGATCTCATTATCGTGGACGAGTCCCACCGCAGTATTTACAAGAAGTACCGCTCTATTTTTGATTATTTTGACGGCTTCCTGTTGGGGTTAACTGCCACACCAAAGGATGAGATCGATAAAAATACCTATGAAGTTTTTGAACTGGAAAGCGGAGTACCAACCTACGCCTATGAACTGGAAAAAGCCGTGAATGACGGATACCTTGTCGATTACAGGACAATGGAGACCTCGTTCAAGTTCATGGATGAAGGAATTCGCTATGATGACCTCTCCGAAGAGGAGAAAGAACAGTACGAAGCGACATTTGATGAAGAACAAGGCGATGAGATTGAGAACTCTGCCATGAACGAGTGGCTGTTTAATGCAGACACCATCGACCAGGTATTGAAGCTTCTGATGGAAAAAGGAATTCGTGTTGAAGGCGGAGACAAGCTGGGCAAAACGATTATCTTTGCCAAAAACCATAACCATGCGTTAAGTATTGAACAGCGTTTTAACAAACTGTTCCCCGAGTATCAAGGTTCTTTTGCCCGTGTGATTGACTATAGCGTGAATTACTACCAAAGCTTGATTGATGATTTTTCAGAGCGAAACAAGCTACCGCAAATCGCCATCTCGGTGGATATGCTGGATACAGGGGTAGATATTCCAGAGGTCGTAAATCTCGTGTTCTTTAAAAAGGTTCGTTCCAAGTCAAAGTTCTGGCAGATGATCGGTCGTGGAACACGTCTCTGTCTCGATCTATTAGGGATTGGCGAAGATAAAACACATTTCCTGATTTTTGATTTTTGCCGAAACTTCGAATTTTTCCGGGAGAATCCGAAAGGCACGGAGGGTGTAGGGACAACCAGTTTGACAGAACGGCTGTTCAATGCGAAGGTGGATATCATTCGCGAATTGCAGGCTTTGGAGTACCAGGAAGAGAAGTATGTGGCTTATCGCAATGAACTGATCGATGATGTACTCTCCCATATTCAAAAACTGGATGACGAGAATTTCCGTGTTCGACAACACATTCAGTACGTACATAAATTTAAGAATCGTTCGAATTGGAATTCGCTCAATGTCAAGGATGGGAATGAAATAAAGGAGCATATCACACCGATTATTGTTCCATTTAAAGATGACGAGTTTGCAAAGCGCTTTGATATGGTGATGCATACTATTGAGCTTGCTAAACTTCAGACGAAAAATGCCACAAAACCGATTAAGAGTGTGATCAGAACGGCTGAAGCTTTGTCCAAATTGGGTTCTATACCGCAAGTGATGGAGCAAAAAACCATCATTGATAAAGTGTTGACAGAAGAATTTTGGGAAGAGGCAGATATCTTTGAACTGGAGACAGTTCGTGAAGCATTACGAGATTTGATTAAGTTCCTCGAGAAAGAAACACAAGAAATCTACTATACCAACTTCAAGGACATGATGTTGGAAATCAAGGAAAACGGTCCTATCTATCATGCGAATGACCTGCAAAACTACCGGAAAAAAGTAAATCAATATCTCCATGAACACAGAGACCAGATCGCCATTTACAAACTCCGAAACAACAAGCCGTTGACGATGCAGGATCTCAAAACCTTGGAAGACATTCTGTGGAATGAACTTGGTACAAGAGAAGAATATGAAAAAGAGTTTGGGAATACGCCTGTTACAAAACTGGTACGTCAGATTGTCGGTTTGGACCCTCAAGCGGCAAATGAAGCTTTTTCAGACTTTTTATCCTCGGAGAGACTCAACACGACGCAGAGCAGATTTGTGAAACTCATTGTCGATTATGTGGTAAAAAACGGAGGCCTCGAGAAAAAAGTACTGCAAGAGGAACCGTTTAAAACGGTGGGAAGTATTGTAGAGCTGTTTAAGGACAACCTGGATGATGCACGAAAAATTATCGGAATCATTGACGAGATCAACAGGAACTCGGAAGAAGTATCTGGGGCTTAGTGCTCGAGGCTGTTCGTAGAGGGTTTACCTCAGAGAACAGCTTTTATTTTAAATCGAATTTACCCGTTTTCTATTTTCCATCACAGGGTATGGATACAGTAGGAAAAAAGCCGCATCATAAATCGTTCGTGGAGTGAAAAACATGGAAGCAAAGTCAATAGAAAATAGTATTAGATCCCAGGTCGTTCAAATATTTGAATATCTCCTTGCCGTCAAAAACATGAATGAAAAAGTGATCCGAAGTGTTAGGGATTACGAAGAGGTTTGGTGGCAAAAAGATTTTCCAAACGTGGAAGGCTGCTATTTGAATGGTACTGGTGTGAACCAGGAAGCATGGTTAGAGGTTCATAAGCAAGAAGTACCTCCTGCTCCTGCACTACCAACCGTTCTTTCTGGCTGGGTAATGAATTGGGATAACCCGGATAAGGAACCAGAGATAACTCGTACCAGATTGAATAAGACCTCAGATGGGGAAGAGAAAGAACTGTTAGAAGACAATCAGCAAAGGTTACTTGCACTGAAAGACTGGTTACAAAAGTGGCGTAATTGGGCACCTGATGCATCCATCAAGAAGAAAATACAAGCCCTTTACATGAGCTTTTTCAGTTTATATCAAAGATTTCAACGCGAAGGGGATACGATTGAATTAGCGTGGGGACATGGTACACTCCTCTGGAATGTCAATGGAGAGAACATCGAGAGACCCTTGCTTGTTACCAGACAGGAGTTAATTTTTGATGCCAAGAGAGGGATCTTTTCCTTGATTCCTACCAGTCGCGGAACATGGCTGGAAATAGATATGTTAAACAATTTGGATATCCCGCACATAAAACGCTTGCAAACGATGGAAAGGCAAGTAGAGGAGACAAATCTGGATCCGCTTGAGAAAGACTCCACCATTGTTTTTCTAAAGGAAATCGTTCATACCATTCATCCAGATGGGAAGTATGTTGAACGGGAGGAAAATGCCAAGAATTCCTCTATTCCAGTTATCATGTATAACCCTTGTATTTTTTTACGTAACAGCGGTGGGCGATTATGGCAGAATGAACTGACGCAAGCCATCGAAAAAATAAAAGAGGGTTATTCAGTTCCCGGAACCATCAAGTCTCTTGCCACTATTGATACGGATACAATGAAACAAGTCGATGAACTGGATGGGGAGTGGAAAAATGTCGGGGAAGATTTACTGTTCCCTTTACCTGCAAACCAAGAACAGAAACTGATTTCGCAACTTCTCGCTACAAATGATGGCGTTGTTGTACAAGGTCCTCCCGGAACAGGAAAAAGTCACACGATTGCCAATCTGATCAGTCATTTGCTTGCTCACGGAAAACGCATCCTGGTTACTAGTGAAAAGGAGCATGCTTTGAAGGTTCTGCGAGATAAGATTCCTGCAGAGATCCAGTCGCTTTGTGTAAGCCTTCTGGGTGGTGATTCCCGCTCCATAAAAGAAGTGGAGGACTCAATCAAAAATATTGCCGAGAACCTGGATAGCAAGCAGCCTGATCTATTACGGAAAAACATCGAACGTCTGGAATCGGAATTAAAGGAAGCGAGAAAAAACATCGCGAAGTACCAAACGTTTTTAAACCATGCAGCAGAACGTGAAAATCAAATCATTCAGATTGGTGATTTCCATGCAAACCCTATGGAATTAGCAAAATGGGTGAAAGAGAATGAAGTTCATTCATGGCTGCCAGATGCGATTGAGATCACGGATGAATGTCCTTTGGCCCTCGAAGAAATGGAGAATTTCTTCCAACTGGCAAATCGATTGAACCAAAGTGATATCGACCGATTACAGCTTTCCCGTCCAAAAGTAGCTGAATTGCCAACTTTAAAAGACTTCGAAGATTATGTAGAAGCTTTCAATTCCATTGATAAACAGTTGGCCGAGTCCACTAAATACCTGGATGGCTGGAACCTGCCGGATGTAATTCCGCCAGAACACAAGCATGTTCGAAGTGAAGTTACGCAACTGTTGGATAAGCGTGGAGGTTTTCAAGAGGAGTGGCAGCTTTCTATTCTTCGGGAACTGGAGACGAAAGAAAATAAGCGTTCCACTTGGAGAGAATTTGTCGAAGAAAACGAACAGAGACTAGCCAGATTACAAGATATTCATAAATCATTGCTTGAGTTTGAGCATGTCTTGCCAGCATCCTATCACCCAACTACTTTGCAGGAAGATTTAATGATCTTAAAAAATGAACTGCAGGGTAAAAAAGGTTTTAGCTGGATATTCAAGAATGTGACTGGGCGAAAGTATGTTTATATCCTTGATGGTTGTAAAGTAAATGGGTTGCCGATCAGACAAGTGGAAGATATTGATGTCCTTCTCAAGGTACTGGAAAGAGACGAGCTCAAGACAAAAATTTCGTTAAAATGGAATAGAACCATGGAAGAAATAGACGGGGAAAAGCTGGAAGCCGCTCATTCCAGGTTTGTATCCCATCTGGAAAACACGCTGGAGGAGTTATCCAGTTTACTGGCGTGGTTTGACAATGTTTCAACCTTGTTAAAACCGTATGCAGAACAATTTGGCTTTCCAATCCCAATGAAATGGACAGATAGTGGCTATCTTGAGAAGGTAAAGCTGGGACTGCAGGCTATCGACATTCAAGAGAGATGGAAGCATGCTAGTACAGTTTTTGCAAACTTGACAACATTATTAGATGCTGAGCGAACAAACACGCAAGCAGATTCTTCATGGGAGACATTGTACCGAGCTTGTGAACAGAAAGACGTAACCAGTTGGGTAGCAGAATATAAAGAAATCGTTCGCTTAGAGAGTCTGGAGATAAGCTTTCAGCAATTCCGTTCATTCAAGCAAAAACTGGAGAGCGTTGTTCCTCTATGGATCAATCAAATCATATCGGAAAAACGAACTGGGAAAACAGTGGCATTGCCTCCTGACTGGGAACTGGCTTGGAGATGGAGCAAAGCGAATCGTTGGCTGAATGATTTGCATGCTATGAACAATGTGGATGAATTGCAAGAGGTGATTGACCGAGAGAAGAAGGTAGAATCACGGATTATTAAAGATTTGGTTGCTGAATCTACGTGGCTCGCTCAATTGGAGAGAACGACAGATGAGCAAAAAAGAAGTTTGCACGCATGGGTCAAAGCCATTCAAAAAATAGGTAAGGGTACAGGCAAATATGTGGACGTGTACCGAAAAGAAGCTAGCAAAGAAATGAAAGTTTGTAAAGGTGCTATTCCTGTATGGATTATGCCTATTCAAAAAGTGATCGAGAATCTCCAGCTTTCCAATGAGATGTTTGATGTTGTCATTGTAGACGAAAGCTCACAGAGTAACCTGTTTTCGCTGTCAGCTTTGTTAAGAGGGAAGAAAGCAGTTATCGTGGGTGATGACAATCAAATCAGCCCGGAATCAGTCGGAACAGATCTGTCTGAGATTCACAAGCTTATTCAAAGACATTTAAGCAGCATTCCAAACTCTCAATCTTTTGAGATTACAACAAGTCTTTACGATATCACGAATCAAGTATTTTCAGGAAAAGTCGTGTTAAAAGAACATTTCCGATGTGTTCCGGAGATTATTCAATTTAGCAATGATCTGATGTATGGCGGCAAGATTGATCCGCTTCGCTTGCCTTTGTCTCATGAAAGATTCAAGGAACCGGTAAAAGCTATACGTGTTGCAGAAGGGTATCGAGATGAAAATACGCGAAAAATCATCAATGTACCGGAAGCGGAAGCCATTGTAAACTACGTCAAAGAATTGATCCGCAATGATCGTTATGACGGAAAATCAATTGGAATTATCTCGCTGCAAGCACAGGATCAAGCAA
This sequence comes from Brevibacillus sp. NRS-1366, assembly GCF_050467985.1. Lineage (NCBI taxonomy): Bacteria > Bacillati > Bacillota > Bacilli > Caryophanales > Paenibacillaceae > Brevibacillus > Brevibacillus sp. NRS-1366. The sequence goes on along the minus strand of NZ_JBITPN010000021.1, from coordinate 436,119 downwards.
AGTACCTTGAAAATTTGCTGAGAGAAAAAATTGGGGAAGAGGAAATGATCTCACGCAGATTGATCTGTGGGGATGCCTATTCTTTTCAAGGTGATGAGCGAGACGTGATCATTCTCTCTATGGTTGCAGCTCCCAATGTAGGGATCGGAGCTTTGGTCAAGCGGTCCGATTACCAGCGATTTAACGTTGCTGCGAGCCGTGCCAGAGACCAAATGATCCTATTTCATTCAGTTGATTTGAACCATTTGAATCCGCAATGTGCCCGATTCCGACTTCTTCAGTACTGCCTCCACCCACACCGAGTGAATCTGGAAGTGGAACATGCAAAGGATTTGCTAGAGTCACCATTTGAAGAGGACGTCTATCGCTTGATCGCAGCAAGAGGATATAGGGTGATCCCTCAAGTGAAAGTTGGCAGCGTAAATAAGCGAATTGATCTTGTCATCGAGGGGATGAGTAATCGACTAGCTGTTGAGTGTGATGGGGATAAATGGCATGGGCTGGATAAGTGGGAAGATGACCTTGAGCGTCAACGTATTTTGGAGAGAGTCGGATGGAATTTCTGGCGAATCAGGGGCAGTGTCTTTTACCGAGATCCTGAGAAAGCTATGGCATCGTTGTGGAGAAGGCTCGATGAGATGGGAATTATGCCGAAAACGTACTCCCAAGTCGTTTTCGAAGAACAGATACAAGTTGAGAAAGTTGATAAGACAGATGCTATCGTCCAACTGGTACAGACTCTACAGCAGGTTAAGGAAGTTAGGTTTTATCCGCAGAGAACGACTGAAAATCTTGCTGTGACGGAAGAAATAGAGGATCTCAATCATTCTGAACTGGAGGGGCCTTTTATTGAAGCTATTGAGGAAGGCAATCTTTCATTGGTTCAAATTCTGCTACGAGAAGGGTGTAATCCGAATAGCAAGAATGGTTCCGGTGAACCTGTCCTGAGTATAGCCATTGAGTATGGATATTTTGAGATTGCACTTGAGTTAATGAAGAAGGGTGCCAACGCTAATATTGTCAATCAATACGGTACACCAATTCTGTTGAGTGTTATTGAATATGGCGAGGAAGAGCTGGTTGGACATCTACTTGCGAACGGAGCCGATCCGAACCTGACAGATAAATATGGTCAAACTCCATTAATGGAAGCACTTGATTACGATAACTATGAGATTGCAAGGCTTCTTCTTCAGCATAGAGCAGACCCTAACAAACGGGCAAAATATTCAACACCGATTGAATATGCAGTTCAGCAAAATGATGCAGATCTCTTAAAACTATTGTTGGATCATGGAGCAACTGTTCATGAAGAGAATGCATCTATCCTCATTGATGCTGTGGAAGAAGAAGATATTGACATGGTTAAAGTTATCTTGGAGTCAAAAGGGAACCCGAATGGGAAGGATACTTATGGAAATACTGCCTTACATCTAGCTGTCGAAAGAGACAACGAAGAAATCGTGAGAGCATTACTTCAAGCAGGAGCTAATCCAAATATGACGGATAATTACGAGAAAACCCCACTTGGTGTTGCCATTGACTATGCGTCAGAAGAATTGGTTAAGATTTTATTGAAGCACGGGGCAAACCCTAATCTAAAATCGTCGAACGAGTATCTCTTGATCAATGCCATTGAGGAAGAGAAGGAAGAGGTAATCAAAGATTTGCTTGCTCATAAAGCTAATCCCAATGTAACGGATAACTACGGGAATCCTGCACTTGAACTAGCCATTGAAAGAGGGAATATGGATATCACCAAAGAACTACTTGCGTCCAACATTGAGCTCAACTTGAAAAACAAATACGGAAAAACAGCGTTGTGTGTAGCGGTGGAAAATGAAGAGAGAGAATTCGCACGGATGCTCCTGAAAAAAGGCGCAGACCCCAATGTAGGTGAAAGCAGTACAGACTACTATCCGTTGCGATTTGCTTTAGACAATGGTGATACCAGTCTAATCAACCTATTATTGGATCACGGTGCAAAACATTATCTAATTAATTCCTATCATTGGATGGATCATGAGCATCTGTTAAAGAAAAGAGGACTGAAGTCGTAGAATTAGTATAAAGGCCCTGTCGTTTTACTACGACAGAGCCTTTTTTCTTAGTATAGTGAAATCTATTTTAGCGTTTCGCCTTAAACAGGCGTCCGCGGGGTGGATGAAAACAAGCCCGTTGACAAAGGAGGGGGTTGTCACGGGCTTTGCTTTTGGGTAGCTGGCTTTATAACAGTAGTGGAAGCAATATCCTGAGGGTAGTACATCGATTTATATTCTTCAAAACTTTTATAGGCGTCTTTGATCGCCGCAATAATCGCTCTTTTTCCGGTACCAAAGTATCGACGTTCGATTAATGAAACGGGTTCATCTATACCATGTTTAAGAATGTTGTGACCAATCAGCATGGAGCAGATAAAATCATTTCCTGATTTTCTAACGAGGGTCGACTCGGCAGCAACGATCTCTCCTGTCAAGAAGTCAACCATCAGTCCAATTCCAAGTACGCCATAAACTTCTTTGGCTGTCATGCCCTCCGGCAACCGGGCATATCCTGCACACGCAATGATGGAACTATTCTTGTAATCCATGCGTTATCCCCCCCTGTTTTTCGCTGAGACTTATCATTAGGATAACCGAGTTAAAAAGGAAAATGCAATAATCAAAACAATAAAAATAATCGAAATCGTATTTACAAAAAATGAAACCTGTATTATTCTTGTACTAAATTAATATGAACTGCACTGTCGTCCATGTAAGGCAGCACCTTGCAAAAACCGATGACAGATTCACAGCTTTTTTAAAAAGAGCGGAATCTGTTGTCGGTTTTTTTATTTTCTAAAAAACAGGAGGAATTGTTCATGGAAGGTAAAAAGCGACTGGAACACTTGAGAAATGTGATGGAGGAGAAACAACTTGCAGCCATTGTGATTACCGACCCGTACAATCAGCATTACATTAGTGGTTTTAAGGCGGTGATTTATTCCCGTCCCATCTATTATCTCGTTACTCGCCAAGAAACAGTGTTGGTTGTACCAGGTCTAGAGGAAGAGCACGCTCGTGCCAAATCGGTGGTAGATCGCATCTGTGTGTACTACGAGCATCCGGAAAAAGCAGGTGAAGGGATAGATCCTATTCGTACGCTTCTCCAATACCTTCAATCACTCGACATGAGAGGAAAAATAGGTGTTGAGTTTCCATCTATGTCGATCACGCTTGGGAGGGCTTTAAAACAAGCCGATTGGGAACTGATCGATATCTCGGAGGCGATTATGGCTCAACGTGCAGTAAAAAATGAAAGAGAATTGAAGACCATTCGGAAAGCGGGGCATTTAGCCAGTTTGGCGCTGCGAGCATCCTTGGAGGCGGCGCGAGTGGGGATTACGGAGCTTGCGATTGACCATATTGGAAACATAGCTGTACTGGAAGAAGTCTCAAAAACAGATCCTGACGCGGTGGTCACGCTTGACGTTATTAGTCCCTCTGGCATTGAAAGGTCGCTACTCCCACATGTATTCTCTACTACCAAAAAAGTAGAAAAGGGCGACATCATCATTCACAGCAGACAACTCTCGCTGAATGGATACAAAGCAGAGTCCGAAAGAACCTTCTTTGTAGGAGAGCCCACCGAACGGCAGAAAGCAGCGTTTGAAGTAATGGTTTCTGCACAGCAAGCTGCGTTGGATTCGATTAAGGCAGGGATTCCGATGAAAGAAGTAGATAAGGCAGCCCGTTCTGTGATCCAGAAGGCGGGGTTCGGAGAATATGCCATTCATCGCAGCGGTCACAGCATTGGGTTGGCGGTACATGAACCGCCGTATCTACGGTTTGATGAGAATGCCCCTCTGTTGGAAGGAATGGTATTTACGATTGAACCCGGCTTTTACGTACCGGGGATCGGCGGCTTCCGCCATTCGGACACAATCATCGTGACAAAAGAAGGTTATGAGATGGTAACGAATTATCCGTCCTTATTACATGATCTAATCTTGTAAACATCTCTTCAACTTGGAAAGGAGAGAACATCGTGAGATTAAAAGACAAGGTGGCGTTTATCACTGGAGCGGGTTCAGGTATCGGCAAGAGTATCGCAATCTTGTTCGCCCGTGAAGGAGCCAAAGTCATCGTAAATGACATTTCTAACCATCTAGGAATGGAAACGGTAGATGAAATTCAACGGAACGGTGGACAGGCTGTGTTTATCCAGGCTGATGTCACCGATGCTGTTCAAGTCGAGAATGCCGTCCGTCAGGCAATCGACCATTATGAACGTATCGAAGTATTGGTGAACAATGCCGGCATTTTGGCGGTGGGAGCCCTTCACGAAACGAGTGAAGAATTGTGGGATCGTGTAGTTTCTGTGAATCTCAAGGGAGTTTTTTTAGCAAGCAAGTATGTAGTACCACACATGATGGCGCGTGAGCAGGGAGTCATCATCAACATGTCGTCGATCATCGCGGAGATGGGGCTGAGCAACCGGGCAGCCTACTCCGCGTCCAAAGGAGCGGTGCTGGCTTTGACTAAGTCCATGCAGGTGGATTATGCCCCGTTCAACATTCGGGTGAATGTACTTTTGCCAGGAATCACACTGACGCCGGCGGCTGAAGCCCATTTCAATTCAATCTTTGCTGACTTGGATGAAGCTTTTGACAGCTTCAAGCAGCTTCAGCAGAGTCCCAAATGGGGGCGACCCGAGGATGTAGCATTGGCAGCCTTGTTCCTTGCTTCGGACGAATCCAGCTTCATGATGGGGGCACCGCTTTACATTGATGGAGGGCTCGCTTTTGGGAAAACAATGGCATAAGCCAAATACTTGAGGCAAGAAGAAAGGTGGTTTCTATGCGAGTAGCGACTGATATCGGAGGTACGTTTACAGATCTGGTTTATCTCGACCAAAACGGAAAAATTGGGCATGCCAAAAGCGATACGACTCCTCCACATTTTGAAAAAGGCGTTTTAGATGTTTTGGAAAAGAGTGGGGTATCTTACGAAGAAGTTGACAGCTTTATTCATGGTTCGACGGTGATCATCAACGCGCTCACAGAGCGAAAGGGAGTAAAGACCGGCTTGATTACGACAAAAGGATTTCGGGATGTCCTTGAAATCGCCAGAGGTAACCGACCCGATCTTTTTAATATCCGCTACCAGAAGCCTGTCCCGTTTGTCCCGCGTTACTTGCGGATGGAGATAGACGAACGTATCAATTACAAAGGAGAAGTCATAAGGGAGCTTTCATCTGAAAACGTAAAGGCGGCTGTGGAGCAGCTGAGAAAGGAAGGGGTCGAAGCAATTGCTGTCTCGTTCCTGCATGCATACGCGAACCCTGAACACGAGAAGGCGGCAGTCGCCATCATCCGGGAAATATGGCCTGAAGTAGCGGTTACCGCCTCGCACGAAGTGACGAAAGAATGGAGAGAGTATGAACGGACCAGCACAACGGTTCTAAACTCGTACGTGAAACCAATTGCTGCAACCTATATCGATAAACTGGATAAGCAGCTAAACGGGATCGGCATGCGAGCCAACCAGTATATCATGCAGTCCAACTCAGGTACTACCACATTTGCACAGGCAAAGGATACACCTATTCATATGGTTGAATCAGGGCCTGTCGCTGGTATCTTTGGCGCCGCAATTTTGGGAAAAATGCTGGGAGAAGAAAACATCATCGCTTTTGATATCGGCGGTACGACCGCCAAATGTTCCCTGGTCGAAAGCGGCGAGGTGAAAGTGACCACGGACTACAAGATCGAGCACGATGAACGTAATGCCGGATATCCGATCAAGGTTCCAGTGGTGGACATCGTGGAAATTGGCAACGGCGGGGGATCGATCGCCTGGATAGATGAAGCGGGTTCGATGAAAGTAGGTCCCCAGTCGGCCGGAGCCATGCCTGGGCCAGTAGCGTATGGACGGGGCGGAATGAATCCAACGACGACGGACGCCAATTTGGTGACCGGGCGGCTATCGCCGAAGAATTTTCAAAATGACTTCGATATGTTGGCAGTAAGGTCAGCCATTCAGGAAAAACTATCCAAACAATTAGATGTTTCCGTTGAGGAAGCGTCGCTAGGGATCATTCGTATTGCCAATTCTAATATGTTGAATGCACTTAAACTGGTTTCTGTTCGGAAAGGGTACGATCCCCGTGAATTTTCTCTGGTTGCATTCGGAGGAGGCGGGCCCATGCATGCCTTGGCGTTGGCAAGGGAATTGGGCGTGAAAAAGGTGATCATCCCTGTTGCATCGTCTGTCTTTTCTGCGTGGGGGATGTTGATGACGGACCTGCGTCACGATACTATTCAAACATTTATCCGCCGCATGAATGAGCTGCATCTGGACGATTGGAACAACCAATGGACCAGTATGGAGAAAGAAGCGAGGGGACAGTACGAACAGGAGGGAATCGAAGCCGATAAGGTGGTATTTGCCCGGTTTGTCGATATGCGCTATGTGGGCCAGGAACACACGGTAAAAGTCCCGGTTCCGAGCGGTGTGCTCGACCAAGATCAAGCAGAGGAAGTCATTCGTCGTTTTCACTTCCTGCATGAACAGCATTACAGCTACCAATTGGCAAATGCTCCGACGGAAATCGTTAATCTACACCTGACTGCATTGGGAGCCGTACAAAAGCCGGAAATCGCCAAGTTAACTCGAACCGGGAACGATACACAAAAATCCTTGAAGGAAATTCGTCCTGTCTTGTATGAAGGATTCGGTTGGCTCGATACAAAGGTATACGACCGTGAAGAGCTGAGTGCGGGCAGCGTCATCCAAGGGCCTGCGATTGTAGAAGAGAGCTCATCATCCACTGTCATGTACCCTGGCCAGACTCTGACTGTGGACGAATATGGAAATCTGATCATCAATACGGGGGTGTGAGCTGCATGTTTGACATGAAGACTAATGCGGATCGGTTTACGGTAGAAATCGTCAAAGATTCGTTGGTAGCGATTGGTGAAGAAATGTTTCACACTTTGTCCCGGACATCGATGAGTCCCATTATCTATGAAGTACGAGACTTTGCCTGCGGACTGACCGATGCGAAAGGACAAATCCTTACGCAAGGAAACGGATTAACCGCGTTTATTGGCATGCTGAGCTATATGGTGAAAGGGGTGTTGGAAAAGTTCGGTGAAGAGGGGCTGAGGCCGGGCGACATCATCATTGTCAACGATCCCTACGGTGGCGGCGGTTCGCACTTGTCGGACGTGGGGTTGGTGATGCCGATTTACTACGATGGCGAACTGATTGGCTTTTCCTGCAACAAGGCGCATTGGACAGAAGTTGGCGGGAAAGATCCTGGCTCCTGGACGACGGATTCCACTGAGATTTTCCAGGAAGGACTGCAATTCCCTTGCGTCAAGCTGTTCAATGAGGGACGGGTAAACGAAGCGCTGGTCGATATGATCCGATCCAACGTACGATTCCCCGACCTCTCCATAGGTGACATGTGGTCTCAGGTGGCCGCCTTGCGAACGGGGGAAAAGCGATTCTGTGAGCTTTGCGACAAATACGGGAAACAGGTGGTGATGGGTTCCATTGAGCACCTTTTGAAACACGGTGAGCAGCTCTCCCGCAAGGCAATCAATAAACTTCCCAAGGGTACCTTTGAAGCTCACGGTTTCATCGATAATGATGGCATGGGGACAGGACCTATTCACGTTCAAGTGAAAGTCACGATTACAGATGAAGAGTTTATCTGTGATTTCCGGGGAAGCCACCCTCAAGTGAAGGGACCGATTAACTGCTCATATACGACCTTGGTTTCGGCAGTGCGAACGGTATTTTTGGCTGTAACCAATCCTTCGCAGGACGTCAACGATGGTGTATTCAGTCCGTTGAAAGTAATTACAGACAAGCGTTCCATCTTTTCTGCCGAACGTCCGGCTGCCGTCTCGACCTATTTCGAAACGCAAATGTTTGGAGCTGATTTAGTGTGGAAAGCATTGGCCCCGGTTGTTCCTCACCGCTTGACTGCAGGAAATCTGGTTTCTGCCTGCTGTGTCATTTTGTCGGGCACTCACCACGATACCAACGAGCCATTTCTGATTGTGGAGCCATCAGCAGGTGGCTGGGGGGCAGGCGAAGGGCTGGATGGTATGCCGGGACAGTTTTGCATCGGTGATGGCGAGACTTACAATGTGCCCGTAGAAATTGCCGAGACGAGGTACGGTGTGATGGTGGAAGAATACAGTCTTCGTGCCGATGGAGCCGGAGCGGGTGAATTCCGCGGTGGTTCCGGTGTAGTAAGAGCGTATCGAGCAATGAGCGATGGGCAGATGCTAACGGCTTCTTTCGAGCGGCACAACTTCCTGCCTTGGGGCTATAACGGTGGTATGGACGGTTCACGAAATGAATTTATCATTGAAAAGGCAAACGGAGAAGTTGCCGGGCCGTTTGGCAAGTATGCACGTTTTCCATTAAATAAAGGGGATGTTGTCCGGTTGATTACGGCTACAGGAGGAGGTTATGGTGATCCACTTGATCGTCCTTTGGACAAAGTAGTACAGGATGTAATAAATGGCTATATCAGCCTCAAGCAGGCAGCAGAGATTTATGGGGTTATTTTGGACCCGGTAACATTTGATGTGAAAGAAACGGTACCACAGAGGCAGAAATAATCAAAACAAGATAAAGGGGGTTATCAAATTGAGTGTGCAAACGAATTACACCATGGAAAACCCGGAGAATGACAGACTGCTAGAAGTGGGAAAAGCTTACGAAGCCATGCCATTCACGTTTCAGCATTGGAAAGCGGGATTTGCTATTTTCTTTGCATACGTGATCGAAGCGTGGGAATTGATGATCATGATCTTTATTATCGGCGGGATCGCGAATGACTTTGGACTAGATCAGATTCAGACTGGGACGCTCATGGGCTCCATCTATTTAGGCATGATCCCAGGTTGCTTGTTGTGGGGGAAGATCATCGATAAGATCGGACGAAAGACATCAATTGTGCTCAGCTTTATCCTGTATGGCATCATTTCGTTGATTAGTGCTTTTTCAGTCAATTACGATATGCTGTTCTGGACGCGATTTTTGGCAGGTGCTGCATTTTCAGGTGCGACGGTAGCTACCTTTCTGTACTTTGAAGAATTGCTCCCTGTCAAATCGCGTGGAAGGGCAGCGGTATATCTTGCTGCCGGGTGGCCGATTGGCACCTTGATTGCTGTTGGTATCGCGTATTTTTTCAGCGACCTTGGCTGGCATTGGGTTCTAGGGATCAGTTCACTGGGGGGCCTCTGGTTTCTGGTTATTAAAAAGTTGGCACCCGAATCGCCCTACTGGTTAGTTGGAAAACAGCGGTCAGATGAGGCGAAAGCAGTCCTCATGCAGCTCTCAGAGAACAAATTGGAGGGCCTGCTTTCCGAAAGGGAATTGTATGTGAGACAAATCAAGCAAGGATCATTTTTACAAATTTTTAAAGGGAAGCTGGCGTCAGTGACGATGTTGCAAACACTGGTTAATTTTTGCTTCTCGTGGGGATACTGGGCCTTGTTCCTCTGGATGCCATATATGCTGGCTGAAAGCAAAGGATTTACGTTCGTATCAAGCCTTGGCTTCGTGGTCGTTGCTGCGGTAGCCCAGTTTCCGGGTTTTCTGGCCTCTTCTTGGCTGACAGAAAGATACGGTCGAAAAAAAGTCATGTTCACCTTCGTCACCCTGGCGGCAATCGGCGGATTCGGATTTGCCTCATCGGATACGCTGTCGGAATTGTTGATCTATTTGATTATTTTATCGTTCTTTAATCTAGGTGCTTGGGGCGTATGGGATGTCTGGATGGGCGAGTTGTACCCGACAGCGATTCGGGGAGCAGGCTATGGATTCGGAATGACCGCCGCTCGGGTAGCTAACTGGATGGCCCCTTCTGTGATCGGCGCTTTTCTCGCTGCAAATCAGAGTTTCCTGATAACAAACGCGTTTATAGCCAGCTTCCTTGTGATCACAGCCATTGCCGTGTTATTCCTGAAAGAAACCGAGGGAGAAATTCTTCATTAAAGCATAACAGCGAAAAATCAGCCAGCAGGGAAAAGGAGTGGAGATCTGGGGATTATTTTTGCAAAATTGTATAATTAGGGAAGAGGTCGCCGGCACCCTCTCGTGGGTGTCTTTTTCTTATAGCAAAATCCGTTTGAAATCATTTGACTCACCCCATCCTATAAAAAAGATACAACCAAAAAGCGATCGGGAGTGACCTATATGCACAACAATTGCCCAACCATCTGGCCCGAAGATATGCCCCCGAAAGGTACCGAGAACTGTATGGATTGCGGACTTTTTCAACATTCTCGGATGATCTGGGGAGAGGGGAACCCAAATGCTTCTGTCATGATTCTGCTCGATAATCCGGGGGCAAGAGAAAATCGGGAGGGGAATCCATTTCTATGTGGGACGAGGGAGACGATGCAAAAAGCGGCCTATGAGGTAGGGTTTCGCGAACAAGATTTATACGTCACCTATGTTTTAAAGCGACGGCCTGTTCGGGCTTACGACAAGGCGAAAGCGAGAGAGGCATACATGCAGCATCTGCTTGCTCAACTGCAAAGCAAGCCGCCCCGGTTTGTTTTTTGTTTAGGAAATGTGGCTACACAAGTCTTTTTCGTAGACCAAGAGGCGGAAGTTAAAAACTTGCGGCAAGAGTGGCATTCGCCAAGGGGAATTCTAACAGCAGTTTCCTACCATCCTTTGGCTGTTCGCAGGCGCCCCAACCTATGGATGCATTTTGTTTCTGATTGGAAGTTCCTTAAGGCAGCCTGTGATGAAATCTACCAAAACCAAATAATCGTCAGGAAAACCGGATAGAGCTTAGATTCGTAAGCGCTATGAAGATACTGCCATATTTTTTTGCAAGTGGCACGAGTTTGAAGGAAATTGGATATCTGTAGTTTCTCAAAAGAGGAAAGAACGGACTACGCCCTTTTCTCTTTTTCTCCTGTTTTTAAGGTCTATTAAAAGACATTTACTTTAAAATTACGGATAGTTAATATAGTCATAACGCTAAACTAACTATTCTGTTTTTTAGAAAGATTCGGTTAAGGGGCGGAGATCCATTATGCATCCATATTTTTGAAAACCAGGGGCTCCCCCTGATGGAACACCCCCTCTGAATCCATATTTATTAAGCTCGACGATATTCTTCTTGAAAGCGTATCCAGTGAGAATTTAAAAACGGTGAAATAGCGAGATTGAGAGAGAAAAACTTAATTTATAGGGGGGGAGGAATTTTATGGAAACTAGGGTAGGTGTTATCGCTCCGCAAGATGTAGTGAACCGAATTTTAGAAGTAGGAGCTTCCTATGGAGGTATTCAATTCCTACAATGTCCGTATGTACACCAACAAGAAACTTTGGAAATAGTGAAGAAGCATGCTAACGATTGCGATATTTTCTTGTTTGGAGGACCTATTCCTTACGATATGGCGAAAAAGAGTCAAATTACGGATAAACCTATGGTATATGTTCCACTTAATGGTACTTCGCTGTATAAGATTTTCTTTAAATTTATTACAGAGAACGTTCTTGATCAAAGTACTTCTTCCTTGAGATGCAGTATCGACACATTAGATCGAGCAGAGGTCGAGGATTGTTTGGAGGAACTCGAGATACCGCTTGAAAAGGTCTACATCAATCCGGACCAAGACGCAGAAGAACTGGTTCAGTTTCATTACGCATTGTGGTTGGATAAAAAAATACATGCGGCTGTAACCTGTGTAACATCTGTCTATGAAGCACTAAAAGAACTGGGCGTAGTTGTACACAGAGTTACACCAACGAAGTTGTCTATACGTGCTAGTCTTCAAAATGTCCTGTTAGAAGGAAAAACATTACACCACAGGAACACTCAAATTGCAATAGGTATCCTTCGATTAAAAGGTCCATTTGTGGATGATTATCCGCACTACGGTACAGAACGCAAGAGAGCTGCCCTACAACACCTGCTAATTGACTTCGGGGAAGAAGCCCAAGCTATTTTCGAATGGTCAGAGCGTGATGAAGTCCGATTCATCACAACCCGAGGGGCAATTGAAAAATCCACTTCCAACTTTAAAAAAGTTCCGCTATTAAATGAAATCGCTATGAAGATTGATATTGAGACCTCTCTCGGAATTGGGTTCGGCCATACGGCGCATGAAGCCGGCATCAATGCCAGGCAAGCTCTTAACAAAGCGGAATTTGATAGCCGAAGCTGTTATGTGGTGGATCTGAACGGGATCGTATGCGGACCACTTGGAAAAGGACAGCTGCAGTACTCTCTGCGCAGTGAGAATTCTTTTCGCATGCACCTTGCAAAAGCAACCGGCCTAAGCATTGCGACGATAAATAAGCTGTGTTCCTTTTATGAGAACATCGAGAATAAAGAAATCACAACCCTTGATGTAGCTAATAGTCTCGGACTAACAAGCAGGAGTGCGAACCGTATCCTCAATGTACTTGAACGCAGTCAGTTAGCAACCGTTGTTGGAGAAGAACAGCCGATTCATAGGGGGAGACCAAGGCAATTGTATAGGTTGTATCTGTTGGATGAAAAGAAAGATGTATAAAATTTCATTTTCAGAATACCAGCAATAGTTCGACTATAAAAATGAGGTGGTTACATGAACATTATTTTACGTAATTGCAGGGTTTATGATGGGAGCGGAAATTCCTGGTACGCTGCAGATATCGCCATCAGCGGGGACCGCATCGCTCGCGTTGGCAATGTTAGTGGATTTTCTGCCGATGAAGAAATTGATGTTCGGGGACTAGCGGTTGCACCAGGTTTTATTGATATCCACACACATTCAGACAATGCATCATTTCTTCCTGAACTATCGAAGGGAAAAATCATGCAGGGAGTGACCACGGAAGTAATCGGTAACTGCGGTATGAGTGCTTTTCCGGTTCGTGCGGAAAATGCGCCACTGTTAAAAAAATATCTGAGCAGCATTTTTGGTGACATAGAATGGAGTTGGTCTAATCTCGCAGAGTTCGCTGAGGTGACTACCTCCCGAGGCATTGTAACAAATATGATCCCTTTGGTCGGACACGGTTCTATACGTATTGCCGCTATGGGATTTGACAAACGTCCCGCAACAGATGATGAAATGGAATTCATGAAAAAGCTTTTGGCCGAAACAATGGAGCAAGGTGCCTTTGGACTTTCCAGCGGATTGATCTATCCACCGGGGGTATACAGCACAATGGAGGAATTGATTGAACTTTGTCAGGTTGTTCGGAACTATGGCGGTATCTATACGACACACGTGCGCAATGAATCAGATCTTGTAGAAGAATCGGTCAAGGAAGCGATCACTATTGGACGCAACTCAAATATTGCCGTTCAAATCTCTCACCATAAAGCAGCAGGCAAGGCAAATTGGGGAAAGCCCAAACGGATTACAATCCCACTGATCAAGCAAGCAAGAGAAGATGGCGTTGATGTCGATATGGATTTATATCCGTATACGGCTGGAAGCACCCTCCTATCCGTCCTATTGCCCCCTTGGTGCCATGAAGGTGGGGTAGCGGAAATGTTGGAGCGTCTTCACGACGAGGAATGCAGACAAAGAATTCGCTACGATATGGAGCATGGAATTCCAGGTTGGGATAACATCATAAAAAGCTCTGGCTGGGATCAAGTATTTGTCGCCTCAGCCAAAAACAACAAAGAAATCGAAGGGAAGAGCATGGAGGAAATTTCTAAAAAGCGCGGTCAAGATCCACTAACCGCCCTCATGGATACCTTGATTGAAGAAGAAGGCACCGCCACGATGGTTGTATTCATGATGAGCGAAGAGGATGTTCGATTCATTATGAAGCAGCCTGAGACCATGATTGGTTCCGACGGCATTCCGGACCCGGGGAAAACGCATCCTCGCTACTTCGGAACCTTCGCAAGAGTATTAGGCCATTATACAAGAGATGAGAAAGTTCTTCATTTAGAAGACGCCATTCGCAAGATGACTTCATTCCCAGCGAAAAAATTAGGTCTGAAGGATCGCGGAATCATCCGTGAAGGAGCATATGCCGATCTGGTAGTATTTGATCCAAAAACGGTGGATGACGTTGCGTCATATGAGAATCCTTCAGAAATTGCCATTGGGTTTACGCATGTGTTTGTTAATGGCTATCCGATTGTTCGTAATGGAGAATTTAGCCTAGTCAAAAATGGGAGATTTATCAAAAGGCAAAATCAAACTTAAAAATAAATTGGGGTGAAACTATGAGTCGAGTAGCACCTTTGGCGCAGAACAAATATTTTATTCTTGTTTTATTGTTTGCGGGCTGGATTGTATCTTACTTGGATCGCATGGTTGTAAGCGTCGCTCTTGCGGACATTGGAAAAGACTTGCATTTGTCCGAAGCTTCCTTAGGTGTGGTTATAAGTAGTTTTTTTGCTGGCTATGCGTTATTCCAAATCCCCGGTGGTTGGTTAGCGGATAAATACGGTTCCAAGAAAATCATGATAATTGGAATTGCTACGTGGTCTCTGTTCACCATATTCACAGGGTTTGCCTGGTCTTTAACGTCATTACTGCTCATTCGCTTCTTTTTCGGAGTGGGGGAAAGTGGTTTCCCTGCAGCAAGTTCGAAAGCCATTGCTGAATACTTTCCTAAAGAGGAAAGAGCAAAAGCCCAATCGTTTATGCTTTCATCCAATGCCTTTGGTGCAGGCCTTGCCCCCTTATTTGCGGCCCCAATGATGCTTTGGTTAGGCTGGAGAAACATGTTTTTTGTGATCGGATGTATCGGATTTATTTTTGTCGTGCTGTACTGGATATTCTTAAAAAAGCCAACAATGCAAGGTATGCAAGTAGAAAAACATACAGTGAAAAAATTGTCTATGAAAGATTTGCTTCGTACGCCCACAATGTGGAAACTGGTGATCGCTTGGTTCGGATTGGACGTCGTTCTATGGGGATTTGCTTCCTGGCTGCCATCCTATCTACTTAAAGTTCGTCATTTAGATCTGCTACATGCCGGGTTCGTCGCTTCGCTTCCTTTCCTTGCTGGTGGGATTGCCATGATTGCCGGTGGATGGGTGGTAGACAAGTATTTTGTTGGGAAGGAAAAATATTTTGCGATTGTCGTCGAAGTGTTAGGCGCGCTTTTTCTCTATCTAATGTTTAAAACCGCATCACTTGAATTAGCTGTTATATTTCAAATTTTGTCAGCATTTTTCCTATACGTTGGATTCGCTTGTATTTGGTCGCTGCCGCTAAAGGTACTTCCAACGGAGATAATGGGATCTGCAGCAGGGATGATTAACTTTGGAGGTCAAGTGGCGGGGTTTATTTCCCCAATGGTCATGGGCTTTTTGATTTCTGCCTTTAACGGTTCCTACAACGCTGCGTTCTATTTCCTAATCTTTTCCGCAATTATTTCTGTAATCGCTTGCTTCACACTTGATGATGCACATAAATCGTTGCATTCCAAGGCTACGGATACACTTGTTTCATAAGGATATAATTGTGTGGCTCCACGATCATATCAGAATGTATTCTCTGTGGCAATCCAGTCGTGTTCGAGATAACGCCGGGGTCCCTGCAGAGTGACACGATTACTGTTCCGTGATGATTGTATCCCCTTACTTTGAAGAAGATTTGATTAATAATCTCAGAAATGATGGGTCATTCGGATATGGGCACCACAAGCAGAAAATATAACCATAGGTTCGATAATACGTACAAAGAAAAGTTGAGTGTGATGAGTAAGATTTTATCTAGTTAACCGTTCGAAAGGCGAAGCTCCTAAACAAGGATGCATTCGCCTTTATTATATTTCTGCAGGACTTACTGCAGAGCTAACACCATAACATCAGTCATAATACACCTAGTCCTTTCTATTATTCTGGTTTTTGTGCAAACAAACGTTCTTCATTGTTCATTCCCGTAATGAATACTCCAGTGACTAATAGATACAATAAATATGAGATACCATTCTTGGATTTTATCGTTGTGGAAAGGGGGACTTATCCTCTCGATTTGTCAAATGGTTGCCTAATGCATTTACAATGGGAAATTTATTGAGTGGTCTATTCTCGATTACCTTTATTATGAGTGGTTATTTGCGAATGGCGGCCCTTCTAATTTTTTTAGCCGCTTTTCTCGATTTGTTCGATGGAAAAATTGCAAGAAAATTAAAAGTGGATAGTGAGTTGGGAGTTGAATTGGACTCGCTTGCAGATGTAGTCAGTTTCGGGGTTGCCCCCGCTTTGCTTTTCCACACTTTATCCCCGCATTCTTTGCTAACCTCACTTGCCTTTGTTCTTTACCCTGCAATGGGAGCCTTTCGATTAGCGAGATTTAGCGCGAAACCGACAATCGGGTACTTTCTGGGGATTCCCATTACTCTCTCAGGACTGATAATGGCGGGTATGGGGTTATTTCTCTATAGCAATTCTTTTATAACCATTTTGCTCGCTATTTTGATGGTAAGTCCAATACGCATGAAAAAATTATAAAAAGCTTAAGGCTTTGGCTCAATCTGTTGAAACAAAACGTATTCGAGATTGCAATCGAGCGCTTGCTCGTACAATAACCTGTGAGACGCTACTGTATCGCTGATTCACCATTCGGGTACTGGCGTCGGACTGGGGTTCGAATCCCCCACGCCTCCACCAATACATATCAGTGATGTCACCTGTTGAGGTGGCTTTTTTGTTTTTTTTTAAGGGCGCTTTTATGTTCAAATGTTTCGGAAAGGATCGATATAACAAGGTTTTCGATAGTACTCGTTGAAGTTAGCATTTTGTAGAATTTAAGGATTTACAGTATTTTGTCGAAGTATGAAAGAAATCATGTATTATGAAAAGGAGAAAGAAAAGGAAGGCTTTCAGATAATATTAAGTAGATAAATAGGAGGGATTCTTCTGGAAGATTTGATATCTAAATTTTTAACGGAATTACGTTTTTCCACGGCAATCATTTCTGGGCTTTTAATACTTGTAAAGATAAGACTAGTAACATTTATCACTGCCAATGATATCGAGAGAGCGATTTACTCAAAGGAACGAAGGGTTCTTTATTCAATTGTTCATTTTATTTTTAACATGATTATTATATCAATGTTCATGATAATGATGGGTGATGTATTTTCTGATCATCCAAGTTGGTATAGAAGTTGGATAGCCATTTTTGCGTCCATCGTAGTAGTTCTAGGTTATTTATTCGTGTTTTGGATGGCTGATAAAGGAATAACTTTAAAAAATGTTCCCCAAGGGAAGCAGAGGATTTGGACTGCATTAAGTTTGCTTTTATATGCTATATCTTGCATGTTTCTTCCGAGTTATTTTGTGGGAACTCAATTGTTTGATAATGTTACAAACAAATCAATTGAGTACGATATTGTCATGTTTGTCTTTTTGTTTTTAATATCTGGGTTAGTTGTTGTCCTATTTAAACCTCTTTCTAAAGTGTTTGAATTTATAGTGAAAAAAGTTGTGTATATTGAAGTGGAAAGCGCAGAAGGAATTAAGAAGTGGTACCTACTTCACCCTTTAAATAAGGATGAATTCCTTATTGGAGACCATCATCAGTCGTTTAACTGTAAGAAAGTTAAGGTGATAAAAAAGGAAGAATTGTTGAACTATGATTTTAATTTACATAGTACGGAGAATTTATAAGTAAAAGCGTTCAATTCAGATAACAACTACTTAAAGAGGTTTTTCACTATGTTATTCCCGGAAAATAGTTGTCAAGATTCATGTGGAAACTGGGCGAGTATTCCATTTGATTTACAATACGTTCCTACTATTGCAGATGCATTATAAAAATGAGATTTTTAGGTCAAACAATTTTAGGAGGGGAAACGCGTGCTATGTGTTTACTGCGGGGGAGAAAAACCAAATGAAGAGTTTACGGATGAGCACATAATCCCTAAAGCAATCGGAGGAAATATTAGTCCCGTAAATCCCTTTTTGATAAGAAATGTTTGTAGACGATGTAACAACTTGTGTGGAGTGTATGTAGATGGTCCATTTATTAAAAGTTGGATGACACAAAATAGCAGGGCTGAAGTTGCTATGAAGTATATTGATTTTTCAAAGAATCCAATACTTCCATTGACTTATATGGGAATAATGAAAGGCATATCTTATCAAAATAAAATTTGTGAGTTTTGGATGGGGCCAACAGGCGATACGATATATCACTTTCACGAACCGTATCCTGAAGAGCCAGATGTAGGCCCGATGGTAGGTATTCCAACTCATGCGAGGCGAAACCAAATCGATCATGGCTTTGCTTTTCTATTTGGACGATCCAATAATCCAAAGTGGCATCCGGCAATTGTTTATTCGTTTGTAGAAAATTTTAAACACTCTACCCTATTTCTAGGAAATGGCCCGACCCCAAAAGGTGGACGCTTTTCAGATATCCCAGCTGAACATCAAGATTTACACCAGCAACTAAGACAATTAGGTGGCAAAAACCATGAGATTTCTATGGGATTAAATATGGGATATGGAGATCGTTTTTTAGCAAAGGTTGCATTGGGATTGGGGAGTATCCTTCTGAGTGAAGATTTTATTAGCAGTGATTCTGCTATTTTACTACGTAAATTTTTGTGGACGAAGGGTTACCAAGAGCGTGAAAATATTCCGCTTCATGGTGCAGGCTTTTTTGATCATCAATTGGAACAAAATACAAAAGAATTTCTTAATTGGTCAGGGGGACACTCCTTGGTCATTATGAAGAGTGGAGAAAGTATAAATTTGTACGCTAGCTTTTACGAGCGGCAAATCGCTGTTATTAGAATATCCTCGGAGCCTGAGCATTGGAAAGGTAGAATAGGTGATGTAGGCTTAATTTATGTTATAACCCCTGGACTACAAAAATTTGCAGGGCCTATTCCACTTTCCTCTTATATTGCGCATAAGATAGAGAAAGATAGTATTCATCCAGATCTTCAGGCTTTAGAGGTGGAAATGAATTCATTTTCTGATCTCCCTCCTTTTATTATTTAATTAAAGTGAGGATGTAATAACCAGTGAGGCGCTACTACTCCATCGCCCATGTGGCGTAACTAGCGCTCAACTTTAGTGGGATACGCCGGAAGTCTCCGCCTGGGGACAAAGGAAGAAGATCAATCAGGCTAGGTGCTGGGTCAGCGCGTCACTCCCCGAATCCATCACCGAAATCTAAATGAGTGACTGCGCTCGGAGATGCTCATGTATCGCTGTTTTCGGACGGGGGTTCGAATCCCCCCCTCCACCATACGTATTCACAGTTTTGAGTTTGAATATAACATCTATGGACAGTTTATAGATTGGCTCTTTCAACAAAGTACTAATGAATTTCGTGATTTCAGGAAAGTTTTACAATGTTATATAATATTTGAACGTAGCGGACAGTTATTACAGAGTTTCTTCTGAGATGGCTGTCCTTTTTTGCTGTAGATAATTGTGTGTACTTCACTAATTGAATGACATGTATTCTTCAGATTAACTGTCAAATTGAGACTTATTTTCAAGTGATTATCTCAATGGAGGAAAAATATCTCTTTTTGTCAAATATTTTTAACATCCATTTATTTTAACGTTTTACAATATTTATTTAGTAGATCTAATAACTTTATCGATAAGATGAGGAGATGTTTATGAAACTAGTTAAAGTAAAAATCAGGAATTTCCGGGCTTTTGGGGAAGAGGAGATAATATCGGTATCAGACCTTACGACATTAATTGGGAGCAACAGTAGTGGTAAGACTACTTTCTTTAATGCGTTGCTTAAATTGTTTGGTGAATCAGGAAGAGACAGAGAGATCACAAGAGCTGATTTCCATGTACCTTCTGACGTAAATCCAGATACTATTCTTGAGAATGATTTAAGTATTGAAGTGATATTCGAGTTTCCGGAGGTAATAAAGGAAAATGGTACTGAAAAATTTACTGTACCGATATTTTTCCAAAACTTTGTTGTCGATGCTACGGACAATAAGCCACCGTATATTCGAATCCGTTTGGAATCAAGTTGGAAGCGAAGTAATCAACCTGAAGGATTAATAGAGACCAGTTGCTTTTTTATCGTTGCACCAGAGGATACAATCGTAACGAATCAACACAAGAAGGGAATTACACAATCTCAATTATCACAAATTAAAATGATTTATGTCCCTGCGCTTAGAGATCCTTCTACACAACTAAGAATGGTAGCTGGAACGTTACTATGGAGACTTATTCAACGAATTAATTTTGATAATTCATTCAAAGAATTGATTAGCGTGAAAATGCACGGTGTAAAAGAAATCCTAAATCAGCACAGTGGGATTGCGCAGGTAAAAGATATTATCAAAGACCAATGGAAGACCTATCATAAGGATGTAAGATATTCGGAAGTTGATTTGCACTTTAATACCCAAGATATCGAAAGCATCTTGAAAAAAATAGACCCTTTTTTTTCACCAACAGAAGTAGAAAATGGGTATACCGTGGATACTCTCGGAGATGGGTTACGATCTCTGTTCTACTTCTCCCTGGTCGGATCACTCCTAAAGACGGAAGAGATAACGTTACGTGAAATGCTGGAAGATCCAGAGAAGTCTATAGATGATCGCTTATTTAGCATTATACCACCATGCTTGACAATCGTTGCTGTGGAAGAACCAGAGAATCACGTAGCCCCTCACTTATTAGGGAAAATCATACACAATCTCCAGTCTATATCAGATCAAAATAATGCCCAAGTAATTCTTTCATCCCATAGTCCCGCAATTGTTAAAAGAGTTGACCCAACCGAAATCAAACATTTTCGCATGTGTAAGATTAAAAAATCTACTATTACTAGGTCAGTTTTATTACCAAAGGATGATGAAGCTGCCTATAAGTATGTTAAAGAGGCTGTTAAAGCTTACCCTGAAATTTATTTTTCGAGCCTCGTTTTACTTGGAGAAGGGGACAGTGAAGAAATTATTATTCCACGCATATTGGACTTGATTGATGTAAATATCAATGTAAATGAGATTTCGGTTGTACCCCTAGGTGGCAGACATGTTAATCATTTCTGGAGGCTTCTTTATCAGTTGGACATTCCATTCATTACACTTCTAGATTTGGACTTGGAACGAGGTGGCGGAGGATGGGGCCGAATAAAATATATTTTAGACCAGTTAATATTAAATGGAGTGAAAAAAAACGAATTACTTGAACTCAGTGATGGAACAATTTTGAGTGATGATAGACTTAAGGAAATGCATAATTGGGATCCTGGGATGAGCTATGAACTGCAGGGGTGGATAAACTACTTAGAAAGATATAATGTATTTTTTAGTACACCACTTGATATCGATTTTTTAATGCTAGAAAGTTATTTTGAGGGGTATACATCACAACTAGAGTCTAGTGAAGGTCCTAAGCTTAAGGTAGGGAAAACCAACAAAAAAATACTGGAACTGAATGAGTCGGATAAAAAAAGTGATGAATACAAAGCACGTTTAGAGCTGGATATTGCTTGTACACTAAAAGATGAAGAAAAAGAAGGTAAATACTATTCTGATCATCAAAAAGAAATGATGATCTGGTATAAATACCTATTTCTTTACCGAGGAAAGCCTTCTACACATATGAAAATGCTCTCACAAACAGAAGACGATGTTTTACGGGTAGCTTTGCCTAGCGTTTTTAATAGAATAGCAGATTCAATTAAAACAAAGCTACAAATAAGGGAGGATACAGTTTGAATAGATACATAACCATTAATGAATGGAAGCCTGCCAGTAATTTGTCTTTTGACCCAGTAACTCTAAAGGTGATTACTTCTGAAAGTAATATGATGGTCTCGGCAGGTCCAGGTGCTGGAAAAACAGAGCTATTGGCACAACGAGCGACTTTCTTGCTCCAAACAAATAAGAGTATTTATCCTCGCCAAATACTAGCGTTAAGCTATAAAGTAGATGCTGCAAAAAATTTGGAAAGTCGAGTCAAAGAAAGATGCGGTGATTTGCTTTCCAAGAGATTTGCTTCAAGAACATACGATGCATTTGCTAAAACAATTCTTGATCAATTTGGTAATTTATTACCGTTAGAATTACAACCCGCAGTGGATTATGAAATTGCTTCAATAAAAGATGTAAAAGAAGCTTTCATTGCCACTGGCTATCAGACCGAAGTAAAGAATAAATTCTACACAAATTCTTATTTGGCAGAATTTAAACTGCCTTTTGCCGAGACTGAATATGGAGATATCGCAAGGAAAGTTTGGCCAGTTATGCTAAGAGGAAAAGGTAAGTTAAAACCCAAACTTACATTTGCAATGATTGCACGATTAGCTGAATTGATTGTACGAACGAACCCAGCAGTCTGGAAATCTATCCGATTTGCTTATGGTCATATCTTTTTAGATGAGTTTCAAGACACACCTAGACATCACTATGACCTAATTAAAAGTTGTTTTATGGGGACTGACTGTATACTTACAGCTGTAGGTGATAACAAACAGCGTGTAATGGGTTGGGCAGGAGCGCTTGAGAAAGTTTTTGAATTGTTTAAGAAAGATTTTTTTGCAAGCAGTGAAACAATGCTAGTCAATCATAGATCTGCACCGCGACTTGTTAGATTGCAAAAGCCGGTCATCGAGAAATTAATAGGTCAGTCTCTAGATATTAAGCCAAACGATAGATGGTCCGGGGATGAAGGGGTATCCGAGGTATGGCAATTTCTTAACGAGGAACATGAAGCTATGGTTGTGAGTAACAAAATAAAAGTTTTAATGGATCAGAATCGATTAAAGTGCAGTGATATTTGCATTTTAACTAGAAAACTACCAGCAGAATACACCAGTAACATTATCTCTTTGTTAAAAAAACTAAATATTGAATCTCGTGTAGAAGAACAATATCAGACTTTATTAAAGGAAGATCTTATTCTTATTTATCAATGTGTATTTCAACTAGCCTCAAACGTAAAATCGCCTGATGAATGGACATTTTTGATAGGGATATTAAGGAGATTAAAGGGCTACTCAGCAAGGACACCAGACACATTATTAATCGATCTTGAAAATCGCTTCAACATTTATCTTGAGTCTGTTCGCCATAGACTTCCTACGATTTCAACTGAGGAAGACCTTTTAGATCTTACTAAAGGAATGTTGCGGTATTTTGATCAGGAACTACTACATGGACTCTACAGACAATACAATAAAGGTTATGTGGAATTATTGACAGGACAATTTGTAGGATTGGTATGGAAGGAATTTTCACAATGTAAGGATTGGATACTCTCCATTGAAAGATTTAAAGGTATCCATTCAATCCCAATCATGACAATTCACAAAAGTAAAGGGCTAGAATATAATACTGTATTTCTCATTGGTTTAGAGGATTCTGCTTTTTTTGGTAGTCCAGATGAAGAATTGTGTACATTTTTTGTAGCCATATCCAGAGCAATCGAACGGTTATATATTACTACCTGTATAAAAAGGGGTGCTGATAAGAATTCTACAAGTAAGATTAAGCTATTTTATAATCTATGGAAGTCAGCGAATATTGGACAAAGCATTTCGTTCACACGAGATTTCGAGGAGAAGTATCAAGAATATTTTGGGGAAGCAAAGTAGGGAATTCTATTGGTCTTAATACTGGGCGTCCTAGTAGAGGGAGGATGCCTTACTAAATTAATTTAGTTTTATACGACAGATCGTGGATTTGAGCTGCCACGACCCGCCTTCACCAAATACATAAGCTAAGCCACCTGATGAGAGTGGCTTTTTTTCTTCTAGCACGCAATACATCAAGCCAGAAGTACTCTCATGCACATGCAGCTTTGATTAATGGTAAAGTACAGCTTTGCAATTAACAAAAAGCTTCCTGTATTCCGGGAAGCTTTTCCGTATTATTCTCCAGAAAATTCCGCATTCATGTAAATATCGTAAAGATCTCACCTGCAATCTTCGGAAAACCTTTACCTGCGATTTATCGAATGGAAGTCATTCGCGAGTAGAGTGAAAGAGAAAGGATCACCTTGGGACAATAGCAAAGGGGGAGATCAAATGGAGAATACAGGAAAGCTCGTAGAACAGCGTCAAGTATCACTTGCGGTGAAACTGGCTGATCACGATGACGAACGTCAGCAAGTATGGAAGCTTCGCTACGAGGCTTTTATCGAAGAGGCTGGACTTGCAGACGGAGAAAATGAACGAAGGCTGGATCAGGATCGCTTTGACGACTGGTGGTTTTTTCTCGGAAACGCTGTTCGACCTCAGTCAATCTCTTCTCCCTCGCACACGGATGCTGGAGCTCGGCCGAAGCTGTGTGGATCCTGCCTACCGCAACGGCAGGGTGATTCAACTGCTGTGGGAAGGGATCGCTGACTATGTAAACGAGCATGGTTATGACTATCTGGTTGGTTGCGCCAGTTTGCGAGTGATCGATGCCGAACGGTTGAACCGTATTCATGCGCTGTTGCACCGCTTTTCCTTTCTTACCGATCGATATCTCGTTTATCCACGCCCAGAAAATCGGCGGGTGGGAATCCAACCTGTTCAGGCAGAAGAAAGTCTCAAGGAGATGTAGCGTCTACTGCCCCCCTTGATGAAAGGCTATCTCTGGCTAGGTGCCGAGCTTGCCTTGGAGCCTGCTTTTGATCCTATCTTGAGGAGCACCGATTACTTTGTCGTCCTGGAGCAAAAGCAAATCACGGAAAAATACCGTCGTCGGTTTATCGAGCGATAACCTAAGAAAAGAGAGGGTGGGTCGGCATGTACCGCTGGATAGGGTGGTTGACACGTCCAAAGCGCGTTCGTTTGCTAGGCAGGATTCTCGAATGGATCCCGCGCCCCTTTTTGCTAACTCTCTTTTCGATGGCTGCTCAGTTGTTGGCCCGTTTTGGAGGCCCCATCAGTCAACGAGTGAAAGACAACATGAGCGTCATTCTCGGGGCACAGGCTCCTGTGCAGTACTTGCGCAAACAATATTTTTACCAGGTTTGCCTGACTCTCTACGAATTGCTGTTTGTAAGCAGCCGCTTGCCGAAGCACGGAGGAAAGCGTTTTTGCCCAACAGGGGATGGATGAAAGATGGACAACCGAAGAGCACACTGCGGGGAGGTATCATCGTGGACACAGGTAGCCATCTCTTATTTGGCGTTGTTGGCGGGATTGGCACACGCGACTGCACTTGTCGGGAATGATCCGGCGGTGAGTCAGGCGCTGATGATTGCCACAGTCGTAGGATCACATGCACCTGATTTTGATACGGCAGCCAGATTGCGCGGTTTTTCCTTTTACATTCGTTATCATCGGGGCATTACTCATTCGATCCCCGCTTTATTCCTTTGGCCGCTCGTCATCAGCCTCCCTTTGGCGTGGGCTTTTGATGTGATGGGACAGATGGGCGTCTTATATTTCTGGACGTGGATCGCGGTGGTATTCCATGTCTTTCTCGATATGCTAAATGCGTACGGTGTCCAATGCGTACGCCCGATCAACCGTCGTTGGGTCCATTTGGATGTGTTGGCGATCTTTGAGCCGTTTCTATTCGGGCTTCATTCGGTAGCAGCTGTCTGGTGGCTCGCTTTTGGGGGAGAGGCATGGATACTCTTTCCTGCGGCATACGGTATCACCTTGCTCTACGTTGGAGTGCGTGCTTGGCAGCATGGGCGATTGGTCAAGCGCGTAGCATCAGCGCTCGAAAAGAAGGGCGTGTGCCATGTCATCCCGAGTTTTCACCCGTTTCATTGGCGGTTTGTCGTGGAGACGCCAGAGGTGTTTTATACAGGAAAGATCGAATACGCGCATGTGATACTGGAGGAGATTTATCCCAAGCAGCAGCGTAATGATATTATCCAGGCAACGGTCGGTGTCGACGGTGTACGTACGTTTCTCGGCTTTGCCCAGCGAATCCACGTCACCTGGAAAGAGTGTCAGGACGGCTATGAAGTGGTTTGGAGCGATGTTCGTTTCTGGTACAACCGCAAGCTGCCCTTCGGTGTGGACGTCCGGCTAGACAGGGATCTCAATGTCGTGCATCATCAACTGGGATGGAGAAAAAAAGCGTGGGCCCCTCCGTTTGTATAAGGGGGGCCTGACAAAATTGCTTTCGTTTATATGGATGCCACCTGATGAGGGTGGTTTCTTTGCGTTTCTAGGCATCTTCGCAATACAAGAAGGCTACTGCGAATGTTAGGATAATGCCCCTCTTAATGGTTAAAATAAGAAAAATTGGATGTAATTCAGGAGAAGTAACATGATGGAAGTAAGCGTATCTCTTTCTTTACAGAAAAATAAGGAACACATTCAAAACCAGCTATTTCATTCAAGTGATCTGAAGTGGCGGAGCATTCGGTTTAATCAATTGGAGGGGCTTATCTTCTTTCTGGAATCCCTGTCTGATCAACAGAGAATTCAAAAAGAGATCATTCAGCCTTTAGAAGAAACGAAAGTAGGAACGGTAGATGAGATCATTGTTTCTGTGGGGATTGAGAGGATATCGAATCTCAGCCGGTTGCCCCAAGCCTTAGTTCAAGGTAATTGCGTATTGTTATTTGAAGGTATAGAAGAAGCTTTGATTGTCGGAGTCGCTGCAGATTATAAACGAAGTATCTCAGAGCCAGTGAACGAAGGGGTCGTTCGCGGCGCTCATGATGGTTTCATCGAGCATCTCATCACGAATCTGTATCTGATTCGAAAGCGCATTGAGGATCCCGACTTGGTCGTTCGTTATTATGAGGCCGGAGAGGCAGCCAAAACGAAATTGGCGCTTCTCTATATGCACGATCTAGTGAATCCGGATCTGGTCAAGGAAGTCGATCGCAGGCTTGGTTCCATTGCGATGGATACCACTATCTCACCCGGATTCATTGCCGAATTGATTGAGGATAATCCGTTTTCTCTATTTCCACAAATCTTATTTACGGAAAGGCCGGATCGGGCGGTAGCCCATCTCATGGAAGGCCGTGTCGTTCTGGTAACTGATGGAGACCCGAATGCACTGATTTTGCCCGTTACTTTCTTTGCTTTTTTTCAAAGCCCGGATGATTATCACAGCAGGTGGATAGCCGGGTCGTTCATTCGCATGATTCGTTTGATGAGCTTTATCACCGCAACTCTAGTACCTGCTTTATATATTGCCATTGTTGGCTTTCATCCCGAAATTCTTCCATCAAATTTGATTTTTACGGTAAAAAGCAGTATCGACCGAGTTCCATTTCCACCTATTGTAGAAGCATTACTGATGCAGATTATCCTAGAGGTGCTTCGCGAAGCAGGGATTCGTTTGCCAAGCCGAGTCGGTCAAACCATCGGCATTGTTGGCGGTTTGGTCATCGGTGATGCGGTCGTGCGAGCTGGATTTGTTTCCTATCCCATGGTTATCGTTGTCGCCTTGACCGCTATTTCCTCATTTGTGGCCCCGTCTAATGAAATAAGTACGGCTACTCGCATTCTGGGTTTCCCGCTCATGATCCTTTCCGCGTTGTTCGGATTGATCGGGATCACGTATGGTTTGCTTTTTATCTTCATCCACTTATGTAAATTAGAGACCTTTGGTACCGCCTATTTTGCGCCGGTTATGCCTCTGCGAATCAAAGATTTGAAGGATACATTTGTCCGCTTTCCAATCTGGAGTTTGAATCAGCGTCCCCATGACCCGCATCCAAAACGACTAAATCAAGAAAGATATTCAAGAGGGTGGGAAAACGATGATCCCGGAAAAGAATAGAATTACGCAGGGGCAGCTCATGTTTTTTGTTATGCAGTCTCAAGTAGGGGTCGGAATTTTATCCCTTCCCCATAAAATGCAGGCAATCTCCAAGGGAGCCGGGTGGATATCTACCTTGATCGCCGGATTGGCCGTACAAGTGGTTATTTTGATTCTTTGGGCTCTTTGCAGACGGTTTCCTTCCGATACGATTTTCAGTTTCTTGCCGAAAATCACCGGAAATCTTCTCGGGAATCTGCTTGGTTTTGCTTATATTGGCTACTTCCTGTTTTTTACGGGAACGCTATTAAGCAAATTTGCCGATATTACGGGAAAGTGGGTGCTGCAAACAACGCCAAGATGGGCATTATTAATTCTCACCCTTCTCACCTGTATATATTTGGCGAAAGAAAACGTTCGAGTGATGGCCAGAATGTTTGTCATCTCTTCGTTAACGATCATTGTCATGGTGATACTATCCTTGCTCGGTTATGCAAACGCGAATTTTAGCTACATGTTTCCCATCTTGGAAGTAGGATGGTGGAAAATCATCAAGAGTGCGAATGAGGCAGTGTATCCTTTAGTGGGGTACGAAGTTCTGTTGGTGATTTATTCTTTCGTTGAAGGGAAAGAGGGTGGGAAATTAAAGGCAGCATCTTTAGGGAATATGGTGATTACCCTTTTTTACGCATTTGAGGTGTTTACGTGTTTAGTCATTTTCAGCCCGGGAGTCATGCCCTTTGTTTCGGAGCCTCCCCTTTATATGCTGAAAGGGTTTTCCTTCCAGATTATCCAACGGATCGACTTAATCTTTTTTTCTTTGTGGATTTTTATTGTTGGAACCGCTACTTCCTCTTGGTTATACATGTCAACAGCAGGCTTGGGTCGCTTTTTTCACCGGGGTGAACATAAAAAGGCAGTCCTCTATGCTGCTTTGATTGTCTTTATCCTGGCTATGATTGCGCAAGATCCAGCGATCTCCGACCTTTACGATCGAATACTTAAGATTGCACATTATACATTTGCGGTTGGACTTCCTTTGATCTTACTCATCTTTTCGTATTTTTCACGCACAAGGAGGGCGTAAACCAGATGAAAAGGATCTGCTTTTCAAGCACGGTTATTTTTGTTCTCCTATTGATGACTGGATGTTGGGATCAAGATCTTTTAAAGAATGCTCGTTTGTTGTATGGAGGAGGGTTCGATCTCGCGCCGAATGGAGAGCTTCTATCCACCTTTGTTATCCGGGACATGCCTATTGGCGAACAACAGAGTCCTAAAAACGATATTATACACACGGTTGGCAATACGCCAAGGGAAACCCGCGATAAAGCGGATGATCAGATATCCCGCCTGCTTCGCATTTACAAAAATCGGATCGTTCTCATTGGAGAAGAGCTGGCAAAACAAGATATTTATCCGATCCTCGATATTTTTTACCGCGATCCGAAAAGCGCTTTAAATGCAAGGATCGGAGTGGTACAAGGGAGGGCGAAAGACATGTTATCCCTGAAAAAAGTAGGGAATGTTTTAATTGCAGAAGAAATAGATGAATTAATCAAGAGCAACGAAGAGGCTACAGCCGTTCCAAAAGTGAACATTGAAACCATTTACCCTGTGATGATGGACCCCGGAGAGGATTTTGTTTTGCCATACCTCACGATAAAAGGGGACCGAGTAGATGCTTCGCGAACTGCCATGTTTCACAAGCACCAGTTTACAGGGACACTCAGCCATGATGAATCGACCATGTTTTTATTATTGAAAGACAAAAAGGGGAAATTGACGAGACTCACCAAAAAAGTAAGTAACCAGATGGGTCAACAAAACGCCAAGCATTTTGTGACCTTTAATATAGAAAAATCAAAGCGAAAGATGGAGGTGTTGATTCAACCGGACAATCAAATCACGGTCAGGCTGGATCTGAAGCTAAAAGTGAGTATAGTTGAATATCCTAAGGATCGCTTAAGTGATAAAAAAATGGTTGCCCAATTAAACCGGATTCTATCTAAAGAGATGAACGATTTGGGAAAAAAAACGCTAAAAAAATTGCAAGAAGCCCGCTGCGACGGATTAGGGATCGGCAGACAGCTCATGGCTTTCCATCCTGATATTTGGGAGAAGCAGAAGAAAGACTGGGGGAGCAACTATAAAAAAGTGCAATTTGTTCCTGTAGTTCAAGTAGAAATTACTAAAAAAGGGATTATTAACTAAAAAATCGGTGATGTCACCCGAACGGGTGGCTTTTTTGTTTTTGAGCATTTTGCAGAAATCCGAGCCCTTGAGCCTCAGGGTTTTACGAGCATAAAAAAGGACTTCACCCCGTGGTGCTGTCGAACATTGCAGGCAAAGTATTCTCCGAGCATTATTAGCCGCACCGCTTGAAAACATTGATTCGTTTTCGGGTTTGCATCATCGGTTGGATGTGGATCTTCGCTTCCGCTATCAGTGCGGGCTTCGGCTGGATCGAGGTCATCGGCATGATAAATGATCGTAAACAACGCCATTAGATGAAGGAAACTTCTACACGTTAAAACAACTTTATGCGGCAGCCACTCCCGTTCGCCATAAACCGGGGATCCTTCGTTCTGTTTGCGTCCAACTTAAAAATTTAACTTAACCTCGTAAAGGACAGACGAATGCATCCGCTCGGCCTGTCCTTTCCTTACGAAAATAGATGTCGCACAAGGGGAAGGGGGAACGAACAGTGTACCCATTGGATTACGATCATGATGAGTTTTCGGAATTTGTCTAATATTTGTACAACTGTAACTTTGGGGATATAATTGAATTTAGTTATTTAGCTTATATAAGGAGGTGACATCGACTCGAATATTGAGCCTCTTTTTTCCCTTAGACCTTTCTTATCAGTTAGTTAACATTATCAGAAATTTATATTCGCAAGTATCATTTAAAAAAGGAGATCTTGAATATGAAAAATGAGCTTTTACGCTGTTCACCAGAATCAGTAGGGGTTTCCAGTCAAGCTGTATGGAATCTAATAGATGCTCTTGAAGGTTGCGGTTTTAGCGAGATGCACAGTCTGATGATCATGCGTGACGGGAAGGTTTTCGCAGAAGGATGGTGGGCTCCTTATGTACCCGGTCGTGCACATATTTGTTGGTCAGTGAGTAAAACATATACAGCCACAGCCATTGGTATCGCCGTTACGGAGGGAGTCCTATCTCTCGACGACAGACTTGTCGACATATTTCCTGAATATGCACCGGAGCTTGAAAACGAAAACCTTTCTGCACTGAAGGTTCGACACCTGTTATCAATGAGTGTGGGCATGAAAGAAATGGGGCCCGAGGGCGAGGGTTGGTTGGAAAATTTCATGAAAATGAAGGTTGATTATCAACCGGGTACGGTATTCATGTACAACTCCATGGGGAGCAATACGCTTGGCGCTATTATACATAAAGTGACCGGTCAAACCATGGATGAATACCTGAGGCATAGACTTTATGACAAGATTGGAATGAACACAGAGCAGTTATATTGGACAATCATTCCCGGAAATTATGAATGGGGTGCAGGAGGGGTGTTTTCAACGACGGAAAATAACCTGCGCTTGATGCAGTTGTATTTGCAGAAGGGCATTTGGAACGGAGAGCGAATTTTGTCTGAAGAGTATGTCAAGCTGGCCACTACACCGCAAATCAATAACACAATTGCTTATTTTCCGGATGGGATGCAGGTATCCAGCGGGCCGGATGGTAATGCCGGTTACGGTTATCAGATGTGGATGTGCAGCTATGACGGCGCATTTCGGGCCGAAGGTTCTCAAGGCCAATTTTCTATCGTCTTCCCAAAGGAAAATATGGTTGTGGCAATCAATCAGACCTGTCCAGATAAAGACACACAAAATATCTTGAAAATTATTTATGACGTGCTATTGCCAGGGGTAAAGCAAGAGATACTGCCTGAAAACCCGGATTTGTTGAAGAAATTACGCCTTCGCCTGAAGAAATTAGCATTGCCTGTACCCGACTATCGACCATTTTCTACTATAGCAAATAGAATTTCAGGAAAGTCTTTTCATATATCCGAAGGTGCATTTACCTTTCTTACTGGGTTTGAACCAAGAGAATACAAAGGTACCGGTATTCGCGTATCCGGTGGTATACAGAGCTTCACGATGGAATTCTCAAGTCGTTCGTGTATGATTAAATATTTTGAAAACGATTTACCTTATGAGGTCCGGGTGGCGCTTGACGGAACTAGGGCGGCAAACCAGGTGATTGTGCCGAAACATACACCCAAAGAAGTTTTGTTAAGTGGTGCATGGACGAAGGATAACCTTTTTGAGGTGAAAGCACGCTGGATTGAAACCACCGTGGAAAAAAGCGTGTATTTTTGTTTCGAAGAAAACCATGTGGAGATTATGGCTCGGCTGACAACAGGGACACTGGGGGCTTATGTCCAGCCGGATGAAGTTGCGCACGGTGAGATAAACATTCCCACCATGGATATTCAATTTATGTCTTGAGAAGGAAGTGCTGTGAGGCATGATGGAAAAAAGTCCTCCTTTGCTTTACTGAGAAATGGTTTCGCAAGCCAATTATCAAGCAAAGGAGGGCGGTATCCATGGGTGGTAGCAGTCAGCCCACACCCGGTGGGATGCAGTTATCATATCATACTCATCTCAAAATTTTGCCGAAAAGGTTTGATCGTGCCGCTTTGGGAATAAATGAAAGGAATTACATTTTTGTGTTAAGTATATTCTAAACATTTTTAATTATGTGTCATCGTTCGGTTTCGGTGAGATTTTATGAAAGCGCTGACAAATCCTGACTGTTTATTGGGAAACGATTATACTCTGAAAGAAACGATCGGGTATTTAAAATAATGTTGTTATATTCTATTCCGTTCGGGAGGGCATACCGATGAAAAGAGGTTCAGCGTTACTTTGGAAATACCGAATTATCGTGCTATTGATTGTTTGGCTTGTCTATATTATTAATTATTTTGACCGATTGGCTGTTTTGGTTTTCCTTCCGAATATACAAACCGATCTTAATCTTACACCGGTTCAGGTAGGATATGCTGCATCCGTGTTTTTCTTCGCCTACGCCATAGCTCAGGTCGTTTCCGGATTTCTTGCCGACAAATTCGGTTCCAAAAAGATCATGACCTTTTCAATCATCGTATTTACCGCCATTACTTTTTTGACGGGCACTGTTAAAAACTTTACTCAATTCATTGTGCTCAGGCTCGGTTTGGGATACGGGGAAGGGCATCATTACACGCCGGCTTCCCGGACCATCAACCACTGGTTTCCGCTAAAGGAACGGGGACGCGCCATCGCGTTCTTTACGGGGTCATCGGCGGTCGCGCCTGCCCTTGCGCCTATCATCTTGACCTTTTTATCTGCCTCCTTCTTTGATGGCCAATGGCGACCGATTTTTTATTTGCTTGCAATTCCGGGCATGATAGGATTGTTTGCTTTGTGGTATTTTGTCAGTGATTCTCCTAAGGAAATGCTGGATAAAGGGAGATTAAGAGCAGAAGAATACGAAATCATCGTACAAGATTCCACGCAAGAAGTTGGAGACCGAAGGAAGAGCAACCGCCTTTTTCTGAAAGACGCCTATTTTTATGTTTATGCCGGCATATTGTTCCTTCATTGTATGGTTTTATGGGGACTTACGAGTTGGCTAACGACGTTTCTCGTCAAACAGCATGGCATGGACCTTAAACAAATGGGCTTATTCGCATCGGCCCCTTACATTATCGCAATATTTTCCGTTTTTCTCGGTGGATGGCTGATGGATAAAGTGTTTTTGAGAATGAAGCCGGTTGCCTTAATCTCTTATTTGGGTTGCGTCCCGGTTTTGTGGCTGCTCGGTACGGTTGAGAAAGGCAATACTGGCATTTTGCTGACGCTCCTGCTGCTCTCAGGATTTTTTGTCAATATGAACCTCGGTTCTATCATTGCATCCGCACAAAACCGGTACCCGAAAGAAGTCGTCGGAAGCGTCGTTGGAATGGTAAACGGAATCGGGCAAATGGGATCGTTTGTTTCTCCGCTCATAGCCGGATATCTGGTGGAAGTTGGAGCGAACGGTTCCCAATATTTTGGCAAAGTGTTTGTATTTTTCGCTATTTGCGCGGCTGCTGCAGCAATGTTGTCTCTTTTCCTGAAAGAAGGACAGATCAAAACCGACCAAGGCGCTTCAGGCAAAGAAGCATTGCCGGACCATCTGTCGCCAATGGATATGGCCGTCAAACAATAGATGCCGATTGAACAAGCGAAAAGCGGCTCGGCGGAGCTGCTTTTCGCGTATTCGGCAACGGGTCCGGCGGAAAAAAATCGTTTTGCCTATATGGGGAGAGGCGGTTCGAAAGATGGATATTAGACAACCCTTCCATCAGCAAGATGATCAAAAGCCTCGAAGATGAATAAGGCGTTACATTGCTTGACCGTTCTGAGAGGGAGGTTGTACTCACAGATACGGGACAGCTTGTTTATGAGAAGGCTTTAAACATTTAGCATTTGCTGGAGGACTTGTCCTCTTCTGTTAATGAGCTGCTTCAAGTGCAAAGAGGAAAAGTGAAGATGGGAATATTGCCTATCGTCGGCGCATTGCTTTTTCCCATGCAATTTCGCGGGAGTCAGCCCGCAATGAATACTCTAGTAGGTATGAGATACAATAAAGCTATACGCTTGGATTGGATTTTATAGTTGTGGAAAGGCGGACTTCTATTGCCCTCGCGCATTGTAAAATGGGTACCTAATTTATTTACGTTGGGAAATTTAATAGGCGGCTTATTTTCGATTACCTTTACGATGAGCGGTTACTTTCGAATGGCAGCTCTACTTATTTTTTTAGCCGCTTTTCTCGATTTATTCGATGGAAAAATAGCAAGAAAATTAAAAGTGAATAGTGAGCTCGGAGTTGAATTGGACTCGCTCGCAGATATGGTCAGTTTCGGGGTTGCCCCTGCTTTGCTTTTCCATGCCTTGTCACCGCATTCATGGATAACCTCTCTTGCCTTTGTCCTTTATCCGGCGATGGGAGCCTTGCGATTGGCGAGATTTAGCGCGAAACCAACAATCGGGTACTTTATGGGTATTCCCATTCCTCTTGCTGGCCTTATCATGGCAGGGATGGGGTTATTTCTGTATAGCAATTCCATTGTAACCATTTTGCTAGCTATTTTGATGGTAAGTCCCATACGCATCAAAAAATTATAAAAAGAGCAGGTCGAGTTCCTAAATGGTAAAAGCCACCAGTCGTGGCTTTTTTGTGATACAATTGAAAGTGAATTGAAATCTTTGGGGAATTGTTCAGTTTCAGAGGAAAGGACTTGAGCAGGTATGGTACTTTTGATTGCGGTGGCCCCCAAACATTTATAAAAAAGCATGAATCCATTGGGGGGACGACGACATGGAATACAACATATATACATTGGATAAGCATCCGGAAATGGCAAGTCATTTTGATAATTTGAATGAAGCGGGCTGGCCGCCGTTCATGTTATTTGATGAGGTGGCGGTACAGTATTATGCCCAGGTGGTTGAATTTTTCCCGCATTTCCAATTTTGTATCGCAGATGAAAGCGGGACTGTACTTGCTTGCTGCAATTCTGTTCCATTTTATTGGGACGGAACAGAGGAAGGATTGCCGGCTGGATGGGATGATGTATTTATCAAGAGCATCAGGGATTACCGTGAAGGAAGAGAGCCAAACGCGGTATCGGCCCTTGCGATCGTGATCCATCCCGCGGCCCGTGGGAAGGGAATCAGCAGCATAATGATACAGACGCTAAAAGATCTGGTTAAGAGCCAATCCATCAAGCATCTGTTTGCACCGGTAAGACCTTCTGTAAAATCGAAGTATCCGCTAAATCCAATGGACCAATACATCAAATGGCAAAATGACAATGGAGATCCATTTGATCCATGGATCCGGACGCACCTGCGTACAGGGGCTAAAATCATCAAGCTCGCTCCAGAGTCAATGATCATTAAAGGAACGGTTGCAGAGTGGGAAAGCTGGACAAGTATGAAGTTTCCTGAGTCAGGGACTTATATTGTGCCTGGTGCGCTTGTTCCGGTTGCGATTGATGTTGAAAAGAATGAAGGACGTTACGTTGAACCAAATGTTTGGATCCAACATTTTCTCTAAACACGATTCCTTTTACAAATATTTTGGGAAGGAAGTGTGAGACGATGGACAAAGAGAAACAGAGCCTGAGCATTGAAGCGGCCAAGCTTTATTATCAATTCGATTACAGCCAGCAAGAGATTGCCACCCAATTGGGAGTGTCCAGGCCGACGGTTTCCCGATTACTTCAGCATGCAAAAGAACAAGGGTATGTAAGAATTGATATCATTGACCCGCGTGAAGATTTACATATGATAGCGAAAGCACTGGAAAATAAGTATCGATTAGACACAGTCCGCATTTGTTATTCCCCGCTCAATGAGTATGAAGAAATAAAGAAAAGCATCAGCAAAAAAGCATCTGCCTTTATCCACGAGATTGTGAAAGACGGGGACATTATTGGTGTCACCTGGGGCACAACCATGTACGAGGTAGCTCTGCAATTGGAGCCCAAACCAGTCCGAGGGGTGGAGGTGGTCCAATTAAAAGGCGGTGTCAGCCATTCCCAAGTGAATACGTATGCGGTAGAAATCGTCAATTTATTTGCGGAAGCGTTTCAGACCGTTGCTCGTTATTTGCCGTTACCCGTTATTTTTGATCATATGACGGTCAAAAAAATGGTAGAAGAAGACCGGCACATCAGGCGAATCATCGAGCTCGGGAAGCAGGCGAATATCGCTGTTTTTACCGTTGGAAATGTAAGAGAGGATTCGCTCCTCTTCCGTCTCGGTTATTTTAATCAAGAAGAGCAGGAACTGTTGCAGCGGACTGGGATAGGGGATATTTGTTCCCGTATCTTTGATGCGGAGGGAAAAATATGCAGCGAAGATATCAATAACCGAATCGTAGGGATTGATCTATCGGATTTGCGCCAGAAAGAGAAATCGATCCTGGTTGCAGGAGGACAGAGTAAGATTGAAGCCATACAAGCGGCACTGGCTGGTAGATACGCGAATGTATTGATTACCGATCAGTTTACCGCACAAGCCTTGATAAGATAAAACAAAGGGGCATTCCACTAAAGTCGCAGGACTTATGGGATGCCCTTTTTTCTATACAGCATTCTTCATATTTTTAAAAGTACTGAATTGAACATAATTTCATTATAAAATTTACATATGTTCACACCCGTGTTACTATAAGTCTACGATAAGCAAATAGGAAGAAGGAGAAGGTGAAAGCAGAATGCTACATTTATCTGGAATGATTGACCATACCCTTTTAAGCGCGGATGCAACAAAAGCTGAAATTGCCAAACTAACGGCGGAAGCAAAAAAATATGAATTCGCGACCGTTTGCGTGAACCCAGCGTTTGTCTCTTATGCGGCGAAACAGCTGGCAGATTGCAACGTAAAGGTCTGTACGGTGATTGGATTTCCGCTCGGGGCTACCACTTCTGAAACCAAGGCATTTGAAGCGAAAAACGCGATCAACAATGGGGCCGCAGAGATTGATATGGTCATTAACATCGGGGCTTTGAAAGCCGGCGAACATGAGGCTGTTGAAAAAGATATTCGAGCGGTTGTGGCTGCAGCCGATGGCAAGGCGCTGGTGAAAGTCATTTTGGAAACCAGTCTCTTAACAGATGAAGAAAAAATTCGGGCTTGTGAACTATCGCTCAAAGCCGGAGCTGACTTTGTCAAAACCTCGACTGGTTTCTCTGGTGGCGGAGCAACGGTTGCTGATGTGAAGCTCATGCGTCAAACGGTAGGGGATCAGATGGGGGTAAAAGCATCCGGAGGAGTTCGTTCTCTGGATGATATGAAAAAAATGATGGAGGCTGGTGCAACTAGAATCGGTACGAGTTCCGGGGTAAAGATCATGGCCGGCGAGGAATCAGCGTCATCCTATTAAAGGAAATCTTGTCCTGCTCCGTCCGCTTGAAGCCGAAGGAAGAAGTGAACCCACCTACTATCTAAACGAAAAGGTCGTACCCAGTATTTCGGTACGACCTTTTTGATATTCTCTATCGCGATACACTGGGGCTTCATGGCGGCAAGGGAACTACGAGTTAAGCTTGTAGCACAAGCTCGTTCTGTTCGTTACTCCCAATTTCTTATAAATATTTTGCAAGTGCCTTTTGACTGTATTAAAACTAATGTGTAATTCGACCGAAATCTGCTGATTTGTATACCCTTGCTGCACAAGATCATAAACTTCCCACTCTTTTCGGGTCAAGAGGGCGGGCTTGTCACTATCATGCGAAGCTATTCGGCTGGCTGACTGACTTTTCGGGATAAGGTAAACGACATATTGAGGCTTTCTTTGAAAGGAAGATTGAGTCTGAATCGAGGGCAGGACATGTATCGTTATTTCCAGCAGCGCAGGCGATCGGACTGTCGTGACAAAAGGCAGAATCCTGCTGTAGGAATGATTTTCTAAAAGTTTCCCAATAAAGGATTTGATCGAATTCGTCCCTTTATTTTCCCGGGTCAATTCCGTGCAAATGTCCTGGGCAGCCGGATTCACATAGCGGATAGAGGCAGGGGGCTCGACGATAATCATGCCGATCGAGGACATATTTGAATGGGCCTCAAAAAGTATTTTTTCATGCGCAATCCCTTCCAGACGAGCAAACGTATCCAAGGGACTAACGATATATTTGGACAGGATGCCTAATACCTGGGTATCATAAGCGGTAAACCCTTTTTCCTGTTTGGAGCCTGCAAATCCAATAACGCCCAGCAATTTGTTTCCCTTTTCCAGAAAAACCCCCATCTCATCATAATAGCCGTATGCTCGCATAAATTGCTTATAGTAAACGGATTGTTCGTATTCCTGAAAGGGCATGATGTCATTGATCCGTAACGTATTACTGGTGGAAATCCGGTGAAGAATCTTTTGGGGATGCAGCAAATCGAACTGAGAATAATAGGAAACGTAATCTTGAATCAGGCTGTCCTCCAGGTTGTAGGTGAGCGGATCGTACAAATTGCCCTGACTGTCAGCTGTCCAAAAGATCGTTCTGTTAAAGCCAAATATTTGAGACAGA
Organism: Brevibacillus sp. NRS-1366; assembly: GCF_050467985.1. NCBI lineage: Bacteria > Bacillati > Bacillota > Bacilli > Caryophanales > Paenibacillaceae > Brevibacillus > Brevibacillus sp. NRS-1366. Next base: position 397,397 of record NZ_JBITPN010000021.1, on the reverse strand, counting down.
GACACCAACACCTGCTTACGGAAGTTTTCTTCGGGAACCATAATAGAGTCAATGAATTTCAGAACTTTCAAACAATTTGTTTTAGATACGCCCTTTTCCAGCAAAATGTCTTCCCCCCTATGGTACAGGTTCCTACAATCATGATACATGCACTCATTGGGAGCAATATGGCCTGAAAAGAGCGGGGAAGGAAACGCAAAAATGACCCTTTCGGGGAATAGTCAGCTTTCTTGGCATTTGTCATAATAAAGCCAGAAAACAAGTACCGCATAAAGAGGAGGCTTGGCACGATGCAATTTTCCCAATATTCTGCGTATGATGGAATTGGTTTAGCTGAGTTGGTCAGGCAAAAGGAAGTCACTCCAAGGGAACTGAAAAAGGCAGCTCTAGAGGGAATTGCCAAGGTTAACCCAAAACTGAATGCCATCGTCCATGTTCTTTCTGAACAAGCGGACAAGGAAATTGATTCCGGTTTGCCGGACGGACCGTTCAAGGGGGTTCCTTTCCTTATCAAAGAGATCGTTCTTCACGCCTCTGGAGTTCCCAGCAGCATGGGCAGCCGACTGGCAGACGGGATCAATTTTCCTTACGACAGCGAATTGATGGCCAGATTTCGCAAAGCAGGTCTGGTCACGGTCGGAACGACGACGACCCCAGAATTCGGTTACAACGCCACAACGGAATCGCTCCTGTACGGTGCCACTCGAAATCCATGGAATCCCGCCCATAGTCCCGGAGGATCAAGCGGTGGTTCCGGAGCAGCCGTTGCCGCGGGCATTGTCCCTTTTGCCCATGCCAACGACGGCGGAGGATCAATTCGCATCCCGGCTTCCTGCAACGGGCTGGTCGGTTTGAAGCCGACGCGCGGACGAGTCCCAACTGGTCCGGACTATAGTGAGCCGCTTAACGGTCTTGGTATCGAATTTGCCTTGACCCGTAGTGTCCGTGACGCTGCCGCGCTGTTGGATGCCGTCGCCGGACCTGATACCGGATGCTATACGTGGGCAGAATCGCCCAAGCGGCCTTTCAGTGATGAGATCAGCAGTCCTCCCCAGCGCCTGCGAATCGCTTGGACGGCGAAACCGGCTTCAGGTGTCCGTGTCGATCAGGAGTGCCTGGATGTCCTGTACGAAACCGTCAAGCTATGTGAAGAGCTGGGACACGAAATGATCGAAGCCGCACCGGAAATCGACAATGACCTGCATATGCTCGCTACACTGCGAATCTGGGCGGCAAACGTAACGAATTGGATCAACGGGGTCGCCCGCGCACTGAACCGGACTCCATCTGAACAAAATCTTGAATCGGCGATTCTCGCTTGTTACCAGTTCGGTCAGACGATTACGGCAACAGAATTTCTGGAGGCCCTTGACATTCAGAACATGGTTTCCCGATCAGTCGGAAGGTTTTTCACGGAATACGACGTCTTGTTGTCCCCGACAACGGCCCGTCCGCCATTGCCTTTGGGCGAGCTGAACGCGAATGCGTTAGGAATTGACGCAAAGCAATGGACGGAGCAGATTTTCACCTATGCGCCATTCACCAATTTGTTCAACACTACCGGTCAACCCGCCATTTCTTTGCCGCTCGGCGAAAGCAGCGGCGGCCTCCCGATCGGCATGCAGTTTGCCGGCCGCTTTGCTGACGAAGCCACTTTATTACGATTGGCTGCGCAACTTGAGCAAGCCCGGCCGTGGAAAGATAAACGCCCTTTGGTTCACGTCACGGGACAGGAATAGGATCCATTGGCATTAACGTTCGTTTTCGGAACAGGTGTAAACCCAGGATATATTTTGGAGCGGCTGATCCCAGAAGAGGGGGATCGAAAGAGGTCAGGGAAAGGCAAACGGTAAACGCCGGTTGCCTTTTTTTGAGTATGTACAAAAATGGCATCGCTATAGATGAACGATCTCGATGCGATGATCAAATTCCCGCAAATATTCCACAACCAATTTTCGGTGGCAATGATGCGGTTTCTCTTCACTGCAGAGGAAACAAGGAACGCTGTCACCCACCCAATCATTCATTCTCGTTTCGATTTTCCGCTGCTGCAGTAAATCTGTAAACGTAGTCTCGAACTCTCTCCAAGAAATTTCTTTTTGCTTGATTGCCTTCAGCAGGCTTTCGGTCGGGGCTAAAGAAAGGTCATGCAGGTAATCAATTTGCAGTAGCTCCAAAATGAATTCCAGATCATCCTTTTTGGCAAAGCCAGCGAGTTGGGATGTATTGTGCAGACGTGTATCAATCACGCGATCAACCTTGTGATGCTGAAGGGCTGAGGCAAAGGTACGCAGTGATTTTTTAGAGAAACCGATGGTGGTAACGAACATGTGCATTCTCCTTATCTACCTTTGCTCATGTCTCACGTGCAGAGTCCATGCCGGTACGAGTGATAGAGTAACCTATTCGACCAAGCGGACAGGCGCTCCTCTTTTATCACATGGAGAATAACGATGCATATTTACTCAATAATTCGTATTTTATTTCACTTAACATTCAAAATAAACTAGACAATCAGCACCAATCATAGATATTGTGGAACTAGGTTGTTTATCAAAATGTGGATCTATAGTACCTGGGTCATGCACGCGACTGTCATTTTTTTACCATTCTAGATACAATGATCGTTAGGGAGTTTCTGTAGCAGGAGGGAATCATGTATAGAGTTGGGGTTATCGGTCCTCATTCATCCGTAGAACGCATCATTCAATTCGGGAAAGAATATGAAATGACGATGGAATTTACTGCGTATCCGTATAAGGACTTCCATGAGACGGAAGGTATTGTCAGGGCACACAATCAAGATGTTGATGTCTGGCTCTTTTCCGGCCAGGTTTCATACATGATCGCGAAAAACACGTTATCCTCGGAAGAAAAATTGGTTTATATTCAGCATACAGAGTCTGGCATTTATAAAAGCCTTTTGCATATGGGATATTACCAGCAAGAATTTTTGAATCGAGTGAGCATCGACGAGATCACCACATCTCATTTGGAGCAGGCGCTTAGGCAAATCGAAATTGCACCCAAAGAAATGTATGTGAAAACCTTTGATGTGAATTCAACCATACAAGAGTTAATGGATTTCCACATGGATTTGTGGAGAAGCGGGAAGACGAAGGGCGCTTTGACCTGTTTTGAAGCGGTTTATCTCGGTTTAAAAGAGGCCGGGGTACCGACTTACCGAATCTCAACGACTGAATTGGAAATTCGCCAGGCCTTACGAATTCTCGCAGAAAAGACGAGGACCTTTTACTACAAAGACACACAAATTGGGGTTCAAATCATAGAAATGGAGCATTTCGATAAAATATCGGAGAAAGTGAAAAGCTCGTATCATTTGCAGTACTTTGAAATGCAGGTAAAAGAAACGCTGCTTCGCTATTGTGAGAGATTAGATGGCTCTCTATTAGAGAAAGGGAACGGCCGTTATGTAATTTTCAGCTCACGAGGTGCAATCGAACGGGAAATTAAAGTGTTGCAAAAGACAATCTACCAGCTTTCCAATGAATCTGATGACACAGTTACGGTAGGAATCGGGTATGGGGTAACGGTTCATTCAGCCGAAATAAACGCGCAGCGTGCCATTCAGCTGTCGAAAGAAAGAGTCGAGCACGGAATCGTCATTATTCGAGAGGACGGGACGATGATTCAATCGGCAGGGGAAGAGGAGGAGCTTAGCTATTCCTACCGTTTTGATGACAAACAACTGAGCGAAAAGCTCAAGGATGTCAAAATCAGTGTGAAAAACTATAACAAACTTACGGCCCTCATCAAGAGAATGAATTGGAACGATTTTACCATCAAAGATCTAGCTACGCATCTCTATTGGGATGAACGCAATGCGAGACGCTTTATGGTGAGCTTGTGTGAGGTCGATTTAGCAGAACATATCGGAGAAGAGTCATTTACTTCACGTGGAAGACCAAGTAAAAGATATCGCTTGAAATAACCATTCAAAATCTGGATGGTTATTTTTTTTATTAAATTTTCAGAATGCGCATTGAAAAATACAAATGATTCAAATATAATCCTTTTAGGTTAATTACCCGTTTATTACCCTTAATTGATTTCATCTGATTCAAAGAGCTCATTCAAAAACGAAAAATCAATCTGGATTGAAGGATGCTCTCCGTGTCAAAAAATAAGGAGAAAGGAGAAAGCGTGTTGCCTATTTTCATGATTGTAAAAGGGAAATACCGATAAATACGAAGCGAAGAGAGAGGTACTTTCATGAATCAAGAACAATACTTGAAAAAGAAGATGGGATTTTGGTCTCTTACGGCACTTTCTCTTGGGGGAATTATTGGATCAAGCTGGCTTTTTGGTCCTTGGGCAACAGCGAAATTAGCTGGTCCTGCTGCAATCATATCTTGGCTGATCGGTGCAATCGTCATTACTTTTATCGCTCTCGTTTATGCGGAATTAGGAAGAGTCAAGCCTGAATCAGGTGGTTTAGGTCGCTATCCACTCTATTCGCACGGAAAAATGCTGGCAACAGTGACCAGTTATTCGATTTGGCTTGGGTATTGTGCCACGGCGCCAGTGGAATCGGCAGGAGTGATCCAGTACGCCAATCAGTTCTGGCCCGGACTTTATGATGTTGCCAAAGAGCAGCTTACAACTACAGGCATGTTGGCAGCATGCGTTTTGATGATATTCTTTGTCATTTTTAACTATTTTGGTGTGAAGCTGTTTGCTGTCACGAATACGGTAATTACCGTTATTAAATTCGTAGTACCTGTGCTCACGATTATCGCCTTTTTTATGACGGGTTTTCATACGGAAAACTTTACGAGTCAAGGGTTTGCCCCGAATGGGTATAGCGCAGGCTTAAGCGCAGTATTGACGAGTGGTATTTTCTTTGCTTACACCGGATTTGGAAACGTCATCATGATGAGTGGAGAAGTCGTCAATCCTAGACGGAATATTCCGTTAGCCCTGATTGCCTCGCTTGTCGTTGCAGCGATTATGTATGTACTGCTGCAAGTGGTCTTCATCGGAGCCGTTCCACCGGAGATGCTGGCTAACGGCTGGAGTGGCATTAAGTTTGATTCTCCATTTGCGAATCTCGCTATGATAGCCAATATGGTATGGCTGTCTTGGATCATTACAGCAGATGCTATGGTTTCGCCAACGGGCTCAGCCCTCGCTTATACGGCTGGAACTTCAAGACATGTCTTCGGTATGGCGAAGAGCGGTTTTCTGCCCTCTTACTTCAGCGTGATCAACCCGCGATTTGGTGTGCCGACTCGTGCACTCGCTTTCAACTTCGTTATTGGCTTGCTCTTCTTGTTCCCGTTGAAGAGCTGGACGGCCATCGTCGCCATTGTAGGGGCGATTGGAATCTACAAGTATGCCTCGGCGTGTGTAACCGTAATGGTATTTCGCAAGGTTGGCCTGACGAAAGATAACGGTCTTCCGGGTATGAGTGTGATTGCTCCCTTAGCCTTTGTCTTTGCGACACTTCTCATTTATTGGACGAAATGGAGCAAGGTGCAGCTTGGAATTACAGGCCTCATCATCGGAGTAGGCGCCTATTTAATCATCCATTTCATCAAGAAGCATAAATCAGAAGAAATCCTCGGTGGATTGTATCTGATTGTTTATATTCTCTTGCTTATCGTGATGTCCTATATAGGTAACTTTGGTGGTATGGGCATCCTTCCAGAGCCTTATATGTCTATTCTTGTGGCGATTGTAGGGTTTATCTTCTTCAACTTCGCGGTGTACAACGGCGTATGGTATATGCGTAAAAAGGGGAACATTACAGAGCTTGCGGAAAGTATAACCCAGTAATCGCAAACATTCACATCTATAAAGGAGAACTTGGATATGAAGCTTTGGGGAGGACGTTTTAGAAAAGAAGAAAATAAATTGATGGAGGACTTCAACAGCTCTCTTCATGTTGATAAGAGACTATATGCGGAAGATATTAAAGGGAGCATTGCTCACGTAAATATGCTCATGCAATGTTCCTTGCTCACACAGCAAGAGGGAGAAGACATTGTCCAATCGCTGATTTCGATCCTCGATGATATTGAAAGTGGAGCACTACCGATCGAGGGAAATTATGAAGATATTCATAGTTTTGTGGAAGCGAATCTGACAGAGCGAATTGGAGCAACAGCCAAAAAGCTCCATACAGCACGGAGCCGAAATGACCAGGTTGCTGTCGATATTCGGTTGTATGCGAAAAATAAAGCGCTGGAAGTCATCGAAAATATTGAAGAGCTCCAGAACAGCCTGGAAAAAAAGGCAAAAGAAAACAACGTCATCATGCCAGGCTACACCCATCTCCAGCGTGCGCAAGTCGTTACGTTTCAGCACCATCTCATGGCGTACTACCAGATGCTGAAGCGTGACCAAAGGCGAGTTCAAAATGCGATCGAAATCATGGATGAAAGTCCACTTGGCTGTGGGGCGCTGGCGGGCACGACTCATCTTATCAACAGAGAAATGACTGCAAAAGAGCTGGGATTCACAAAGCCGGTCGATAATTTCCTGGATGGGGTAAGCGACAGGGATTACCTTTTGGAATTAATGTCTGGTTTCTCCATTCTCATGATGCACCTCAGCAGACTGAGTGAAGAGTTGATTTTGTGGAGCAGCCAGGAATTTAAGTTTGTTCAGATCGATGATGCATACTCTACAGGGAGCAGTATCATGCCGCAAAAGAAAAACCCGGATGCGGCGGAGCTCATTCGAGGCAAAACAGGACGTGTTTACGGATCGCTGACATCGCTGTTAACCACGATGAAAGGCTTGCCTTTGGCCTACAATAAAGACATGCAGGAGGACAAGGAGCCATTCTTTGATGCACTTGATACCATACTCTCTTGCTTGAAAATCATGTCCAAAATGATCTCTACGATGAAGGTCAACAGTGAAAACATGAAAAAAGCGGTGAAAGAGGGCTTCCTCAATGCAACAGAGGTTGCTGACTATTTAGTTAGCAAAGGGGTTGCCTTTAGAGATGCCCATAGTATCGTAGGTTCCATCGTCATCTATTGTGAGGATAATCAAAAAGCGATTGAAGAATTGACGCTGGATGAATTGAAGCAGATCAGCTCCTTTATCGATGATGACATCTATGAATTTATTGACTACCAAAATATATTAAACAAAGGGATTAAGGTGGGCTTACTGAGATAATTACTTTGAGCTCACTGAGTCAGAAGAGAATAGTAAAGCCGGTACACCTTTTCATATGGTGAAACCGGCTCTTTTTCAGTTTGGATTGTTTAACGTTTATTTCTTAATAGTCAAATCAGCTCCTCGCTACTAGCCTTATTACTTTTCCCTAGTATGATGTTCGGCGACCTCCAATTCCCTGGGAGTTAGAAGCGAGGCATTTCAGTTAGTCTTTGTCGCTTCTATGCTGTCCATGACAGGCATTCAGATGTCCATATCCATCGTCTATTACAACAATTCAATCCAAATGAAATGAATCGCATCTTACAAACAAACAATTTACGAATAAAAAAAGCCAGTGCGCTTCGGTTGACACACTGGCTGCTGCTGTTTACTTGACAGGTGTATGACTATTAAGCGTAAAAACCGTGTACAAATGAAATCGATTATACGAAAGTCTTATCAATGATTTTGTCGATATTAGAAAAATTGCTACTGATAATCTTTGGCTGACTCCGTTCTGGTTTAGGATCAGGATAGTCTTCCGCAAATACTGGAAAAGCACATAACATACTAATGAGAAATGATACAAGTAAAGAAGATATGAGTTTCTTCATAAATCAATTGTCACTCCGTTCAATTTTTTTCGTGATTCATTGGAAATAGCATAATAATGACTTGATTTTTTGTATTGGTATCTCTGTGAATATAGATCAGCAAGTCTCTCTGAATAAGTGCTGATAAAGTAATACTCACCACCTTTCTGTTGAAAGAATGGAATAGCCTCATTCTCCAAAAAACGAATTAATGTCTCATCTTCAGTCTCCTTTAGTTGATGCAACAAATAAGTAAGTTTGATTCGGTAGTCCTCAAGGTCATGTTCGCCTGCTATTTTTAGACCTTTACGTATCCATTTCATTGCTTCCGTCTTGCGACTACAGAAATGGAGTTCTTTAGAAAGGAAGTAGACGGTATTTACAAATCTCGGGAAATCCTTTTGATTTCTTACTTTTAGACAGTGGAGGTAGTATTCGATTGCCGTTTCATGATCCTTTTTAATTGAATATAGATAGCCAAGGTTATGCAATACGATTCCAGTAGTATGAAGACAATTATTTAATTTTGCAAATTTGAGTGCGCTTAACAAGATGGACTCCGCCTTCTGCAAATCGTGTATACGAATGAGATTAATTCCCAACAGTATCTTACAATCAATGCTACGCATATAATCAGCACTATGGTCAAAATGCCCGATGGCTATTTGAGCGTAGTGAATACTAAACGGAATCTGATACAGACGTGTATAAACTAAAGCAAGTTGATAGTATAGTTCTGGCCGTATTTGTTGGTCCTTTCCTCCCATATTGAGTGCATTGAGTAAGTGTCTTAAAGAAGATTGCATGTCATTAAGTGCGTATTTTAACAATCCTTGAAATTGGTGATATAAATACAACTGTTCAGAGGTGAAAAATTTACTAATTACTTCCAATTTTGAGTAAAGTACCTCAGCTTGACTTAAGTTTTTCACTAGTATTTGAAAACCAAAATCAAGGAGTAAAGCAAATCTTTCAAAAATTGCACTGAATTTTTTATCTTTTAACTTCTGATCTATTTCTATCTTTAGAACTCTTGCGCGACCAACTTCTCGGCTTAGAATCACTTCCTTCCAATTTGTTAACAATGCATCGAAGTCATCATCTACTGTTAAAATATCTAGTTCTGAAATGCCGAGTCTTGAAAATAGTAGGGTGACAACCTCTTGACTCGCTTGAATTTTATTATTCTCTATTTTACTGAGATATGAGATGGAACATATGCCTCTTGCTAAACCTTCTTGGGTGAACCCGTTTTGTATTCTATGTGTATATATAATTTCTCCTAGCACTATGGTCACTTCCTTTATGAAAAATTGAGAAATATTCCCTAACACTACCTACTAATTTTACCATTTTTCAAAATGTTTCCTCAATACCCCTTTTCTACTCAATTTGTTATTATCTGTATAAATCCAAAAACGAAGTGAGGAATGGTAATTTTTATACCTTAATGTATCTAGATTAGGTCATTGAACAAAGTTGCGAAGATACATCCTGATACACTTTTATTTACATAATAAGTATTCAGGATCTAAGGTTAGATTTAAAAATTCAGATAACTAATTAGGAAAATCAATACACAATTCGTAACGTCTTATAAATGGGATAGTTCGTTATTTATTTTAAAACCATAGTGGACCTATTTTTCTTTTTTCGAAAGGAAGATAAAAAAATGTCGACTCTACTTATTTACCCACCGATTTGTGATCCGACATCAGGATACCATAGCTTGTGTTATTTAGAGACGTACGCGAGGACCTGTGGTTTTAATGACATCGACATCGTTGACACCAATATCGAAGCGTTTTTATACACGATCAGGCCAGAACAATTTCAGTCGGTTAGGAAGCACATTGAAAACCGGTATGAAACTTTAAAGGGTAAACACTTATTAAACGGATATGAACAATTAGAGCTTCAATATGCATGGAGACTGCGGTCGCTAGACTTCGACAACTTACCACAAGCTATAGATACCCTAAGAAGTCACGAGGTCTTCTACGATTACAGTAGATATAGATTAGCTGTCCAACTAATAACGAGCTGGATGGATGCTCTCTCCTTATTGGCGTATCCAGGACAATTTAACGGATTTAATTTATCCGTCAGTGCGTTCTTCAATCTACAAAGTTCAGTGGACATCAGTAGCCATGAAATCTGTGAAAAAATAACTGCCCCTTTTGAACCCTATTTCCGAAATGTTCTACTACCTAGAATCCTCGAGTCTGGTTATAAAACAGTAGGGATTAATGTTACATATAATTTTCAGTTGCCTTTTGCCCTTACTATCGGACGTATGATCAGGAATACTTTTCCGAATATTGTGGTTTTATATGGAGGCACGGAAGTATCAGATGTGTGGAAGTATTTGCAGGATAAAAGTAAGTTTTTTTCTATATTTGATTCGGCCGACGCATGTGTGATCGGCGAAGGGGAAGTTGCATTTACCAAATTACTTGGAATGATTTATGAGGGAAAGGGGTTCAGTGTAATTCCTAACGTACATTTTCATCCCAGGCATTCTGTTACAACTGAGCTTCCAAGTATCAATTATTTCAATCTCGCAGAAATGCCTACTCCTGATTATTCCAAGTTGAACTGGAGCCTATATTTATCTCCAGAGCCTTTTGTATATTATTCGCCTTCACGTGGGTGTTATTGGAACAAATGTACATTCTGCGATTATGGATTAAACGGCGATTCTCCAACTAGTCCTTGGCGTCACAACTCTATTGATAAAATAATAGAAGATTTAGAAATATTTTCAAAAAAATATAAATTTGTATACTTTTCTGTGGATGTACTTAGTCCATCGATGTTATTACAGTTAGCTGAAGTTATTATAAAAAAGAAGATAGATATCCGCTGGGGCGCGGAAATTCGATTGGAAAAATATTGGTCAAATGAGCGATGCGAGCTTTTGAAAAATAGTGGGTGTGTAGCTATTTCCGTAGGATTCGAATCAGGTAATCAACGAATATTGAATCTTATTAATAAAGGAACTCAAGTTGAGCGGGTTGAAGAAACTATAAAAAATTTCCATAGTGCAAACATCGGAGTTCAGATAATGGGTTTCACAGGCTTTCCTACAGAAACTCTCGAAGAAGCTATGGAATCAGTCAACTTTTTGAACAAGTTACGTGCTCATTGGACATTTGGGGGCCTAGGAACATTTGCGCTAACACCTGGAGCGATTGTAGCGAAGAAGGAACAGGAATTCAATATTACTGATGTTACCCCTTATGATCAAGAAGATATTGTAAGAAATCTTTATTACAAGGAAAAGGGCGGTAGTAGAACAAACGATGAAAGAGACTTTCTGAAGAAACAAAAAGGCAAGCTAATGCTGACGCAATTCGATCGACCGTGGGTTGGAGGTGTAGACTCTTCGCATTCATTCTTTTATCATGACCGTTTTGGAACAGCTATTCTGCGCGAATTGAATCTTCAGGCAAATCCAATTACTTATGATCAACTGTATATACTAAATGGATATGTGGTTGAGGATATTAAAACCTATCCTATTGAAAAACTCTTAAAAATGTCAGATGTCACTTCCTGGATGGTTAATAGTAAGAGGGAACATAAAAAAGGCTTTCTTTTAAAAGATACAATGAGCATGCTCGAACAACATGTAATAGAGTCTGCTCCAACGGCTTCTCCCAAGCGTTTTCTAATTAGAACGGATGGGAAAATAATCAGTCATGTGGATCAATTTATACAGTTTCTCTACTTTTTTACAAATGAGAAGTCTTTTAGCGACTACCTTAAAGAACATCCGAATGCAGAAGAAGAGTTATACTATCGGCTTCTACGGATTTCTGTAGCAAAAGACTATATTCGATCGGTAGGTTCTTTGAACGTTATTGAAAGATTAGCTTCAGAACAACCCCTGATGACTTAAAGGTTAATATCAAAGCGCCTTGAAAGGAGGTGATACTTATGGAAGATCTGAAAAAAGAGATCGAGGCTTTAGAACTAGATTTGATTGACCTGGCAGACGATGAATTTTTTAACAACACGAACAATACACTGTGCTGATGGCTGTAAACTTGTGTAAGCAAATAGGCTCCCCCTATTTGCTTACACACCTTTTTTAGTGAACATGGTAAAAATCTTTACTGGTTAGGAGTGGCTTTATGAAATTTCGCAACCGAAATATTTTATTAAGTGCTCAATTCTTGTCTGAAATTGGTGACTGGGTAGTTTTTAGTGCTCTTATGTTACAGATTTACAATATTACTCACAGTCCGATTCTGGTAAGTCTTTTAATGGTAAGCCAGAATGTTATGATTATTTTCGCCTCAGGATTCGGAGGAATTATTGCTGATCGTTACAATCCCAAAATGTTGATGATTGTAACAGATATTCTTCGGGCTCTTATGATAATTCTTATTCCCTTTGTTTTTAATACTATTTGGCTAATTTATCCAATATTAATGCTTGTTATTTTATGTTCATGTATATTCAACCCCGCGAAAATGAAAGTAATTCGGAGAATTTCCTCAGACGATGAACTAGCGACAATAAACAGTTATTCATTTGCTATTTCTGGTGTGGTAAAAATACTAGGTTTTCTGTTTGGGGGACTCTTAATTGGATTTTATGGATACAAAATCCCCTATTACCTCGATTCACTGACTTATATCCTCTCTTGTATCATTTTGACCTTTATAAGTTATCCTTATACCAAGATCAGAGCGGAACGACAGCAACAAAGCTCTTTCTATAATGACTTCAAAAGTGGAATTAGTGAATTAAAAGGGATACCGTTTATTCCGAGGCTGATAATTATCTTTACTACAGGTAGCTTTATTATAGGAATGATAGTAACCCAATTAGTGGTATTTAACAGTCAATCTCTAAGTGGGAATGAGTTGACATTTGGTTACTTAAATGGTGCAATCGCAGCTGGAATGATTATAGTTTCAGCGTTTTATTCCAAATACGCAAAAAACTGGGAGCCTTACCTAACTATTATTTTCAGTGCTTTTTTAGGAATTGGTACTTCTCTAATACTTATAACAACGCTTCCGTACCCATATGTACTAGTTGTCATGTTTTTGCTTGGTTTTTTCCAAACTCTCCCTAATTTAGTTGCTTTAACACTTTGTCAAAAAATAGTACCTGAAACTTTTTTAGGTAGATTCTTTGGTGTGCTCAATATTTTTACTACATCATTCTACGTTATAGGGATGCTTCTAGGGGGGACACTTGCTACGTTGTCAGTAACATGGATGTATCGCGGTCTGGGTTTTTTTTCCATCCTAGTTTTTATTATCGCTTTTGTATACCGAGATAAATTTCTTGGGAGGGAAGCAGGCTCCAATGCTAAAGAAACTGCAAGATCTTTTGAGTCGATGTGAATACATGATAGAAGTGATGTGGAAACAAGGTGAATTAATTTATACTGATGCTTCAAATTTTCATATGCCTCGCGTACCTACATATCACCAAGGGGGGAGGCTTATCATTACTGATGGGAATTACGAAGGCAACGCATCATTTGATAGCATCTCTAATTTTTCGATTGCTTTAGAAGAAGCAAAAAGAAAGCTTTCTTCCAGACAGTTTATTACCACGGCTATATTTAACGATCGTATGAGTAGAAAGAAAATTGAGGATAACTATTTGCCTGAACCAATTCCAGATGTCGATACTACCAGTAAATTAGACGAATTATCTGATTATTTACGCTGTATTTCTGACGGTTTATTAGTCTTAAATTCCACAATTGATTCATCTCAATTCTATTACATAAACTCTCGGGGTGGAGAATACGTTCGAAAAGAATACTATTCAAGTATCATCATGGAATTAATTGATTCCAAAAGATTTGATTCAATTAACTCTATATCAGCGAGTTCTTTGGCTCATCATATTGATAGGATCCGCCCGGAGTTAGTGAGTTTGATCACACGAAGGGAAAGGATATCGAAGACGATTCAAGCAGGTGAATACCCAGTTTTGTTCTCTAACTCTGCATCTGGAATATTTGCTCATGAGGTCGTGGGTCACATGTTTGAAGCAGACACTTCTACAGCGCAACGTTTGAAATCCAGAACTGGTGAACAAGTTGGCCCTTCCTTTTTATCAATCGGGGATCATCCAATATACTCCAGTGACGATGAGGGTGTCCCAACAAGTGAAACATGGATGATACGAGAGGGGAGAATTGAACAGTTGTTACACTCGCGTGAAACCGCACGAATTTATGGTGGCGTGTCAAACGGTCATGGAAAAGCAATATACGGTTGGCTGAAGGCAATACCGAGAATGAACCGTACCGTAATACAAAAAGGAGAAGCATCGAGGACCGAGCTAAGAAGCGTATTCAACCGATACATCTTTGTCAAGAAAATTGACAATGCCCATTCCTACTTAGGTAGTTTTGTCTTGCATGTTGGGAACGCTGAACTAATGGAGAACGGTGAGAGTATTTGCCAATTAGGAAAAATAATAATCAGGGGTGATTGCATGGAAGCACTACGTAATATCCTACTGGTTGGAGATCAGATTAAAGAGCATTTTTTTACATGTGCAAAGAGAGGGCAAAACGGATTGAAGGTGTCTTCAGTCTCACCAGAAATCTTAGTTAAGTCATTGTGGATAGGTGCAAGCTGAGATGGGAAATCAACAAGTTTCGACTGAAACATGTTCAATTTGCTTTGAAACTGAAATAATTAATAGCAGTGATTCGGTCCAGTCACCCTTCAAATCAGTTAATAAAATAAACACAATTCGTCTCGTTAATGACGGTAGATTGGGTGTTGCAGTTTCAACTGGCTCCTTTAATTCGGATTTGGTGGCTTTTGCAACGGACTATTCCAAATTTGGTCCAAAGGTACCGAATGATTTTCTGCGTTTTCCCAAACCTTGTCGTCAAAATAATACAAGTGATAGTGATAGAGAACTACTATTTCGTTTATGGTTGAACAATGTAAATAATTTTTTTAATCGTAATGTTTATGAGTATAAATATATAATACGAAAAATAAAGCGGACTTTACAGCTTGCAGTTGATGAGGATCAATTCTTATATTCCGAACATCTCCATATTGAATGCATTTTTCGTTTGCGTTACGAAAGCGGAAGTCATGAAATGATCATAAAGAAATCTTGTATGAATCATTTTCCAGATCCACTGGAATGGTTTAACGTCCAGCCTTGGAGATTCGAGACCTATCATAAGGTTAGAATAGAATCGGGTATATACGAGGTTGTCTTTGCGCCCGAAGCATTCCAAATTCTACTAGATATGTTACTCCATAATTTTTCTGCACAAATGTATCCCGTCAAAGACTTACTGATTACAAAAGAAAGTATAGGGGAAAAAGTATTTTCTTCTGAATTATATATTGAGCACTCATCTGGTTCTGAAATTGACTTTGATGATGAAGGAACTCCCTTTTCAAAACAACCTTTGGTACAGGAAGGTATCCTTAATGGATATTACAACGATCGCTTTCTAAGCGTAAGGCAGGAGGTAAATACTTCTGGTAATGGGTTTAGATGTTTGACTCCCGACTTTGAATTGAAGGAAGGCATTCCTTCTCCGCGCTATCCTTTTGCAAAAGTTAAATGCGGAAATCATGATCTGATGAATGTAATTGAAAATATGAGAAATGGCATTATCATAGAAGAATTATCACGTTCTCACAACTCAGACTTTCTTATTTCTTTTGCACATATTCCTATTCATAAGGCGTTTTATGTAAAAAACGGAAAAGTTGTAGGTGAGTTATGCGGTCACCCAATTCTCTTCTGTATCCTTAAAGATCTGTTTGCGAACATTACTATTGCTTCCGATCGATCTTACTATATCGGAGGTAGAACGCTGCCGTGGGTCTACGCTCAGACTCATATCATGACCAGATTCTAATAACGGAGGATATTATGGAAAATAATGATGGAAGAATAGAGAGACTGTTGATTGGTGCAACAGGTTCAATTGGAATCGTTAATCTGATTCCATACATTGTTGAATGGAAAATGAATAATTGGGTTAAGGATGTTCAGGTGATCCTAACAGAAATGGCAACGTCTTTCATACCACCGTCCACATTTGCATATTTTTGTAATGATGTGCATGTTGAAATGAGAGATTTCAGTGGAGGAAGAATTAAGCATATCGAATTGGCAAGTTGGGCTCAACTATTTCTGATAATGCCGGCATCAGTCAACATCATTGGAAAAGCTGCATGCGGGGTAGCGGACGATTTACTAAGTACAAGTCTAGTAGCCTCATCTTGTCCTACAGTCTTCGTTCCAAATATGAATCCCATTATGTACGCTAAGCCGACAGTTCAAAGGAATTTACACCAACTAGTAAAGGATGGTTATTACGTAATCAAGCCCACTAGACAGAAAGGATTTCAGGCTTCCATTGGGGAGGTCGTGGACACCCTAGGAATACCCCAGCCTCATATAATAATGCAAGAATTATTGAAAATCTTACAGTTGAGTCAAAAAGTTAGTGAGATGAAGTGAAGAGCTTAGTTATAGATTAATAAGTCGGAATGATTTATTCGATTAGACCTTGGGCTTATATGCATAAATCGTACGTAAAGAAAGGGCGTGAAGAGATGGTTCAAAGAATGAAAACGGAAAATTTAACAAGTCAGAACAGTTTACGCTACATTGCTTCGAGATATAATGTTAGGACTTATGATGATCAGGAAAATTTGCTGCTGTATAACAGTTTTACTGGCGAATTTGTCACTATCTTAAAAGATGATTGTGAATTTATAATTAATATTTTAATGAAAGGGACTGACAAGTGTACCGACTTTCGTGTGCAAGAATTGATCCAAAGAGGGTTCTTAGTCGATGAAAAAACCGATCAGATTCAAATAGCTAATTTTCAACAAAAGCAGGCACTTGTCAATAACCGAGTATTAAACTTAATTCTTATGCCTAATGAAGATTGTAATTTTCGTTGCATCTATTGTTATGAATCATTCGCAAAAAACAAGATGGAAGAATCCGTGCAGGAAGGAGTGATCGAATACGTTAAGCGAGAAATTCGGAAGTTTGAACTGTTGCACATCTCATGGTTTGGCGGGGAACCTACGACAGCTCTTGAAATCGTTGAAAAGTTGTCTGTACAGATGATAAAAATATGCAAGGAGAATGGCAAAGCATACACTTCAAATATGACGACAAATGGCTACAATTTGAATTTGGATGTTTTTAAACGTTTATTACGCTTAGGTGTACGCTCTTATCAAATAACCTTTGATGGGACTATAGATGAACATGATCAACATCGCGTCTTGATTGACGGTGGTCCAACATTCGAGAGGATATATTCTAATTTAATGGATATTAAAAACTCTGACTTAAAAGGATTTAAAATCATCATTCGGACAAATGTGGACGAACAAAATAAAAGCAACATGAATCAATATATTAGATTGATGTCCGAATCATTTGGTGGAGACCCCCGCTTTACCAATCATTTTGTTCCTGTACAAAAACTCGGAGGTACTAATGACTCCAATTTGCATTTATGTGATACAAAAGAATTATTACCTTTTATTGACCAGGCTCTCGATGCAGGATTAGATTTTAGTCTTTATCGACAGCTATTTAAACCGCATGGAAGCGTTTGCTATGCTGCCAAACCAAACTCGTTTGTGATCGGTTCAGACGGAATGGTGTATAAATGTACAGTTGCTTTTGACGACGAAAGGAACCATGTCGGCCAGTTAAATAAAGATGGAAAAATGGAGCTATATCATAATCGACTAGCCCTTTGGGTTGCAAATGGAGCTGCTGAAGATGTTACGTGTCAAAGTTGTTACTTTCGCCCATCTTGTCAAGGTGAAGCTTGCCCGTTAGAACGTATTGAAAATGGAAAGACACCTTGTCCTCCTACGAAAAAAAATCTCAAGGGATATTTAAGGGTACTTGCAAAAGAAAAGAATCATGTGGTATTCTCGCATGGCGATGACATCTCTTAATTAGTATTATAGTTTTGGTTGAATTTAATGGGGATAATGGTATATAGATCCTGAGAAAAATATTACAACTTATTTCAGTCTGCTAGTTTTACATATGCTATTTCTTAAAAAATTTTCTTATAAACAGGTCTTTGGGTCATATGAGGTTATTTCTCAGTCGATCCAAAGATATTTTTTTGAGCGAGACAACGGAAAAGCAGAGACAACTGATCGCGAAAGTGGAAGCTGTTTTTATGTAGGAGAACTGATTATTCCACTCCTTACCAACATGGGCACTGGGTGCAAAACAAGCGAAAAAAGGTGTGTAGCTTAATGCTCTCGGCTATGCAGATTTTAAATGGGCACGGGAAAAGAGAGGAGCCATGTCCCATTCTGGTCAAGACCCCAAATTGTGGACATCTAAGAAAAACCCTACCCAATAAGCTGGCACCGGTACTGTACCGGGGTCAGCTTGTTTAACTTTCTTTGTGGTCGGCTGTTGTTGTAAAAATGAATGTATTCTTCAATTCGCCTTTGTGCTTCTTCCACAGATCGAATATGATAGGGATAGAGTGCTTCTGTCTTGAGATGCGAGAAGAAGCTCTCCATCGAGGCATTGTCATAACAATTCCCTCGGCGAGACATGCTGATTTGGGCGCCAACCTTTGGCAGCATGTCGTGGTAATCGTAGGACGTGTACTGGAAGCCCTGATCGCTGTGTACGATCAGTCCGGTCACGTCCTTTTCCTTTTCAAACGCCTTGGTGAAGGTTTGAAGCACGAGTTGTTTATCGTTGCGTAGACTCATGTGGTGTGCCACGATTTCGTTCTGAAACAAGTCCTTAATCACGGAGAGATATAACCATGTATCACCGACCCGGTATTGCGTTACATCTGTCACCCACTTCTGATTGGGGGCATCGGATTCAAACTGTCGCTGTAATAAGTTTTCGGCGACCCGATCGCTTATCGTCGAAACGCTGTGATGACGGTATTTACGGCGCATCCGGGAGCGAAATCCCATCTCCTGCATTAACCGAAGAACCTTTTTATGGTTTATCCATACACCATGGTCTTGTAGGACGAAAAGTTGAACCTGGCGATAGCCGTAGACGCCATTATAGCGTTTGTATGTATCTCGAATCATTTGCTTAAACGCTCCATCCGTATCCATTTTCTTGCGGCTTAAATAAGCGTAAAATCCGCTTCGTGAGACGCCTACTTCTTTGCAGAGAACTGCAACGCTGAAACTTTTCCGGAGTTCATCAATGAGCCGATGCTTGTCTGGTACACCTCCCCCTTCGTAATCGCTAACCACTTTTTTAGGACGGCATTCTCCATCTCCAACCGTTTGATATAACGCTCCTGATCGACGTACTGCTTACGACGTCCCCGTGTATCCAGCAACCCAAACTCGCCTTGCTGCTTGTATTTGCGCATCCATACCTTGAGTCGTCCCATATCTTTAATCCCTAATTCCTGCGCCACTGCTGCCTTCGTCATCCCCTGTAGTCTCATTTCAATAGCCCGTTGCTTTAACTCCGAACTGTACCTTTCATATTTCTTTTCCTTTGTCCCCATTACGAAAAGCACCCCCTAGAATAGAGATCGGCATTGAGAGGTCTATTCTCAATGTCCATTCTAAGGGGTGCACTTCATTCAGGAGGGTGGCTCTTCTTTGTTTGAAAAAGGTCATTTTCCTAAAAGGAAGACGGAATGACGAACGTCGGATTTTGCTGATTCAATATGTCTTCCATCCGCTGTTGTACGGTCTTTTTGTAGGTTGCATCAGTCATAATGTAAAACCGATTATGTTTAATTGCAATAAAGATCAGCTCAGCCACTTCTTCTGGAGAAATTCCTTGTTCAACGCCTGCGCGGATAAATTGGTCAATCGCATTTGCCATGGCCCAGGGGGTCGAGATATCGCCGGGCCTTTTGAATTCGGCAGGGCGATTGCGGTGAGCATCGCATATTTGCGTGCGTACGAATCCGGGGCAGAGAACGGAGACTCCGATGCGTGCGCGAATGATCTTCAACTCGTGGTAGAGGGTTTCTGTCAGGCTGACTAGTGCGTGTTTGCTCACACGGTAGATGCTGTTCCCCGGATCCGATTCAAGACCGGCCTGGGAGGCAGTATTAACGATGTGGCAGTCCGTTTCCTGTTCGAGCATGATCGGGACAAAAACCCGGGTGGCAGTTTGTGGAGGGCATTCCTACCAATTTGTTTTGTCACCGTTTCGTTGTGTTCAATGTACTTTTCCTCCTCAATCATAATTGAATACTGGATTATGTTTAATTTCATTAATCCCCATTTGAAGAATATAATCTAAATTCACCGATTACAGTTTTACCATCAGACTTATACAGTGGAACAGATTTGTAACCGATTGCCTCTATTGATTTTTGGTAGGCAATAGCCTCTTCCGGTGAAGAAACCTTTGGATCCAAATCGGTGGCTTTTACATATCCAACAACGCCATTTTCTCCTGTTGCCGAAATTAAGTCTGGTAAATGTGTTGATTTAGAAGAGTGAGGTACTGGTCCATAGGTTTGTCCTTGTTCGTTGAATGGATAGTTAGAAGCTGAATCTGCGTTTGCTGCATGATTTAAAGTAAATACAGTAGGGATACCAATTATAGTTAGTGCCAATGCGCCCAAAACTGTGATGTTTTTCATCTTCATAATCAACACACGTCCTTTCTTTGATGCTTTTTAACGTTAATACAATGGGTGTCCGGCAGATGCTAAGGTCCCTTCAAAAAAATCTGTCTCCGGTTTCAGCACAAGAAAGTTCAATGTCTCGTTTTAGTCAGTCGGTTATTTTATTAGAAGTACCAAAAAATAATTTTTGCTGGAATGTGGATAAAATTGTATAATCTAACTGATTTTGGTATCGTAACACGATTTTTGAGGGGAATGTTGTCAAATTATAATTATGCTGTTCACGGAAATTTCAAAATTTAAACGTTATATTCTTCCAAATTACACTTCCTCTTATAATTGACGGAAATAACCTGTACAGCGTTTCAAAAAATGATACATTCACCACGAAACACGACACATAATGTTTCTTCTGTGACGTGTTTCGTGGTGAAATATAGGTAATAGAGCATCGTGGATGGTACATAAGTGAGTAAAAACACGTCACGAAAGTTATTGGCGGCCTACGACCCAGTCGAGGATAGCTTGCAAATTTGGAAGGACCGGTATATCCAAACGGTAATTTCTATGGATCGGTCCCGAGAAGTGGAACAAAAAATTGAGTTGCAGCTGCAGCGATTCGTGGATTTCCTCCAGAAGAAGATGGGGCATGACAAAGTAACCACGATTGTACAGCGAACGGTAAAAGAGTGGCTGTCCGACTTGTACCGAGAGGGGAAGGGGTTTGCCCCATCTACGGTGAATCATCATCAAGCCAACTTGTCAAAATTTAAGGGATGGTTAAAGTTTCATGTCCCGCATTTACTACCGATGGATCCAACCAAGAAGATCAAAGCCATGGGGCTGCCAGTACCGGAGCGGCGAGCCTATAACGAGGACCAGGTTTGCTCCTTGAAAAGCGTTTGTGACCGGCTGGAGAGATTCCACCAATTGAAAGGCCGGAAGTGGAAGGGAGTGGATGCGCCTCTAAAAGCCTATGCGTGGCCTAAGCGCGATCGTTCAATTGTGTTTACGCTTCTGTCCACGGGGCTGCGCCGTGAGGAACTGGTAATACTGGATTTGGATCAGCTGCAGCCAAACGATCGCTCGTAAAGTTGGAGGGTGGATTTTAGAGCGCTTTGAATACTTACTATTTAGTAGCCAAATATTTGGATAGTCTCCGTGATTTAGTAGTCATCACTGCTTCCTAGGAAAACATTACATACAAATGGATGAATGTGTAGATCGGCGGCTGAAGGCAAATAGAGAGCAATGAAAAAAGGCACTCCTTATCAGGTGTGCCTTTTTATTGTTTCAAGCCAGATTGACGTGCATGTCGTTGAGCCGGTAGTTCTTTCACGCTACAATCTTTTCATCTTCTCCAGCAAATAGTTGACTGCAAACCGGACGAATGCCCAATTCCCCCCCATAAACACGTCAAAATTACGCTGCCAAAACAAAAGACTGCAAAATATGCCCGTTGCGAGATCAGTGTTTTACTCGATCAAAGCCATACCGAAAAATAAAGAGAGTTCTCTTCCACGAAGTATTAGAGCGTAAAAAAGAACGGGCAAAGACGGAAGATTATCGCAACATCAGGCGACTTCGTAGCATCTGGTGCGAGGGTCATTTGGTACCATGAAACGCGCACACAATTTAGCGAAAACGTACAAGAGGGGCATTTGAAAAGCACTCGAGCACTGCCTCTTTTCAGCGTTGTCTTTAAACATAAAACGAATGATAAAAGCCGGTACATAATAGTTGATAGGACAAAATTTTCGAGTCAAAAAGACAATTGAGGCAAAAAAACCGACAACAAAAGGGTTGGGACAAAAATCCCAACCCTTTTGTCAACACCCCCCTTTAGGGAAAGGGGCTTTTCTAGGTGCAGGACTTCTGTACTGTTCTTTGGATTGTATTTCTATAACGGGAATAAACGGATACCCGTCCTAGTAAGGATGTAATATATTTCTGAAAATTTGGAATTTTAGAGGAGCGATTACAGTTGAAGCGTTGGATTCCCGGACTTCTGGTCACCATTCTCGTGTCACAGGCAGGACTGGTTTCGGCTGCTTCTCCAGCCGGACAGGTGCCATTTTTGAAGCGGCCCTTTATCCCGGCCCAGGCAGCCTTTGAAGTGGATCAGTTTGCCTATCCCGAGACCAAGCCGAAAAAGGCAGGCACTTTCGACATTCAGCACTATCCGCTTTACGATGAGGTATTGTACTGGCTGGAGACGTGGGCGAAGCAATACCCCGGCCTGGTCGAGCTGTATTCCGCCGGGAAGTCGCTCGAAGGCAGGGATATTTGGCAAATCACGATCACCAATAAAAAGACCGGATCTGCTACTGACAAGCCGGCCATGTGGGTGGGGGCAAACCGGCATTCCGGTGAGGTGACTACGCGCGTAGCTGCTCTCCATTTTGCGAATGAGCTCCTGTCCAAGTACGGCAAAGATCCGGAGATTACCCACCTGCTGAATACGCGCACCTTTTACGTCAGGCCTGTAGAGAACCCGGACGGTTCGGAGCTCTACCTGAACACGATTCAAACGAACCGCTCGACCAATCGCCCGGTAGACAATGACGGCGACGGCGTAATGGATGAAGACATCCTCGAGGATCTGGACGGCGACGGGTATTCCCGGCAGATTCGGAAATATGTCGGGATGGGCAATGGCGATTACACGAAAGACCCCGCAGACCCCTCCGGACGATTGATGAAACAGGTAGGCCAGGGGAAAGGCGATTATCTGGTCTTGCCTGAGGGGATTGACAATGACGGGGACGGCAAATACAACGAGGACGGCATCGGCGGCCTGGATCTGCACCGCAATTATCCGGAAAACTGGCGGCCGATGTCCGAAAATACAGGAATGGGCTGGACTCAGGGCGGAGCGGGCGAATACCCGTTATCCGAGCCGGAGATGCGCTCGGTCGTCCTGTTCCTGCTGGAGAATCCCCATATCTCCGTAGTGGAGACGATGGATACGACAGTGCCGATGCATCTGCGTCCGCCATCCACGAGCAAGAGTGAGGAATCGATGTTTCCCGAAGACCTGGCGTACTATCAGCATCTGGACAAAAAAGGACAGGAGCTGACCGGGTATCCGTGGGCGGGCGACGTCTACTACGACTACAACACACGCAGGGGCGGCACCGAAGGGAATCCGCTTTTTGGCCATTCGCCGGACTGGGGCTATTTCCAATACGGGACGATCTGGTACGGCGACGAGCTCTGGGGAAAACAAGAGTACGTCAAGGACTACAACAAGGACGGAAACGTGGACGAGTTGGATCAGCTCTGGATGAACGACCACATGCCTGAATTGAAGGGCAAGCTGTTCCAAAACTGGACTCCTGTCGAACATCCGCAGCTGGGGAGAGTGGAAGTAGGTGGATGGAACCCTAAGTTCTGGAACCAGAATGCGCCTGCCGGCAGCATGTTGAAAACGGCCGTAGAAAAACAGAGCGCGTTTAACCTGGAGCTGGCCAAATCACTGCCGCTGCTCACCATCAAGGGCAGCGAGGTGAAAAAGAATCCGGACGGGACCTCGACCATAAGTGTCACGGTGTCCAACGAAGGCTTTTTGCCGGATGCCTTGAAGCAGGCTTGGCTGGTGAAAGTGGTCCGCAAAGGGACTGCCAGCATCAAACTGGAGGATGGACTGACGCTGGCGGGTGAAGAGGCAGGGCAAACGCAGGATGCCGGTTTCTTCGGCGGGGCGCTGGATGATGGCGAGGAGCGGACGAAGACCTTCTCCTGGACGGTCGAAGGAAAAGGAAAGGCCCAGGTGACAATCCGGTCCACCCGCGGCGGGACGGTAAGTGTGACGGTGCCGATTCCTTAATTGAAAGGCATCCGGTTCAAACAATTGTCGCAACTCAGGCACAGACTCCATTCGTTCATATGATTAAGAATTTAGTCATCGATGAACGGATTAGTTTGGATTTTGACGAGTGGGATGAGGTGAGGACAGATACATAAATATACGTGATTCATCCGGAAAGGCTGATGTCGTGGAAAACGGTGTCAGCTTTTTACGGTTGTAGCTGAGCATTGGTATAATCGGGTTAAATAGGGTTGTTTTATCCCATTTGCATTCGTTTATTTAGGAAGTTCGTTTGTAAAAGTCGATAAAACATACCGTTTCACATTTGGCATCAATATTGCTTTCAACTTTGATTAACAAATAAATATTTACATAATTTCGAATAGACGGACAAAATGTGTGTAACGATTATTGAATCAACGGCGGAATAGGGAGTCAACCATTCTTTCATGGAGGCGATGGAAATATGGAAACGAATGAAGAGAGCTTACAGGAGCATATGACAATTGTCGGTTACGCAGATCAAATCAGCGTACAGCCCGGGCAAGAGCTGAACTTTATGATCAGCACTGCACGTCCTACTTACACAGCAGGTGTCGTTCGATTAAAGGGAGGTATGACGGACCCGGACAGTCAGAAACTGGAAAGTGAGCCGATAGCCACTGAAATTGCAGGAGAATACCCTGGTCGTCTCCAAAAAACAACGGCCGGATCATATGGAGAGCTCCCTCTCCCTACCGACTGGCTGGACCAAGGTCAGTTCACGGTACACCTGTGGGCATGGCCGACAAAGCCGGCTTCAGGTCGTTGGCAGACGATCTGGTCAGCACGTGCAACAAATGGGGATTCGGGTGCCGAGATGTCTCTGGATGCGGACGGGCGTCTTGTATTTATGTTGACAGACAAGAACAGGGAAGCGATTCAGGTGTGCTCCGAGAAGCCCTTAACGGCTAGGGTTTGGTATGAAATAGTGACTCAATACTGTGCACAAACAGCTACTCTCACCCTGCGTGTAAATCGATGTGACGGATGGACTTCCGCCGATGAAGCCCAGTTATCTGCCGTAAGTGCAAGGCTGGATTTCTCAGAGGTCATCATTTTACGTGTACTGCTCGCCGCAGCATCAGATACGAATGGGACCAATCAGGTTCATCAACACTATAACGGTAAAATCGAGAACCCGAGCTTTTTCCGAACCGTATTAGATTCGACCAGTTTAAAGGAGCTTTCTGCAGGAGTAGACCCACTCATGATCGCGGGGGACAATCTCGTCGCTCAGTACGATTTTGGGCAAAAGATCTCTTCCTCCCAGCTTGTCGACCGCTCGAATAATGGTTCCCACGGGATTCTTCATCAAGGGCCGACACGTGCGGTTACCAGCCACTCTTGGAACGGTGAGCATCTGGACTTCTCAACCGCACCGAATCATTATGCCGCGGTGCATTTTCATGATGATGACATGGAGGATGCTGGATGGGAAATAGATATCAGCTGGAAGGTGCCGGACAATCTGCCGAGTGGGGCATATGCCCTGCAACTCATTGCTGACGATCAAACAGATTACATCCCGTTTTTCGTACGACCTGCACGTGGTGCGGCTGCGTCTCCAATCCTGTTTCTGGCGCCGACCAATACCTATTTGGCCTACGCCAACGAGCGATTGTTCGAGCTGGGACTCGAGCCTCTGATGGGGCACGAGCTAAGACTCTCTTCGCAGGACCGTTACCTGATTGATCATCCGGAGCTTGGCAAGTCTATCTATGATACACATAGCGATGGAAGCGGGGTTCACTACTCCTCTCGCTTGCGGCCGATTATGAATATCCGTCCGCATTATCGGAGCTGGCTGAATGGTGCCGTACGTCATCTGGCTGCTGATCTCTACATTACAGGCTGGCTGGAGAATCGGGCAGAGGGCTATGATGTAGCTACTGACGAAGACCTTCATCGAGACGGAATAGAACTGCTCTCCAATTATAAGGTACTTGTCACTGGCACCCATCCGGAGTATTGGACACGACCCATGATGGAGGCGCTGCAGGAATATTTAGCGAACGGCGGGAGGCTTATGTACCTGGGGGCCAACGGCTTCTACTGGGTGACCAGCATTGACCCGCAGCGGCCGCATCTGATCGAAGTGCGTCGCGGCAACGCAGGAACACGCTCGTGGGAGTCCCCGCAGGGCGAATTGTATCACAGCTCGACAGGGGCATCAGGAGGATTGTGGCGTCACAATGGCATTATTCCTCAAAAATTGGTAGGTATCGGCTTTACAGCCCAAGGATGGGGTCCAGGCAGCGGATACAGGCGTTTACCGGACAGCAACAGCCCGGAAGCCAGCTTTATCTTCGAAGGAATTGGCGAAAACGAAGTCATTGGTGACTTTGGTTTGGTGATGGGCGGAGCTGTTGGCGACGAAATTGACCGTCTCGATTTTGAGCTTGGGACCCCGCTCCACACACTGTGGCTCGCTACGTCCCTTGGAGTTGACAACCGATACCAGTTAGTGCACGAAGATCAATTGTTCACATCACCCGGCCAAGGAGGCGAGGAACACCCTTTTGTACGGGCAGATATGACCTGCTTTGACATCAAAGGCGGAGGCGCTGTTTTCTCCGTCGGCTCCATCAATTGGGCTGGAAGCATGGCCTGGAATGAATACAACAATAATGTAGCTCGTATAAGCGACAACGTCTTGAATCGCTTTTTGGATAAATGAGTTTGAGGGAGGAACCCCAGCAGATGTGGGGGACGAAAGCGGGCAACACCTTTTTTTGTAGGTGTTGCCCGCTGTTATTTTTGGGTATTTGTGCGTCAGTTTATTTCTCTATAAACGCATATTTAAAGTAAGAACCACCCAACGGGAAAATGACAAAGTCTTTTACTTTATCGTTCTTTATATACGCATTTCCGCGGAAGTGAAGAGGAGCAAGCGGCATTTCTTCCATTAATATCTTCTCAGCATCAAACATCAGCTTTTTGCGTTTTTCTGGATCAGTTTCGTAGTAGCTTTTGTTCAAAAGATCGCGGTACTCCTTGTTGTCGAAGCGAACCACGTTGTTGCCGCCTTCCTTGTCTTTGTACATCTCCAGGAAGTTGATCGGGTCGTTAAAGTCAGCTCCCCACAGCCAAATGCCGAAGTCGAATTTTCCGCTTTGTACGTCGGTATTAAATACTTTCCACTCAGATGTGCGGATGTCGATGTTGATGCCCAGCGTCTTTTTCCATTCGTCTTGCAGCGCTTGTGCAATTTTTTTGTCTGTTTCTCCAGTATCGTAGTAATAGGTGACTTTGGGGAACTCTTTTAATCCCAGCTCTTGCATTCCTTCGGCGAGCAGCTGCTTCGCTTTTTCCACGTCTTCCTTGAAATATCCATCTGGATTTAGCCCCATAGAAGTCGGTACCCATCCGTATGCGGCAGGGACTCCTGTTTGCAGGATGTTATCAATTAGCATTTTGCGGTCGATCGAGTAGGCGAAAGCCTGGCGAATTTTTTTATTGGTAAACGGCGGCTTTTGTGTATTAAAGATGACTGCTTTGGTGCCAGGGTTATCGGCAACGACCAGCTTGCCTTCTTCCTTGATTTGTCCAATCGCATCAGGCGATAAGCCAAAGGACGGATATCCGCCCCAATCCAAGTCGCCATTTTCAAACATGGACAGCGCCGTATTGTTATCTTCAATCACGGCAATTTCGATCCGGTCCAGCTTGACATTGGTTTTATCCCAATATGTCGGGCTTTTGCTGAAGGCCAGCTTGGCCTTATGCTCCCAGGTGTCGATTACAAACGGACCATTTCCGACGATGGAGGAAGCTTCACCTGCCCACTTCGGATTGCTTTCAATCGATTTCTTATAGAGCGGATAATAAGTAGTGAAGGAGGTCAGCTCACGGAAAAAAGGCGTTGGCGAGCGCAAGGTGAAATCGAGTGTGTAGTCGTCCGTTGCTTTGACGGCGACATCCTCCGCCTTTCCTGTTCCGTTGAAGAATTCCTCGCCGCCTTTGATGTAGAAGAGCTGGTAGGCATACCCGGAAGCCGTTTTTGGATCGAGGTTTCGTTTGATAGCGTATTCAAAATCATGCGCGGTAACAGGGTCGCCATTGCTCCACTTGGCATCTTTACGGAGCGTAAAGTGAAACTGAGTGAAGTCTGGAGAGTTGGTGTAGCTTTCCGCCACGGCATTGATCATTTGGCCTTGCCGATCAACAGCGGTTAACCCTTCAAACGCGAGATTGATCATATCCATTGAAGAAGCATCAGTCGCAATGCCTGGGTCCATGGTCGGCGGTTCACCGGTGACACTCCAATGCAAGATCATCGGTTCTGTTGAGGGGGTTTCGGCAGGCTTTGCCGATTGTGTATTGGTCTGGGTTCCGGAAGCAGGCTGTGCGTTCTCTTGTGGATTCGTACTGCATCCTGTTACAAGACTAAAGAGTAATGCTGCTCCAGATAAACCTAGTAGCCATTTTTTCATACAGGCCCTCCCGATTGTTTTTTAAAAATTATAAAAATTAAAGCATTAAAACATATGTACAGGTTAAATCAGGGGAAAATGGGTGTCATTCACCAAAATGTATAAATATGCATGATATGCAATGGAATTTCAAATAGGTTATTTCATACAACTTGTCTCTTTGCAATGATGGAAACAGGCGGGAATGGTTCACTTGTTTTTGTTCTTGTCCAAGGCGTTCCGAAATAAGATCCTTTAGGGAATTGGTCCCCTTTTTGTTGTTATTTTTGCATAATAAGGTCAATTCCTAAGACTATTGACAAGTATAGATATGGTAAATTATGTTGAGATATGGTAAAAAACAAAAATATCCAGTGGAGAAGACCAATGACTCGAAAAATGATTTCGTTTCGCACGAAGCTCACCATTACCATTTCCCTATTTACCATGCTAGTGGCCACTGTATTGTCGATTATTGACTACTCGCAGCTGAAAGCAAACATTATTTCGGAAAAGTCTGTGCAGTATCAATTGGTTGAAGACCATGTCACGAATTCGGTTAAAAATGTGGATTTGGTGTACGGTGTATTTGAAAAAGACATGGAGACTCGCATGGAAAGCACATTAACCATGCTTGCGAAAACCTATGAAACGAATCCAGAGATTCAATCGTGGGATTATGCTGCGCTACGTAAACAATTTGGCATGGACTTATTCGTGATCGATCGGAATATCAAGGTCGTTCAGTCCAGTGTCCAAACCGATGTAGGCCTTGACTTCAGCAATGCAGGGGCGTTTACCGACCTCTTGAAAAAGAGGATAGATGGAAAGGGTTTTACGGCCGATGGGATGGAAGTATCTGTGAATACAGGGGAAATCAAAAAATTTGCTTACTTCCCTACCCATGATCATCAATACTTGCTAGAAGTGAGCGTGAATCTTCAAGAAAGCGAACTGTTTCAGACCTTTAATTTTCTGGAGGTATCGGAGGAGATCTCGAAAAAATACAGCATCGTCAAAGACATCACGGTGTATTCGCATGATGGCTACGCACTCGGCAGAAAGGGCAGTGATGGCAAAGCCTTGCGGATATCCGAGCGTTTATTGCCAACCTTCACGGATGCCTTTCAATCGCAACAGATGAAGCAGTTTGATGACGTGGTGGACGGAATGAATCAGACATACCGATTTATCCCGTATAAACAAAATGAACAATCGGATGACCTCAGCAGATCGCGGGTGATCGAGATCCAGTATAACAATGCCGAGTTGGAGCAGATGTTAGCGGATAGTTTGACGGCAGCACTCATGAAAATGGTCATAGCCGTTGTAGGGGCAGTGGTTCTGTCATTCCTGCTCAGTCGCTGGATCACAGGACCAATTGATAAAATGCGGACATTGATTGGAAAAACGGCGCAATTCGACTTGAGCGAGCAGATTCTCGTTACTGATCAGAAAAAACAGGATGAAATTGGGCTCATGGAGCACTCCATCTTGATCATGAGGGAGCAATTAAACGAGGTCGTGCACAAATTGGTTTCGGTATCCCATGCTGTTGCTGACAATGCTCAAAAAGTGAAGCAATCTACAGACGAGGTCAGCGAGCAATCGCGAGGAACGGCGGAGGCGACCTCCGTGCTTCTTGCCCACATGCAGGAAACGATGGCTTCTACAGAAGAAATGAACGCTACCTTGAACGACATTCAAGCAGTGATTCACAGCATATCACAAAAAACAGTAGAGGCTGCTGCTAACTCTCAAGATGTCAGCTTGCGGGCAGATCAACTGAAGGCGAGCTCGGTTGCGGCCAAAGAAACATCGACTCATATTTATACAGAGGTAAAGCAGCAAACAGAATCGGCGATTACGCAATCGACGGAGTCCATGGAACAAATCAATCAGCTCGCAGACGCGATTCTGCATATTTCTCAGCAGACGAATTTGTTGGCGCTGAATGCGGCGATAGAAGCGGCACGTGCCGGGGAAAGTGGAAAAGGCTTCTCCGTCGTTGCGGATGAAATAAGAAAGCTGGCTACTCAGTCTGCGGAGGTAGTCTCGGATATCCAGCACATTATTCAAGAAGTACGTGAATCGGTGACACATTTGGCTACCAGCTCGTCCAGTGTTTTAGAGTATATTGATCGTCAGGTTCGTCCGGACTATGTCAAGTTGATTGATACTTCGGAGCAGTATAATCGGGATGCACACTATTTCCATACACTGTTGACCGAATTCAGCGCTTCGTTTGAAGAATTGAATGCTGCCATTAGCAGCGTGAATTTGGTTGTGGAGCAAGTGACAAATTCCATGAGCCAAAGCGGGCATAGTGTGGAGGCCATAACAGAACAATCACGAATTATTGCCGATAGCAACCACCAAATGGCAACCATCTCTGAACACAATGTCAGCTATACCGAGACGCTAGAGGGGATAGTCAGTCGGTTCAAGCTATAGCGTAAAAGCAGCGGAGGGGTAAATGAAAAAGGGAGACCGGACAGCTATCAACTGTTGGTCTCCTTCTTTTTATATCGCACTCGCTCAGCTTCTCTTATCTGGCATGGAAGGGGGAGGGAGTTCCATCCAAATCGGCTCGCTCCATTTTGCGCCCTAGCTTGGAGGGCCCTTCCGGGAATAGTCTGTTTTGTGCGTTCAGCAAGCAGACCTTCACGGCAGACGGGTCAATCCAGAGTCTCTTCGCTTCCTCGCGCATGGCATTAGCCAGCTCGGCAGAAGTCTTTGAGCGCCTTTTTCATATTGGCGAGCCACGTTTCGCGGATGGCTGCTGCTTTTTCCACGTTTGCCAGCGCAATGCCACCTTGTTCAGGCTCTGTTTGCCGAACGATGCTGCCGACAGCCAGGACGGGAAAGTCATAACGTAGCGATTGCTCCTGTCCGGCTTAATCTTGGTAGTACAGCAAATGCTCATCTTTCTTTATCGCTTTGCCACCTCCGATGACTACACACGTTACTTTTTTCATGGGAAACAGCTCCTCGTTGCGTTTGACCATATAACCAGGGAGGCGGCGAGGTTGTGACATGAGGAAAGGGGGGCAGGAGGAAGCAAACAAGTTTTTTTCGTGGTTTGTCACAAATCTGTGCGCAGAGGGATCGTATTTAGTAGAATCCAATCATTGGGGTGAACAGGTTGAACGGAGCAGAAACGATGCCGGCCAGCTTAGCGGAGACGCGGGAAGCCAGGCTGAAATGGCTGATGCAGCAGTACGGGGAAAAGGTATTTCACCTTGTCTGTCTTACGGTCAAAAGCCGCGCGCTGGCAGAGGATATTACGCAAAATGTGTTTATCAAGGCGTATCGCCATTTAGATCAGTTTCGTGGAGAAGGAGAGATCAAGCACTGGCTCTACAAGATTGCGATGAACGAAAGCAAAAAGCATTTTCGCTCGTGGTCCTTCCGTCATATTTTCCCAACCGTAGACGATCATCTGGGCAGTCTCTTGGACAGACAGGCCAAAAATCAGGTGGAAGAGGAGATTTTAAGCCGGGTCAAGCGGGAAGAGGTCGTCACATACATTCACTCTCTCGCACCTAAATACAGGCAGGTCATCTTGCTGCATTACTATGAGGACTTATCGATTCAAGAGGTAGCGGATATTCTTTCGGTATCCCAGGAGGTTGTCCGTACACGGCTGCATCGGGCCAGAAAGCAATTACGAGAGAGTATGTCCAAGGAGGTAGAATGATGAGCGAGGATCGTGTGTGGAAAGATTGGAGTCAATTCGCGAAGCAAGCGGTACGGGAGCAGTACCCGTTTCATCTGCATGAACTGGAGTCAGAAGTTCTGAAAAAAATCGAGAAGCAAAATAGGAACATACGCTGGCAAATTATCTCGTGGACAGCGGGAGTGGCCGTTGCTGCTACATTCTTCTTGCAAGTGATCCAGCCTTTCCATGGAGGGAACAGCTTATTCGGCTTCTCGGGGGCCAGGCAGTATCCCGCGCAATTTGAATGGACGACACCGGATGAAGGCTACACCTATGCTCTGCAGCGCGGCTACCCGATTTTGCCTGAGCTAAAGCTGGAAAAGGACGGTTATACGTTTCAATTGAAGGATGTCATGGTCGATCAGCGGCGAATCATTTATACGCTCCTGATCTCCGGTGAACAGATCGAAGCGATTGCAAATGAGAAAGATGAGTCCAAACAATTCTCGATGCTCTACGCAGGGCTTACCGTAGAGCTGGACGTGTTGAGTCATTCTGGAGGGGCATCAAAGGATCTGCAGCTCATCGATGGCACTCACTACTTTGTCATCAAGGGCAGCTATATGCTGAATCCGCAAAAAATGGGGGAGCTACTGAACCAGCCAAATCCTGTTCTACCTGTGCGCATTGAAAGACAGAGCAAGGAAACAAAAGAGGTACTCGCAGAAATGTTGATGCCGCTACCCAAGACAGTTACTATAGCTGAAAAGGTGATCAAACCTTCGGCAGACCTAGACGGAGATTCTGTTTTGGACGCATTGGGACTTCTGACAAAGCTTTCAGTGACCCAGATCGAAGCAGCCCCGACCATGATGCAAGTCGAGCTGGAGGCAAAGCTAAAAGAAGGATTCGAGCTCAAACGATTGGAGCAGGCCAAGCTGGTCGATGAAAAAGGAAATGAATATAGCGCAATAGATGACAAGCTCAACCCAAACGTCAAAAGGGTGCAAGGGACAAACAAATATACGATGCAGTTCATTCCGTCACTCTACTATGGGGAGCAGCCAGAGAAGCTGGAGCTTCGCTTTGAAGGCGCGGTTGCCAATCAGGCCAAAGCAGACAGCTTCGTACTGAATCTGAAAGACAAGTATCCACGCGATATTCCATTTGGGAAGCAGACATTGCATATTTTGAAGGCGTATTACGAGAAAGACAAGCTGTTTGTTGTCATTCCAAACAAGGCGCCGGAAGAGATTACGTTGCATGTCGACGAACAGAGCTACAAAGATCTCATTGTCGCAGATTCTTTGGAGACGGTCACATTTGGATTCCCGCTGCCCAAGAAGGACTCCTATACAGTGAAGATGAGCGGGCTGAAATGGGAGACACTCCATTTTAGTGGGGTAGTTCCGATTATTCGTTAACGAGTGTATTAGGCAATACCATTATCGAAAGCAAAAAAAGCCACTGTCGAAGTGGCTTTTACTTTTGAGCTGGTAGAAAGGATAGCTTGCTACACTCTTTCCACAGGGCATGTGAGGCAAGTAGGACCGCCTGTGCCTTTATAGGAAATCTCGTCACCCTCATAGTCGTATACGGTGGCGCCAGCGTCCAGAAGCAGCTCTTTGGTAACTGGATTTCCGGCAACGACCATGCATACGCGAGGGGCCAGAGCCAGTACATTGCTGCCGAGATTTTCGTATTCGTGATCGGGTACCTCGATCAGCTGGATGCCTCTGTCGATGAGCAGTTGACGGAAGAAAACAGGCATCAGCTTGGAGTAAACAACCGCCAGATCATGATCTACCATGCTGATGACAGACATCAGATGCAGACATTCTTCAGGTCCACGGTCGTACGGGAGGGGAACGACGATGACTTCTTCTGTGAAGTCTTTGACCATTTCCGTGATTTGTGCGATGGCAGCTTGATTCGTGCGGAAGCCAAGACCGATCGCGAGCGTTTTCTCATCCAGCCAGACCAGATCGCCGCCATCTGAGAGAGCATCGCCTGTCAGTTGTCCCAGGATAGGTATATGGTTGTCTTGTAAAAAGGCTTTGTACGCTTCGGCTTCTCCCTGACGAAGCTGTTTGCCTGATTTTAAAATGATCGCGCCTTTGGAAGTGAATTTCACCGGGTCGTGCGCATAAATCGAGTCGAGGCCCGTTTTGTCAGACTGCGGGAGGTGCAGGACATTTTCAACATGTTCCCGTAGAATCGCTTCGAATTTTTCATATTCATTCAATGCTTTATCCCAGTCGGGACGATCTGTATAGTTGAAAGTTTTCGAGGATTGATCAAGATGCTCCTGACTGATGAAGGCTTGGTGAGGATGCTTGATAATGACCGTTTTCATCTTTTTAACCATGGATTGGCTGCCTGCGAACATAGTTGCCTCCTTGAATTCCACATTGTAGAATAATATTCATATTTCGAAATATTATACTTAGTTTACACATTCTCAAAACTCACTGTCAATTGTGGTGTTTATCTTTTTTAATGATTCACAAAATTATAGACAATCGTTTAAGATATGAGATATGTGCAGGTAAAGGGGAGATGACCGTGATCCAATCGTTTGATCGAGCGATGGCGATTGCGACGGCACTTTCGTCGGACGAACAGAGAAAATGGTGGACCATCAACGATTTATCCAAAGAATGTCATCTTCCGGTGAGTACGATCTATCGGCTACTGTACACCTTGATGAAGCATGGGTTGGTGGAACAGGATGCAACCGGCAAACAATACACGTTAGGTGTCAAATGGATGGAGTTTGGCCTGCGTGTACTGGATCGGATCGACTATCGCAAGGTGATTAAACCGATGATAGAGGAGCTTGCTAGAGAAGTGGAGGAGAGCGTGTATTTCAGCCAGCCAAGCGGGCATGAATCCATCGTAGTAGATCGCATCGACAGTCAGCACAATATTCGTGTCTATGACCAGCTAGGATTGCGTATCCCGCTCAATATCGGTGCCGCGAATAAAGCCATTCTAGCCTATATGCCGGAATCAGAAGCGAAGCAGGTATTACATCAGCTCATTGAGGACGAGCAGGTCCCTGCCTTTATGGAAAAACTCAAAGCGATCAAAAACCAGGGCTATGCGGTTAGCTTTGGGGAGCGGACTGAAAATACGGCCTCCGTTGCATCCCCTGTATTAGATTACAATCAAAAGGTGATAGGCGCCCTGAGCATTGGAATATTGACCTATGATTTAAAAGAGGAGCGTTTGCAGTTTTTGATTGAAAAGGTGAAGGAATTCGCCCATAAAACATCGCAAAGATTAGGCAGCCACTAGTCTTTCTTCTTTGTTCTCATAATGGAATTTATTCTAGGATGCGAAAAAAGAGCGGGGATTATGTGAACTTAAATTGAAGAAGGGGAGCAGAACGTCAATTTAAATTAGGGATTCAATATAATGTGTCACATTTTATGTAGGTAGGGTATTTCAACTCAGTTGAGATGCCCTTTTTTTGTTTAATTATTGCGTA
Organism: Brevibacillus sp. NRS-1366; assembly: GCF_050467985.1. Taxonomy (NCBI): domain Bacteria; kingdom Bacillati; phylum Bacillota; class Bacilli; order Caryophanales; family Paenibacillaceae; genus Brevibacillus; species Brevibacillus sp. NRS-1366. Next base: position 361,641 of record NZ_JBITPN010000021.1, on the reverse strand, counting down.
AGAAATTGACCAGAAGATGGTGCAGAAGATGCCTTTGGTTTGAGAATATTTACCTCTATGTAATAAGTGTTTGCGAATTTATAATTATGACACAACTTGAATGATGTGAATTTTAATAGATGATCTCTGCTTTAAAGGTGGTCTTAAATAAGATGGACGTAAAGAGGTATATGCATATCTGGCGGCCCGCAGGAGTGGAGAGTAAATATACAATCATCGTGCTAGACCCTTTAAACAGACCATTTCTGCCACTGACAGATTTTTATGACGATCAAATTGGTCGGGTTGGGGATAAGACCGCTCTGTCTTATCTGACGTCGTTAGAAAATTATTTTAGCTGGCTGGATATTTACGCAAAATACCAAGGCAGGAATGTGAGTTGGGATGAACATCCTGAGGTCGTAAGAGAGATCGTTCAAGATTACTTGTTCAGTGAAATGGAGTGCAAAGTAAGGGACAAGGACAGCTATCGATTGGTGAGTTTAACAAACAAAAGTCCAAATACGGTGGCGCGAATGCTTTCTGCATTAAAGGCTTTTTACAAGTCAATGATCCGCCTTAAATACTATCCCCACCCCAATCCATTGTTTCACGCGAATGGCGATCTGGAGGCGTACCAAGACATACATATAGGCGTCCGAAAGGACAAGCCTCGCTTGCCAGTTGCTGCTGGTACTGAGGAACCGATCCATCATCACAGGCGTCTCACGGACTCGTATTTTAAAGTAATTAATGAAGAATGGATTCCTATCATTATCGGCGATTGGGATTTTGCCCTATCAGGTCTATAATGCTGGCAGGCGAATCCATTGGAGTTTGCGGGACGAGGTTATTACCCGTCTGCTATTTGAAACGGGCGCTAGAGCATCAGAAGTGATCGAATTAACGTTTGACGACTATCGAATGAGGGCAAATCAAACGGAAGCCCGTGCGCCTAATAAGGGAAGCCATAAAAAAAGAACAAAATACATTCGGTTCAGCCAAGAAACCCTGAAGCTGCTCATTCGATACGTCAATTCCGAACGAAAGTCGTACACTAAACAAAATCTCGGTTTCGAAGACGTACCAGACACAGAGCCAATCTTTGTTACCACACACGGCCGACCGTTTAATTACCCCGCCTACTACGCTCAGTGGCTAAAGGTAATTCGTAACGCAGGCTTGAAGCTCAATCCGCATAAAGCAAGACATTGGTACGTGACAACGATGATGCGGAGCATTTTTGAAACTTCGAAAGATGACGCGGAAATCGTTAGGAAAAAGAAAGAATTGATTCACTACATGCGCTGGCGCGACGAGTCCACGATCGAAGTGTACGAGCACTACTTTAACGAAATGGAATTCGGTGAGATTCAAAATGCTATTCATGATAATATGCGTTTGAAAGAAAAGGAATATACAACAAAGAAATGCTCTGCTGCAAGAAAGAAGATAAAGGTTTCCCCGAAGTCGGAGTCGGCAGAAACGGTCGATGATGAGAAATGGCTGATGGAACTTATGGAAGGAATCGCGCAATGACGACACTAACAGGACAAAGCTGGTATACACAGCTGCAAGGAAGAATTGCCGAAGAGATTCTTGAGTTGAGGGATCCTAAAGGTAGCTACTACTTCGACAGTATAGATGCGAACCTGTTCAAATATTTCGAAAAAAATATTGCGGATTTGCCTTGGGCCAACCCTCTCGCACTTGAAATGCTCGTTGCAACCGCGCACAATTTATCGCCTGATTCTGTGAGATGGGAAATTAGAAATATATCATCCAGGTTACAGGATATCTTTTCCCATTTTAAGATGGTTGACTTCAATGATTTTGACCCTGACTTTCACTTGTATAAGTATGTTAAAGGTGAAATTTTTGCGGATCATTCATTAAGTCAAAGAAGCAAATTTTCAGGCGCATATAGCACAGTTAGTTACAGAGTCAGTAGTTGGGTTCGCCACAAAGCAAGCCCTGATACAGTCGATATTCTGGAACGGTTCATACTCCCACCTCCTTCGTTTGACCTGAGGGATTTTTCATTACAAAAAAGAGCCAGTGAGCTCGCACAACAAACAAGAAAACTTGAAACGTCTGCAATCACCCCTTTGCTCCCACAATTTCGAGCGGAAGGCCATTTGCGAAGAAATCAACTGCTGCGCCTTAGGAATAAGGTTCGTGAAGTATTGGTAGCCGCTCAGGAAAATGGTTGGCCTTTCCCGATCGAATTTGACTATGAGGAGTCGAGTGGCGAGCGGTTTTTCTTTAGATTGTGGGATAAACCATCTTTTGTACTGATGCATTCCGAAAAATACTCACCAAACTCCATCCGAGCGGCTTCTAAGAAAACAGGCGCGTACTCCGATAAAAACAATGAACATTTTGTGGAATTTGTGAGATCAGAGCACACGGATGACGGGGTTGAAGCCGAAGGATTATGGTTCTTAGTGCTCCTGAAAACGGGCGTGTTGGGGTTGTGGTACCGAAATAAATCGGATGAGGAATTACAAAAGCGGCTGTATTTCCTTTATCAGTGGGGATACGGAAACGAGAAGAATGAGTCATATCCAACACCTTTCTGGGCAGGTCACAAAGGCGTACTCGGGCAAAGTCGTTTCATCGCTGAAGCCCAAGGGAAAACGGAAGGGATTTTGTTTCTTGTTGAACCTTTTTATGTCGCTGCAACCTTTGCGCTGCTTGCCTTGAATCTGTTTACAAGCTCAGGGATTAGGATCAACGAACTTTTGCAAATCACGCATTCTCAACGGTGTCTCGTGGTGTCCAAAGACAGAGATCGAGTGAATTATATTCTTCGCCTCATTCCTAAGGGCCGTGATGAACCCGAGAATTTTTATATCCCCAAAGAAATATTCCAATTTATCAATGAAATTGTGAAGCTCCTGCGAGAACATTACGGTTTGGCAGAAAAGGATCCTTTGCCTGCAGTTGAGTTTAATTATGATAAAAGGCAACATATGTTCAAAAAAGACGCATACCTTGTGTAGGTCACGGGGTATTACGCACAGCCGACGCAGGGCCAAATCAGGCAGGCGGTTAGTGATCTGCATGATAACTGGGTTTCTCATATCGACATCCAGCAAGGCATATTGCGCGGCCCTGAGGAGCTCAAACAATTTTATGATATATATTCCCAAAAGGTCGGCACAATGAGCAAAGTAGTGGGGGGCGTTTGCACAACGGATGCGGTGTGCCCTACCAAAATGGCATGTGTCGGATGCGCAGCTAAGGTACCCATGCCAGAGTCTAAGGGTGAACTCCAAGATTTTTATAATTGGGCTTCCGAAAGTGAGGAGCGCTTCAAAAAGATGAATCTGTCTCTTGAGGTCCAGAAGATGAGACTTGCCAAAAATCGAACGCGAAACGAACTAAAAGAAATTCAACTTATTGAAGAGTACCAGAGGGATGAGAAATATGACCCAGTTGTTCGAATTTCAAAGCCAAAACGTTAGCAAGCCTTTGTTGGAAAAGGAATATGAGGAGAAAAGGAACAGGGCGTTTACGATCGGCAAATCTGCCATCGATGAATTGATAAAGCAAGGCAAGCGAGTGTCTTATCGTAACATTGAGGCCGTTTCGAAAACCTTGGACCCTGTCGGCAGAGGCATACATGCGAACACGGTAAGATCCAATGAAGTGCTGTATGAATATTACCTTCAGTTTGCCCGCACTGTGAAGACTACGAAAAGTCGCACCAAGCCCACATCACAGGGTATCTCCTCCTATCAGCACTTAAAGCCGAATCGCGATCTTGTACAAGTTCAGAAGCGATATTTAAAGATGTCACGCGGGGATTTGGTCGCCAGGCTGATTGAAGCGGAAGAATACATTGCTCAACATCAGACGGCTTGGCAAAGAAGTCTGTTCGAAAAATTTAAATGACAGCTTCCTCAATGGACCCAATGCGACTTATAGACACAAACAGAACCAGGAGGCGGTAAGGCGGGCTGCAGATCTCAATGTGCAGCAGGTATGATGAATCATTCTTTTGCTTCTAGAACAGCCCCAGGAACCTCTGGTAGCTCAATGTGAATAGCGGCCAGAAATGGAGGCAATTGCAGAAAGAAATGCCTCCATTTCATTACTGGGGATTAAACTAACGTACCCGTTAGCTAAACGCACGAGGAGTCTTCGTCTTTCGATTTCGAAACGTATTAATTCTAACTTTTCAAGGATTAAAGGAGCGAATCCTATAAACCTTGTTGGACGGTTAACACCACGTTGCCTTTCTTGTGGCCCTGCTCCACATAGTGGTGGGCCTCCGCCGCTTGCTCCAACGGATAAACGCGGTCGATGATCGAACGCAGCTTGCCGGCCTCAATCAGCTCCTTAAGATACCTCAAGTCTTCCGCGTTTTCCCTCATTGTTCCACCGATCACCTTCTTACCGCTCGTCAAGTTGACCCATAACCCGAGAACGACCGGCAGAGGGCTAAAATGGACTGCTCGCAGGTATAAACCGTTCGGTGTCAGACGCTCGACGCAAGCCATGAACGGACTCTTTCCAACCGTATCGAAAATGATATCGTAGGCCGTACCGTCATCCGCGAAGTTCTCTTCTGTATAATCGATGACTCGGTCGGCGCCCAGCGATCTTACCAAATCCAGGTTCGATGTGCTGCATACCCCGGTCACTACCGCACCGAAATGCTTGGCAAGCTGCACCGCATACGTCCCAACACTGCCGGATGCTCCGTAGACGAGTACGCGCCTGTTGCGCTGGATATTGCCCTTTCGGAGAAATTGCAAGGCAGTATAGGCACCGACCGGAACCGCGGCCGCCTCCTCGAACGTCATGTTTGTCGGCTTCAGCGTGACGCTGCCGTTCTCAGGTAGGCATCTGTATTCGGCATACGCACCGAAGCCCATTCCGCTGGCAGCATAGACGGCATCCCCCGGTTTAAACCGAGTAACGCTACTGCCCGTTGATTCGACCACGCCCGCTAATTCGAATCCGAGAATCTTGACTCGCTTCGGTCTCCACAGACCATTGAACAGCCGCGCCAGGAAAGGATCTGCCTTTCGTAAGCGCCAATCCCCCGCGGCGACAGTTGCAGCATAGACTTTAATCAATATCTCGTCGTCCTTCGGTACCGGCTTGGCGACATCCCGAAGCTGCAGTACATTTGGCGGTCCGTACCGCTCATATACGATCGCTTTCATCTCTTCCCCTCCAGTCACCCTTCGCTATTTTCCCATTTTATTCGCTGTAATTAGATTAAAGTTCTGCAGAATATGCTAATTCCAGTATATGAGTGGAGTGCAGCTACGAGCTACTACTAAAATAAGATGTTAACGGCTCCGTATAGAATAACTCGGTCTAGTTTGACATAAAAAAACCGGAAAGACTTCGTAACGCTACGCGCTGATTAGTCTTTCCGGTTTTTTTATGGAGTGAACACGCTTCCTCAAACAAGTAAAGACAAAATCACGATATGGAGTTCCTATCCAGATCGTCTTTTCAGCTATCGTACCCGTAAGTTTAATACATTTTTTATTATGTGTTGAGAAGTTCCTTTAACGATTCCGTATTATTGCTTGTCAAAACTGGAATAAATTCAGTTATTTTTTCAATATCCCATTCCCACCACTTCAAAGTATTGAGAATATCAATCGTTTCCTCGTCAAATCTATAACGTATTAATTTTGCAGGGTTCCCTCCTACAATAGAATAAGACGGAACATCTTTGGTTACTACAGCATTTGTTGCAATTATGGCACCATCACCTATATGAATACCTGGCATAATTGTAGCATTATAACCTATCCAAACATCGTTTCCTATAACTGTATCACCTTTGAATCCACCACTTAAATTCTTTAATCCGACTTCCCAATCTCCACCAAATGCCCCAAAAGGAAAAGTTGTAAATGAATTTGTATTATGATTCGCACCATTCATAATAAATTTAGCGGTAGATGCAATAGCACAAAACTTTCCGATTTTCAGTTTATCTCCTATAAAGTCAAAATGATAAAGGACGTTTTTCTCAAAACCTAAAGGGTTATTCAAGTCGTCGTAATAGGTATAATCCCCAACTTCAATATTTGGATTAATCACTACATTTTTTAAAAAACAAAGGCTTCTGATATTTTTCATCGGAAAAACACTATTTATATCTGGACCCATCATTTTCCCAACCTTTCACAAAACCCTTTTCCTTATTTTCACATTATACTATACTCCATTTCACAAAACTGCCCGTTAGCGCAACGAGGCTACCGTTCTTTGCGGTGGCAGCTTAGTGGTGCAGGTTATCAGCATCAGTTCTCCGTGAGTAATGAATCACCGTTCTCATGCCTCGGTGTACGCCTCATTACGTTGGTTAATTTTTGACCCCCCAATTTTTCGCAAGAGTTTTGTAAAGATATCCAACAATTTATTCCAACTATCCTGCGAATTAAAACAAATAGAACGGCTGATTTTTCAGCCGTTCATGGGGGGGTGAATTCTAAGTGAAATCACCTTAAAGAATTGTGTCACATCGTAAAAAATATCTAGCCAAACAAAGATTTTTTGTGCCGTGGCTGTCATTCAATAAAAATGATTTCCGCTCTTTTTTACGGTTTCAACACAGTCCAATGCTCATAGGAATGAATGGCTGTACCCGCAAAGGACGGGTGGGAAGACATCAATTCCGAGAGCCTGGAGAGCATCTGGTCCATATAAGCTTTTCCTTCTTCGTAAAATGAAATGTAATTGCCTTCGCTGCTTTCCTTGGTTTCAACGGCAAGCACTATTTTTTTGCCCAGCTCATCAGCCCAGCCGATTTCTTCCGTTACCAGAGAAGAAATGCTGTTTGGACCCTCCACCCGGTCGCGGTAGGACATGATCGTCACATGATCGTGCTTGGAGATGAGCCATTTGCTGAGGGCGGTAGAAGAGTCATCCGGCAGATAGATCTTGTCGAGCCAGAAAGGAATGTCACAGCCAATTTCCAGTGCAGGATACTGTTTTACGCGTTCCGTGTAGGCCGCTACATTTTCCTTCCACTGCGAAACGACAGAAGCTTGGTCTGTTTTCCATTCCGGCAACAGGTACGGCTCAATATCGAAATGAATGCCGCTGAATTTCTCCCCATTCGCAGCCGCCTGGTTATAGGCGATTACCCAATCTACCAACGCCATGATCCTGGAGCGGTTTTCTACCAAGCCCCACGCAGGACTTCCGCTTAATGCGTGGATTTTTATCCCAGCTTCATTTGCCTTTTTGAGAAAAGCTTGATAATACGCGGGCTTACGAGAGATGTCGATCCGCAGGTAGAGCAGGTTGACGCCCTGTTCTTTGCTAAAGGAAATGATCTGGTCGGGTTCTGAAGCAATCAGCGTCGTGTGCCAAATCCATGTGGCTTTTATTTTCTTGTCTTCAGATGAAAAGCCTGTCAAAAAAACAAAAAACGAAATCAGTGCAAAGATGGAAAAGGAACGGGATGTAAACCGCATGAAGCTTCCCCCACGATGTCGAGTAATGTGCCAGCACTTGCTGGCGATGTGATGCACATTACTCATATCGGCAAAGGGAGTTATTTTCATAAGCAGCATTTTCTTTAGCAGAAAATATTTTATTAATTAGAAATTTTTAGTAAAATAAATACTGATGGTACCATACCTTTGAGGAGGCGAGCCCATGATCACGTTCAAAAGGCTGAATCAATGCACCTTAGACGAAGCTGTACTTGCTTACAACCGAGGATTTGAAGGGTACTTTTTCGACCAATCGAAGACGGCGGACAGCCTTTCTGCCAAAATTGGAAAAGAAGAGCTTTCCCCCACGTATTCTATCGTCGCATGGTTGAACGGCGAGCCTGTGGGTATCGTGCTAAACGGCATTTGGCAGCGTCATGGAAAAAAGATTGCCTGGAACGGCGGTACGGGAGTAGCTCCTAGTTACCGGAAGCAGGGAATCGGGCAAGCTCTGATGGAGGAGACACTCAGGATTTATCACGAGCAGGACGTGGAGCTGGCGGCGCTGGTAGCCATCCGAGAAAATGAAGAGGCGATCGCTCTTTATGAAAAAATGGGATTTGAAATCGTGGCTGGATCGATCTTTCTAGAAAGCAAGAGCTCGCTTCCTGAACTCAGCTGTAGGGATCATTCGGGCTACCACATCCAGCATGGAATCCCCCAGGATGTATACCAGTTACCGTTTTGGACGAAACCGATCTGGGACATCCAATGGCAGACGATTGAGAACAGAGAAGCGCTGCTCGTCCTGGATCAAGAGTCAAAAGTGGTTGGATACGCACTCTACCGGCGAATATTTGAGGAAGCTGGACATCCAGCGACGACGCTGCTCTTTCACTGTGAGGCAGCTCCCCAGAGCAAAGACCCAAAAGCGATTGTACGCCTTGCGCTTGCCCATGTTTTTGCTCCACTCGATCAATCGTTTTATCGCTTGACAGTAAATCTGCCGACAAACAATCAGTTGGCAGTCTCCTTCCTGCAAGAGGCTGGCTTTACGCAAATGGCGGAGCAAGTGTTTATGACAAAAGCAATCAGGCAGTAAGTCCGTTGTTCATTTTTTCGATCATATCCACATGACACGGAAAAATAATCGTAAATTGAGTTCCGACAAAAGGTTCACTCGTCACTCTCACTGAGCCCCCAATTGAATGGATGACGTGGTAGGAATAAGTAAGGCCAAGGCCGGTTCCGCTTGATTTGGTAGAGAAATAAATAGAGCCTAAGTAATTGATTTGGCTTTCGTCCATACCGATGCCATTGCCATTGTCATTGATCATGAGAATGGCGTTTCCTTTTTCCATCAGGATCGAAAGGATGACTCGTCCATTCGGTACATCTGTGCAAGCTTCTATAGCGTTTTTCACAATGTTTACCAGAACCTGCTTGATCTCGTCTGGATTGGCAAAAATCATAACGGGAGTGTCGTAGATTTGCACGTCCAGCTCAACATTATGCATATTGGCAAAAGGCAGCATGATTTCCTGAATGACATGGAGCTGCTCAGAAACATTGATTTGATCAGAGCGGTCCTTGAGTGGCTTGGAGATGGAGAGATATTCTGTCAAGATGGATTCGGTTCGCTGAATTTCGTCGAGACTAATCTTGATGTATTGTTCCGTCTTGGTGTGTTCCTCTGGACTTTCCTGGATCAATCGCAAAAAGCCTTTGACCGCAGTCAGCGGGTTTCTCACTTCATGGGCGAGTGAAGCAGCCACGTGGCTCATGGCTTGAAATTTTTCATTTTGCGCATGCTCGATGAATAGCTCTTTGTCTGCAATCGCTTTGCTAAATAACGACATTAACAGCCAAATTCCTACTGAATTTTGTATGGGAATAACAAACAGATGATAGGCAAGATGCTGTTTGACATAGGCAGGAAAAAAGATGAATGTTAAGCCTAGTGCCACAACGGAAAAGAGGATTCCAGCCAAGAAGGTATAGAGGGATTTCCGATAGGTGGTTTTGTAAGGTTTAGTAATGATCAGGCAGAGGGTGAATGTACATACGAGCATAAGTAAGGCGACCCGTGTTCCTTCGCCTCCGAGGTATAAGCGGTAGATGACGAATTCAACGAGTAGAAGCAGCGCTGTTTGTACACCACCGTAAACGAGTCCAAAAAACATAATGACATAACGAATATCAAAAATGACACCGTCTACCACACTGGAAGCAAAAGTCATGGCGAGGAGCAAACTGAACGAACTGGTTACGAGAATGAAAGATTGGCTGTAATTTTTCAATTTGTCGCGGTAGTAAATGTTATACAAGACAAACGGAGTGAGGGCAAAGAAGATTTGCAGAATCACTTCTTTTAATAGGCTCATTTGACATCCCCATACCAGACTGTTTAGGTTATGTACCATCATTTCACAATATTTCGACAAGACACAACAGAATTCCTTTTCAAGTAAGGTGGACCTCTTACGCAAAATGAGAGTAATGATTTTTTGAAAAATCCCAGTTGACAGATGGGTAATACAAGAATTATATTCTGTATATACGAATACAAACGTTTTGAAAATAATAACTACTCTTATCCAGAGAAGGCTGAGGGAATGGCCCTATGAAGCCCGGCAACCTAGCACGCGAGACGACGATCTCCCGCGCCAAGGTGCTAACTCCAACAGGTAGATGGTAAGTACCTGACAGATAAGAGGCGGGAATCTTGTTGATTAAAGCCTCTTTCATCTGCAGAAAGAGGCTTTTTGGGTTGTTGAAAACATGGCTGCTCGATGTCGGATACGGGAAAAAGTAAAAGGGGGTACATCTTATATGAAAAAGAAATTTGGTCTGGTTACGTCTGTTGTTTTAGCATTATCGGTCATAGTGACTGCGTGCGGTGGGGGCGGCGCTACAGGTGATGCGGGTGGAGCATCCGGCGACAAAGCGAAAAAAATCGCGCTGATCATGCGTCAAAATGTAGGTACGTTCTCAGCACAATACATTAACGGTGTAAAAACAGAAGTAGAGAAAAATGGCGGACAATTGACCGTATTTAATGCCGATACTGATCTGTCTAAAATGGCTTCCAATCTGGATGCAGCGGTTAACCAGCATTTTGACGGCATCCTGATCGACCACGGTACAGCAGAAGCGCTGCAGCAAGGTACGCAAAAAGCAGTAGATAAGAAAATCCCAGTCGTCTTGTTTGACACTGACATCAAAATTCCGGGCGTTCCCGTAGTCGAGCAGGATGACAACAAGCTGGCAGAGCTGAGCTTGGAGCAACTGGCAGCTGAGAACAATGGAAAAGGAAACATCGTGAAAATTTGGGTAGCTGGATTTGCCCCAATGGAAAAACGTCAGGTCACGTACGATGCCTTCTTGAAAAAGTATCCGGATATCAAAGAAATCGCTGCGTTCGGTTCAGCTACCAACAACACCGCTTTGGACACCCAAACACAGATGGAAGCGATTTTGAAAAAGTACCCGAACAAAGGCGATATCACAGCGGTATGGGCTGCGTGGGACGAATTTGCTAAAGGTGCGACACGCGCCATCCAACAAGCAGGGCGTACTGAAATTAAAGTATATGCGATTGATTTGAGCGATGAAGACCTGCAACTGATCCAGGAAGCAAACTCACCTTGGGCAGCGACCGCAGCAGTAGACCCGTCCAATATTGGACGCATTCATGCGCAAACTGTGTTCCAAAAAATCAAGGGTGAGCAAGTGCCTGACAATGTGAAGCTGAATCCTGTGCTGGTGAAGCAGTCTGATTTGCCAAAGGATAAAAAAGTAACGATGGGCGATCTGTCAGAGTATGTGAACGAGTGGGGCAAATAAGCTTCGGCAAAAGTCTGGTTTGGTTATTCCCGTTGATCAGTCAACGGGAATCTTCCATATTCGGGGGGTGTAAAGATTGTCTACCTTACAAATGAAAGGGATCGTGAAGCATTTTTCCGGGGTTCCTGCTCTTCAATCCGTTCAATTTGAAGTAAAGGCTGGCGAGGTTCACGCGCTGCTCGGAGCAAATGGCGCCGGGAAAAGCACGCTGATGAAAATCCTCACAGGCGCGTATCAAGCAGACGGAGGCTCTATTTCTATAGACGGCCGGGAGGTGGCGATCCAATCACCGCAGGATGCCAAAGCGCTGGGAATCCAATGTGTGTATCAAGAGGTCGATACAGCCCTGATCCCGTATTTAAGCGTCGCGGAGAATATTTTGCTGGATCAGCTCGTTTCGTCTAAGAGAAAGGGATTCGTAAACTGGCATAGCCTGTACGCCGAAGCGGAAAAGATTTTGCAAGGCTTTGGGTTTTCCATCCCTGTGAAAATGCTTGTGGAGCAATGTACGTTATCGGAAAAACAGTTGATCTTGATCGCGCGGGCAACTGTCCAAAAAGCGAAATACGTCATTTTCGACGAGCCGACAGCTCCGCTCAGCACCAAGGAAAGCGAGCGACTGTTTCAAATCATTGCGCAGCTAAAAAGTACAGGAGTAGGGATTATTTATATCTCTCACCGGCTGCCGGAGATCTTTGAAATCTGTGACCGGATCACCATCATGAGAGACGGGCAGAGAGTCATCACGACAGAGACGGCCGCTAGCAATATGGATGAGGTCATCTCGCATATGCTGGGCAAAAGCTTTGCAGAGGAGTTCCCGAAGGTCGAGGTCCCGATCGGGGAATCGATTCTGGAAGTTCAAGGCGTCGCTGGCGGCAAAGTTCGCGGTGCAGATTTAGAGGTGCGCGAAGGTGAGATTGTCGGTGTGGTTGGACTGGTGGGAGCCGGAAAAACCGAGCTGGCCCGGTTGCTGTTTGGAGCAGATCCGAAAGAGTCCGGCGAGATTCGGTTAAAAGGAAAGCCTGTGCGATTGAGCTCGCCAAAAGATGCAGTCGACGCAGGAATGGTGCTCGTACCGGAGGAGAGGCGAAAGGAAGGCGTTTTTGTAGAAGAATCCGTCAAAAACAACTTGTCGGTCGCCACTCTCGCTAACTGGTCGCCACTCGGTTTTATTCGTAAAGGCATCGAATCCAGACAGGCGAAGGATTTGGTGAAAAAGCTGGGTGTGAAAACGGCAGATATCGGTCAGTTGGTCGGGTTTCTCAGCGGTGGGAACCAGCAAAAGGTTGCAATCGGGAAATGGCTCAACACCGATTCGAGCATTTTTATGTTTGACGAGCCGACCAAAGGCGTCGATATTGGTGCCAAAAGTGATATTTATCGTCTGATCGGCAATCTGGCAGAGCAGAAAAAGGGCATTCTCTATTTTTCTTGCGAGTTTCAGGAAGTGATCGGAATCGCTGATCGCATTCTCGTCATGTTTGAAGGGAGAATCGTCAAAGAGCTGAGTCAGGGGCAAGCGACCCAAGAGCTGATCATGTATTATGCAAGTGGGGGTGAGTAACGTGGAAGGAAAAAAATTTAGCCTGTTTGATTTTGTTTATAAATACGGTACAGTTGCCGTTATCGTCATCGTCATGCTGGTGTTTAGTCTTACCAATCCGTATTTCTTTACGTACGACAACATTACCGATATTTTGAGGTCGATTTCGATTGTGACGTTTGTGGCAATCGGGGTTACGTTTTCGCTAATTGTAGGGGGATTTGATCTCTCTGTCGGATCGACTGTTTCCCTCACGACTGTAGTCTCTGCTTCGATGATGGTGTGGTATGAGCAGGGCCTTGTTGCGACCTTTGTCATCCCGATTGCACTGAGCCTGCTGGTTGGTCTAGTCAATGCTTTGCTCGTTGTAAAGATTCGCATTCCTGATCTATTGGCAACACTCGCCATGCTTTATATCGTCAACGGAATTCATATGACTTATTCCAAAGGGTATTCGATTTATGCCAACATGCCAATGGCTAACGGAACAACCGCACCAGGCAAATTCCAGTCGTGGTTTCTTTGGCTGGGCCAAGGGGAAATTCTCTCTGTGCCTGTTCCGGTGATTTTAACCTTTCTGCTTGTCGCGATCACCCATGTTTATCTGACCTATACGAGACAAGGGCGAATGCTGTACATGACGGGTGGTAATCTGGAGGCTGCCCGGTTGTCGGGTATTCCGGTCAATCGCTATCGGACGCTGGCCTATGTATTGTCGGCACTGTTCGCCGGGCTGGGCGGAATGCTCCTCGCAGCGCGCATCGGAACCGGACAAGTAAGCAGTGGCGGCTCGATGCTCATGGACGCCGTTGCTGCTGCATTTGTGGGCTTCTCCGTATTTGGTGCGGGTAAGCCAAACGTTTTTGGTACCTTTGTCGGAGCGATTTTGATCGGTGTTTTGCTCAACGGAATGACCATGCTCAATCTCCCGTATTACGCCTACGATATTATTAAAGGGACAGTCCTGGCACTCGCACTGGCCGTTACGTATTATCAGCTGCGCCGGAAGAGAAAAGCGTAGCAGGCGTTAACCAAAAGCAGGTAAAAGCAGACCGTCAAAGCATCGCTAGGCGATTGAGAAGACAGAACCACAGTGATCATAGCTGGGGTTCTTTGTCACAGGCTTGGGGGCTTGCTTTCTCGCTTACCTTCTCGTAATGGATAAAAAAGGTATAATCATATTCACAACGTCATGAATATGATCGAGAGTGGCGATGATAAGGAAAGAATAATTGGAGCTATCCAATGAGTAGGGGGAAAGTACATGTCCATCCAAAATGAGCAAGACATCATCTGCTTAAAACGTATTGGCAAGATTGTGGCCGAAGCGAGAGAAGCGATGATAAAGGCAGTCCGAAGCGGCGTGACAACAAAAGAACTAGATCAGATCGGGCAGGAGATATTGGCGAGACATGGAGCCAAATCAGCACCGAAGCTGGAGTACAATTTTCCGGGATACACATGTATTAGTATCAATCATGTAGTGGCGCATGGGATTCCCGACCGTACCGTCCTCCAAGAGGGAGATGTCATCAATATCGATGTTTCCGCTGAGCTGGACGGATATTACGCAGATACAGGAGCCTCTATTGTGGTCGGATCTGGTGACGCCATGAAGGAATCGCTATGCAAGTGTGCACAGGACTCATTATACAAAGCATTGGAATCGGCAAAAGCGGGCTCCAAGCTGAGTCAGATCGGGCGCATCGTTCATAATGAAGCGCGAAAAAGTGGCTTTACAGTCGTGAAAAACCTGACAGGTCACGGCATAGGTAAAAGTCTGCATGAAGAACCGGAGCATATCTTGAATTACTATGATAGTACAGATAAAAGGCTGCTTACGGATGGAATGGTGCTGGCTGTAGAGACGTTCATTTCCACTGGAACCGAATATGTGAAGGATGGCAGGGATGGCTGGGCGTTTGTTACGCCGGACAAGAGTTACGTTGCACAATATGAGCATACCATTGTCGTAACGAAAGGAAAGCCGATTATTTTAACGGCGTAAACGATCACTTTGGGTCATGGCAGCAGCAATAGTAGACCTCTGAGTACAGGAGGTCTATTTTTTGTACGATCGTATAGGCAAGGATACTGTAGAAGAGTTTTAAAAAGAAAAACTTGCGGAATATCCAATGTTTGTATATCATCTAAATAAGAATATATGTTCGTAAATGCTAGGGGGTATGTTTTCAATGAATCGCTGCGGCTGGGTGAACCAGGATCCTCTTTATATAGATTATCATGACCACGAATGGGGAGTACCCGTTTACGATGACCGTCTTCTGTTCGAATACTTGAATCTGGAAGGAGCGCAAGCAGGTCTGAGCTGGTATACCATTTTGAAAAAAAGAGAGAATTACCGCAAAGCATTTGATAATTTTGAACCGGAAAAGATCATTCATTACGATGAGCAAAAGATTGAGGAATTGCTCAATGATGAGGGGATTGTGCGGAACAGGCTGAAGGTTCGAGGAGTCGTCACGAATGCCAAAGCTTACTTCAAGGTAGTAGAGGAGTTTGGTTCTTTCAGCAGCTACATTTGGTCGTTTGTAAAAGGCAAGCCGATTCACAACCATTTTCAAGAGATGAAGGACGTGCCTGCTTCTACAGAAATCAGCGACAAGCTGAGCAAGGATTTGAAAAAGCGCGGCTTCACCTTTGTCGGTACGACGATCTGCTATGCATTTATGCAGGCGGTAGGCATGGTGAATGACCATGTAGCGACGTGTGATTGCTACCAGGAATAAATAAGCAAGAGAACCCGAGAGGAGGGGATGGCATGAATGAAATTGATCTGCTCATACTGAACTTCGAGGAAGTAAGACGTAGAAGTATCAAAGTGTGGAGAGCCATACCAAATGATCTTCTGAATTGGAAGCCGGATGATAAAGCTTTTACTTGCGCGGAGATGATTCGTCACGTGATCGAGGGAGAGTTTCTTTATCACCAGATTTTGATTCATAGAGGGAGTGCGGCACTATCTGCCATTCCCAATCCTTTCGAGACGAAAGAATTTACGACAGTAGAAGAAGACCTGAATTTTGCCCAACCATTTCGTACAGAGTTTTTAAAGTATGTCAAAACCTTGACGAAAAGTGATCTAGAGAGCATTCGAATCGATCGTTCTGAGGTAGGGTATGTCCGGACACTCGGTGACATGCTGCTGCGGATCGCTTACCATGAGTCTGTACATACGGGGCAGCTCTTGGATTACATGAGGACGATGGGAATCGAGCGTCCGAATATTTGGGATTAGATGAAAGGATACGAATTTCCATAAAAGAGTCCGTGTTTCTGTTGAATGACAGGAGCACTGACTCTTTTTTTGTTTCCGTAGCCATCGTCGGCATCCGGCATTACTTCTGTGAAACCTTCCTCAAAAACATAATCGCACTTCGTTTTGCTTGGAGACCTGCTTTTCTATTTCCTACGGGTCCGGCGTTTTTCAGCATTTTATCCCGTCATCACACGCTGTGGTGGAAAAATCTTGAACTATTGTATTTTGTATGAGATACTTGTACATAAATAAGAACAAACGTTCCTGTCCCTTTCATTCAATTACCGAACACCACATATAAGCGACTAAGGAGGAATTAGGATGGCACCAACTACCATGATCAGCAAGGATGTATTAATGGAGAAAGTATGCGAGGTGTGCCCTGCAACGTGTTGGGGGAAAAAAGCACACTGCCAGGTCCATGATAAGCATGTAGGAAAAATCGAAGCTTGTCCAGAATGGGACAAGTACATGCAGGATCAAAAGGGAAAAGAGAGAGCACAGATACAAAAGACAATCATCAACAGATCAGACAGCTTGGATCGTCTGGATGAGCTGGAGCCTTCACTAGATATTCTCCAAAAAACGGAGGATGAAATCCGCGACTACAATTACATGCAGATTGAGGTTGCTCGTATCCAAAGATATTTGCGAGAGGCGGGCGAAGGAATAGTCGGACAGTACGGACTGGAGGCGGCGATGCCGAAAGGAAAAGGCGTCAACGGAGACAAGACACATGCAGAGGTGGTACGTCGGGAACGCAAATGGAAGCGACTGCAAAATCTTCAGGATAAAATCGAGCGGATCAATAAAGCTGTAGAGACGATACCGGGAGAGCAGGAGCGACTAATCGTAGAGGCACTTCTGGATGGGGACAAAAACAACCTGATCGCAAAGGAGATCGGCGTGTCCCGGCAGCGCTACTATGAGATCAAGCGAAGCGCAGTCATGAAAATGGCATGGGCGATGTATGGAAACAAGATTCAGCCGACCGGATGACACTGGTTTACACAACCTGACACTCACGTTCGTTTTCCCTTTCTTTTCCGGATTTGGATTATACTTGAGTCAAGCGAAACAAATAAAGAGTAGCACGAAGCCATCCGGTAACCTTGCCGGGTGGTTTTTTTGTACCCGGCGAGCAGGGAAACAGGCGAAAGCGCCGCACATTTTTGCGAGTTCAAGGCGTATGTCCACTCGCTTCCTGCTCGGCGGGCATGGCTCGCTATGTTGGATGGAGGAGGAGATTGTATGTGACAGAGCTGAGAAGAACGGGTCAGGAGAGCGGGAGGTGGAGGAGTCATGGTTCGTGAGCTTGCTGTACTCATTGATCTTGTTAACGAAGCGTACCCAGATCTACCAACCGTGGTGAATGTGGACGACTGGATGGCACAGCGTTTTGAGTCCCCAATTGCGTTTCTTTTAACTCAGGGAGTTATGGAGACGGGAAACAGCCTGACGTCCTACCAGGTGGTTGCAGAAGCTGCCATCGTGCTGCACTATCCCAAAGCAGACGGTGTGTATCAGCCGATATCGACAGAGCCGCTACGAGAGTTTTTGCGGCACAAACAGTTCAGCTATCAGGGGAAACCGAATGGTTTGACTATCGAAATTGATAGTTCTACGCTTCGAATCTGGCGGGATAAAAAGGATCGAATCGAAATCGCGTTTCGTTTCACGTACAACGTCTCCGTACCGAAGGAAGTCACGGAGAAAATCAACGTTTTTGATATCGAGGAGGTCAAGTCGTAGTGGCGAAAAAAGAGCTACGAACGCAGATATTCTACAATACGAAACACAAGGAGAGAAATTATGAGTAAAATTCATATTGTAACTTTCAAAGAACAAGAGAAAGATCAGAAAAAAAATAAAGCAAAAGTAGACATACATCTTGCCAAACGTACCGCAAGAGGAAAAAAAGTGAAATTAAAGCACGAATTTGAAAATATTCCTCGTGTGTTCATAGTTGAAGATGCTGACGATGAGACACTCGAAGAATTGCGTAATGATCCGTATGTACTAGCTGTAGAAGAAAATAGTTCCTATGAGCTGCATATGGCCCAAGTCACGGAATGGTCACACGGTGTAAACTTCATTGACATTTCTCAGTTCCGTTCTCGAGGATGGACTGGTGCAGGAGTAAAAGTAGGAATCATTGACACAGGTTGTGCGAACCACGAAGATTTAACTTGGACTGCACGATACAACGCTTATACAGCTGTTTACGGTGGGACAACTCCCGCGGAAGCAGACAGAAAAAATCATGGTACTTGTGTCGCAGGTATTATTGCTGGGAGAGACAATTCCAAGGGTTATGTAGGTATCGCTCCCGACGTACAACTATATGGTGTAAAGGCAGACAATGAAGCAGGTAGCGGTATTGATCAAACTGCAATCATTGACGGTATTAACTGGTTAATCAATCAAGGTGTTAAAGTTATTAATTGTAGCTTTGGTAGTGATATGGATCACTCTGGGGTCAGGGCAGCATTTCAAAACGCATATGAAAAAGGTGCCGTCATTGTTTGCAGTGCTGGTAATGGTCGCATTGTAAATGTTACAAATAATAGTGTGGGTTATCCTGGAGCGTACGATTTTGTCATTGCAGTGTCAGCTCTGAAGGCAAATAAACAACCAGCACCTTACTCCAGTCGTGGTCCACAAGTCAATGTCGCTGCCCCTGCTGATCCAGTTATGACAACAACAGCTAGTGCAGCAAATAAAGCTGGAACAGACTACCTTTCACCAAGTTCATCTTATACAGCTTTTGCTGGGACATCTTGTGCTGCTCCACACGTATCAGGATTGGCAGCATTATACAGACAGATGTTCCCTGATTCCTCACCAGACGATATTATTTCATTCATTGAAATGTTCGTTGAAGAATTGGGTGCTCCTGGTAAAGATTACGATTTTGGATACGGAATGGTAACGTCGCCTTGGACAACACATGCTGACTATCCGGGGAAACTGACTTCTACCGCTATCGAAATGTCAGGCAACAGTATTTCCAGTTCTTTGACAAACGGACTCGGTAAATTTTTTAAATTTGTACCAAGTAAGACGGGACGTTATTTCATTACAACTACTAGCGCCCTAAATCTTTATGCACGTGTCTATGATGCCAGCTACAGACAAATTGCACAGGACGATGATGGAGGAGGAAATTCTCAGCCAAGAATGACAGTGGATCTTGAAATGGGGAAAACCTACTATATTATGGTTTGCGGATACAGTGGCTCTCAGACTGGGTCTTTCACCATCAATGTAGTTGCAGGTGGTGCTGTCATTACAGAGGACTTTGAGGACACTACTTTTACAATTCCATTCACTGGCGACTGGGAGCGCTCAATGATACTCCGAGCATACAGAAGCAAAGCAATTGGACACGGTATGACATCCCAAACGTCGTTTAAAGCAAATGTGCCATCAGGAAGAACAGCAGTGTTGTCCTTCTACTACTATACATCTACCGAAGCAAACTATGACAAACTGATCGTTACAGTGAACGGTGCAACCGTTCTTGAAAAATCAGGTTCTAATGCCCTGACACGTTTTGAGACAACACTGAACGCTGGTGTGAATACAATCTTATTTAAGTTTGTTCGAAATGGAAGCGGAGATGGTGGTGGTAACTTTGTCTATATTGACGATGTGGAACTCACTGGTGACGGCGTTACCGTATCAGCAGGTTAACCACAAAAACTAATGGCCGATAAATACGAAGGAGATGTTGCAAAACCAGTTATAGATTTGAGAACATACGAAACTATTATCAATACTGTTACTGTTTACTAGGTCTTAAGCTCTTAAACAAAAATACGTTGAACGGAGGTGAGAGGCTCATGGTTGAAATTTACATGTAGCTGATTTTGAATGGTCAGCGTACGTTTGAACGGGTTCCAGTAAACCTGCAGAAGGCAGTCGAAAGTGAATTGGAAGCAGCAGGGCTGGATACGGATGGAAAGCTCTTCAAATAAATTTACCGAGCAACCTAACTTTTGTTAGCTTACGAACGCTACTTCGAGGGCTTATACTTACCATGCCTGTTGTAAGATTCCTTCTGCTTTCGTTGATAGAACGCCGTGTGCGATGAAAGTCGCCCGCACGGTGTAGGCTCGAACGAAGCCCTCGAATCTAGTTAAGGGAATAAGTCGAGAATAGCATACCGGTAGCTAGAAACCTGTTTTACAATGATCTCAATAATGAGCATGGCGAGGTTAATGGAGTACTGACCTGGAACGGGGCGACGGATGAAGCTGCGGTGAAAGGCTACAACGTGTATTTTGTGAGCCAGACGAACCAGCGAACGCTTATGGCGAGTGTCCTGAAAGGCTCAAAAGTACGTTTATACCTTTACAGAAGCAGACGTTCCACCCCAATTTGAAAAGCTGACGGTGTACGCGGTAGACTTGGATGGAGAGGAGTATCCCGAGTATGCCAGGGTCTATTACTTGGATCTCACGCTATAACTGTCGTTCAACACATCAACGAATCCCCCGGAAATCTATCCAGGGGATTTTTTCTACCACAAGGGAGGGCTAGAGGCTCTCCCTTTACTATTTACCCCAAAGGGGGTGAGGAGGAGATACGTGCATGAAGTTTCTACACAGCTTGGATAGCATCGCTACTCCCGCGAACGGATGGGCGGCCACAACGGGTGCACTGGTGTCATCCGTCTTTCACTATTTTTATGGCATGAATCGGCAGGACATCTTGGTCGTGCTCTTTTTTATGATTGGTCTCGATTGGGTGACAGGTGTTTTTGCAGCCAAAAAGGACCGATCCTACTCGTCTGAATACGGTCTCGCACGGATTCCACGGACATTGTTTCTGGTGGCGCTGCCGGCAGTCGGCAATCTGTTGGACCGGGTGATGGGAACGCCCGGCTTTCTTTTTTATGGCGTGACATTCGGACTGATTTACCACACGTGGACGAGTCTGACAGCGAATGCACATCGAGCGGGCTGGCCGATGCCGAAATCGATTGAGCGACTGGTGAGTGCGGAGATCAAGGCAAAGATAGAGCGTGCCAAAAGAAAGGGGTCCAATCTATAAATGAAAATCACCGACCTGCTGCTGACGAACGTAAAATCGCGACCGCGGACAAGGATTACCCCAAAGGGAGTCGTCATCCATTGGACGGCCAATGAAAGAAAAGGGGCCAATGCTGTGGCAAACCGCAACTATTTTAACAACCCCACTACAGAAGCAAGTACCCACTATATTGTGGACGATTCCCAGATCATCCGCTGTCTTCCGGAAAATGAGATGGGGTATCATGTCGGAGCAAAAACCTACAAGCAGACAGCTCTTACCAGGCTCAGTGCTTACCCGAATAACTGTACGATTGGGATCGAGATGTGTGTCAATGCGGACGGGAGCTTCCAGTCGATGTACCAGCAAACAGTGGAATTGACCGCGGATATATTGAAAAGATACGGCTGGGGAAAAGAGCATCTCTGGCGCCACTATGACATTACAGGAAAAAATTGCCCGGCGTTTTTTGTAGGAGATGAGTATGCACGAAAATATACAGGCCTAACAGCAGTGGGGGCATGGGACAAATTTCAACAGGATGTCCACAGGATGCTCACAGGTTATCCACAAAAGTCACAGGGACATGTGGATAAGTGTGCGATACTAGCCCCACTTGCTGCATCGGGTGTTCTCATCGACGGCGTATCTTATTTGCCTGTCCGTGTCGTCACTGAGGCTGTGGGTGGCGTGGTCGGATGGGAATCTACAACCAAAAAGGTAACGGTGAATGGACGGGAGATAGCGTATATGAACGAGAACGGGATCGCTTATACAGCATCAAGAGAATTGGCGGCAGCATTAGGTATGCAAGTGGAGTGGGATGAACAGAGGAAAACGGTTATTTTACTGGAAGGGATAACTGGTTGATAGCGAAAAGGCAGCTCCAAACCAAAAAAGCCGCAGAATCTGCGACTTTTAGGTAAGACGTACCGACTTTCGTATTTACTTGATTGGAATCGAGATGAGATCTTGGGCGCATAGTGTTGCTCCGGGCTTTATCATTTGCCGATTGACCAGAATCTGTCCATCCCGAATTCGACGGATAATTTGATTACGGCTCCAGCCATCAATCTGCTCGGAGAGGAGCTTGTCAATACGAAAGCGACCCTCTACGCTCTCGATGAGAATGGTTACTTCCTGGATTCCGTGCTCCTGGTATTCGAGCAGGGAAAGGAGGGGGAGTGGAGTCGCTGGCTGCAAAGACTCCATATCCGGTACCTCTCGATGATCAGTATAAGCTTTGTAGATCGCTACTTTTTCATTCCACGTATGGTTTTTCTCACATTTATAAATGGCAAAGCGGTAGACGTTTTTGCCGTTTGCATTATGTCGACGGATATTGGTGTCAAAAAACAGGACGGTTCGCCCGCAATTTCGACAATACCGCGTGACTTCCCGGTTACGATTGTTCTCTCTTAATACCCATGTATGCTCGATTGTTCGCAAGGTCCTTCACCTCATCATGAAAGTGAAAGGAACGCACCTGCTATTTGGATGTCCCGTAGGAGGAAACCGTATTTTTACAATAAAAAAAGAGATCCCCCATAGCGAATCTCCAACGAATCTACACCTACAGGTTTCGTTACGTTCCTTTGTAATGGGAAAAAAGGGCAGACTGCACCTGTATGAAAAACCATAAGTTTTTCGAGGGCAATGCTATCCAGTTTTTTAGGCCATTACAAAGTAGTTGTTGGCATACGTAGTACCGTACCTTTCCATCCAAATAGACGTAAATGAATATTACCATAATAGGTCCATTTTTCCAAGTCATTTGGAAAAATGCAAGCACAAGCATCATAAAGAGATAAGGTGAGCAATAGGATGGTAAAAGGAGTTCTAAAATAAAACGAATATAATGGTTAGCGCTGGCTAGTACGTGATCGTATCGTCGCGTTACTTTATATGTTTGGCATCTGTTCAAACTTCATGAAATGGAGGTTGTCATAAAATGTCTTTACTTAACATACCGGATGTAACACCTCGCATTACGCTTAAAAGAGAGGAAGTCATTCATCTGTTGTTAACCTCCATTGCCGTGGAAGAAATGAGCATGTCCCACATAATGAATGCAGAAGGAGATAAGATTCAGCAACTGCTGGAGAGAGAGAATGTCAGCCTGGATGACATGCTTCGTCTGAACCGCAGCATGGAGCGGATGCTTCGCAATATGATCAGTAAACAAATCCTGCTCCAATTCAAGCTGGATCATATTATGGAAATGGAAGGAAAATCCTTCACGGTTGATGACGGGGTTACGGTTGATGACAGTGTTGCCGTTGATAACGGAGTAGCGGTTGATGATGGTGTTGCGGTTGATGATGGTGTTGCCGTTGATAACGGGGTAGCCGTTGATGATAGTGTTGCCGCTGAAAACGGAGTCGCAGTTGATGAAGGCGATGAAGGCGATGATACTTGACCTTTCGAGTGAACAGCTTTATGAGGACATAATCAATCGGGCAAAGCATATGGGGGGAGATGAGCATCCTTCTGGATTTACCGGTTTATTAGAGTCCACTGCGGCTTTGGAACAAGCATTGGCAGTCTTAACCAAATGCCATGCCGTGCAAACCACCACCTGCCTGATGATGATGAAGAATCAAAAATCATCCTTTTCGCCCCAACTGCTGGGGAGCTGGTTGGAAGCGTCAAATCGTTCGTTGGAAACCATGATCATGTATCAGTGGGTTACTTTAACCCGAAAAAAGGAGATCTTTCAGTACTGGTTGGTGAGTTTGGAGTCAAAAAAAAACGAAAGTATCCCTCCTACCATCCTGGAGGCTGCGCGACAGACAAATGCTGCTGTCCATGATCTGGTGGAGGCCAAAATCCAACTCGTTTCCCAGTTGACGAGTAAGCTGCAACAAGCATCTTCTCTGGGCACTTCAGAGGAAGTGGTGGAGAAAGAAGCTCTCCTTGCTCTGCATTGCGTGGAGGAATTGCTACGAATACTGGCTCGAAAACAGAGTCTACTGACAACCCTTGGTCGAGACCAAGGTGTCGCGTTGGATACATGGTTGAAAGAGATGCGGCCTGCTATGTTCACTTCCGTAAAAAAGTTGGAAGGTCAAATAACAAAGACGCCTTTATTTTCAAAGGATCTTATCAGTAAATTAAGAGAAGCTTTAAACCGATTAATAGAGTGCTATAGTGCCCCTCCTATACCCCATACACCGTCACGGCTGTTCTTCGAAGCAGAGCCCCCACTACCCGAACCTTGGCTTAACGAAAAAGTTTTTGGGCGGCGTAAAAAAGGTCGGTAAGGAACAAGCAGGCTCGGCTACCTCAAGGGGGTAGTCTTTTTCTTGTATGATTTGAGGGATAAAAATGGGGGGAATTGTATCAGCGCAGCATAGCGAGAAGGGTGATCTGTGCCGGTTGGGAATAAAGGCAAGTGTAGTTGATTAGTAAAAATATTTGGTTAATTAACGCGTGTTGATAGTATAATATGTACGATATGACTATGCCTAATCATTCGGAGTGAAGACAGATGCCGCTGGATGACTTGACCGTTTTTTTGGATGAGCATGAGGATGAGGTTGTGGAAGAGTTCAGGAAACAGGTAGTGTCCGAGCACGGCCATTTTCGGGGAGTGGTTCACCTACTTGGAAAAGCCATGTACCGTTTGGTAGTCGGATATTTTCGCTCCCAGATATCCCATGAAGACATCAAACAACTGGCCTATAAGGTAGCGCATGAAGGAAATCAAGCAGAAATCAGCATTGGAGAGTTTGTCTATAGCGTCTGTTTGGGTAGGAAGTTAGTGCTAGACTTGTTCCAAAAAGGTTCATTTCCGCCTTTCACTCTAGTATCGGCCATGATCAAGACCAACGAATGCTTCGATATGTTTCTGGTTCACGCAGTCTCCCAGTACACCACCCTCAAAGATAACGATCTGGAAGAAAAGAAACTATTCATCGAGCGATCCCACAAAGACAGATTAACGATTTTGGGACAAATGGCGTCCAGCTTTGTTCATGAATTTCGGAATCCCTTGACCTCTATTATTGGATTTTCCCGATTGTTAAAAGAAGATTTTCCATCCTTACCTTATGTGGATATTATTGAAAATGAGCTGTATCAGTTGAATTATCGGGTGTCACAATTTTTGCTTGTGTCCAAAAAGGGAGTCATACATCAGAAGAAAGAAATTTTTAGTATTTATAAACTTTTTGAAGAAATTCTCTCCTTTCTTTATCCCAATATTGTCGATGTAAATGCTCATATAAACAGCTATATCGACCCAGCCTTCATGCTAAACGGCTACAGGGACGAGATGAAGCAAGTACTCATCAACATCATTTCCAATGCATTGGACGCTCTGCATAAAAAAGCCGGACACAAAGAAGTTGTTATCGAGGCGTTTCAAAACGGGAAGACAGCAACCATTACGATAGCCAACAACGGAGCCCCTATTTCATCCGACTTTTTGCCGGTCATATTCGAACCGTTTTTCACGACCAAGGAGTTGGGAACGGGGATCGGCTTATACGTTTGCAAGGAAATCATTGAGAGGCACGGAGGAACGATCATGTGCGAGTCTTCCGAGGAACAAACCATTTTTTCAATGAAGTTCCAGGGCACCGGGCTTCCTGCAAAATTATGAAGCTGAATTTTGGGAACATGGCATACAAAAAAGAATGGCAATGTTGCCATCCTTTGGTTGACTTCTTCCGTAGGTGTGTCTGTGTATCGCGGGGATTCAACCCAAATTTCCCCTATCATAAAAAGAGTGGGCCAAAATTAACGAGTAAATGGATAATCCCCTATAAATGCGAAAATGACATCCAAACCATGGTCAGTTTGAACGTCATTTTCGTCGTCCCCTTTTTACTGAATCCGTTCTCTTCTGATCTTTCCAATCGATTTGCCCATCATTTCGAGTAGTTTTACAAAAAGAACCAACAGATTCGCTAATAGGCAGCTGCATCCCAAAATCAGGAGCAGATACACGAGCGAGTACCAGGTGTTGGTAAACACCCACGACACTTCCCCATAGAGATCAAAGAGAAAGTCTTTAAACAGGATGAGAAAGGCAGAGTGGAACAAAAAGATAAAGTAGGTTAAACCTTTCCGAAACTTGATGTGAAGGTGATCCACTAGCTCCAAAAAGAAGACCATCATAACCAGGAACGAGAGAAGCGTAGCAAAGACAAACGTCATATGAACTGCTACGTAAAGCTTGCTTGAGACGACAAAATAGATCGCAGCCGCAGTCGAAACGCCCGTCACCACCATCAGGATGGAGCGGTTATTTCGTAAAAAAGATAGAATCGGCGCACGGTACCAAAATAGCAAATGTCCCATGTACAGGGTGAATATCCAGCTTGGAAGCATATGACGTGTAGTTAGCCCAAGCCAGCCTTGGTGGAGGTAATTAATGTAGACATATTGCACCGCAAGCAGAATCCAAATGACATACAGGATGTTTTGTTTAGTAATCAGTTTGCGAAAAAAGTAGGCAAAGACATAATACTGACAGATCATAAACACAAAGTAGAGATGATCCCCTGTTTTCCCCAGCAGGATATTCACAGCGTCGTCAGTCGTCGTCGGCATTTCCTTCTTCAATAGGTAATGATACAAGATACCTGATACCAAGAAGGGCAAGACGATATAAAAGAGCTTGCCTGTAAAAAATTCGCGAAACTTCGGATTTTTCGCTTCAAAAGAGTAAGCGGTCAAGTACCCGGTTGCGATGGTCAACAGGACTGTGCCGTAACGGCTGATCTGATTCAGGGCGAGCACCCAAAACGGATCGTTGAAATACATAGCCGAAGCGGTGAAATGACCGATGACAACCAAGAAGCTCGAAGTGAGCTGGATGTAAAACAGAGACTTCAAAATCTTTGAATCCGTATACATATGCATTCTCCATTTATTCGTTTGTCGGCTTGCGATTGCGCTCAAACAATAAACTACGAATGGCCTCAATGATAAAAAATGTTTCTTTGAATTATATTTGAAAAGAGCTTTTGAGCCAAAGGGAATCAATGGGAAGAGTAAAAAACAGGAAAAAAGCCACACGTTTTTGTGTGACTTTGCTCATTAATTCTTCTGTTTTTTTATTTGTTGGATGGTTTCAGTAACCACAAAAGCCAGATCGTCATTGCCAAACAGTGACAATACTCCAAGCAACGTGGCGTCGGAGATCTCTTCCGCTTCTTCTTTGGGAACAGTATTCTCCATCATTTGGGCGAGGAGGGGATTGTCACCTTGTTCGGGGTAGGCTAGTCGATACAATTCACGAGCATCCAGACCATGGTTGACACACCATTGCGCGAATACAAGGATCATCATGCCCTCGTCTCGCTGATAAGCCTGAATCATTTGATCTTCCATCTCTTTTCGGTTCATGAGTACACTCCTCTCCCAATCGTTAGTCATGAGCTAATTGTAGGGAAGAGGACGAATACCCGCAAGAAAAAAGAAAAAGGGGGCTCACTTCCTCCTTGAGGAGACCTCGATAGAGGTTTTTTTAAGACGTTTACGTGCTGGCCTTTTTATGGTTGTTGTGGTTCGTCAAAATAGGGAGCATGCGCGTGTCTTTTACCATTTCAGACTGACAAAAGGGGCAGCTGGGACTTGTGTCAAAGGAAAAGTTATCTCTCATCCAGCACGTACAGCCGTCATTGCTGCACGTCCATACATCTGTTTCCTCTTCTTCGATTGGAACGATTGCTTTCTTTGAGAAATACACAGTAACTCCTCCTTTGCGGGGCATCGTGCACAAAGTAACCTCTATTAATGTATGATGAGAACGGCGTAAATATACCAAGTATTTTCTTTGATGCCAAATATCACATGTAAAGATAATTTTTTACATTGACATTAATATAAATTTTCAGTAAAGTTAAGCAAAATTCAAGGAGCTTAATTTGAATGCCATTTATTAATTACAGCCTAAATGTGTTTGACCCACAGCTGGAACCATACCTCACTGAGTTGTACAAACAGCACAGAGAGCGTGCAAATGGAATTGACTGGAGCTATCACGAGTACATTCCTTGGGAACAGGGTCGATGTTTTAAAAAGGAGCCCTGGTCGATCGAACAACGAAAGCTCCCTACGGCTATCTATACGGCAGTGGAGACTTCGCTGTTGACTGAGGTGAATCTTCCTTTCTTTTATCACCATTTGGCTGTGACATTTAAAGGATCATTGCAGGTTTTGCAAGATTTTGTCCATACATGGGTTTCCGAAGAAGACCAGCATTCCTCGTTACTGGAAACGTACCTGATCATTACACGCAATGCTGATCCGCATGAGCTTCACCGGCTGCGTAAAGAAGTGGTCGAGGGCGGCTTTGCTCCTGACTTCGATACAGCGATGGAAACGATGGTTTATACTACGATACAAGAACTGGCCACAATGGTTTTTTACAACAATGTAGCAAAGGCCGCGACTCCATACGATAAAGATCTGTCCCGACTGCTTAGACGGATCGCAAAGGATGAGACGCTGCATTTTGCCTTTTACCGTGATGCTGTCAAAGGGTATTTGGGTGTTGATCATAACTTTGTGCATTACATACATAAGGCGATGACGTCGTTTGCCATGCCAGGTGTAGCGATGCCATCGTTTAAAGAGAGAATGGATATGATTGCCAAAGAAGCGAATTACGGCCCGGTTTCATACTTTAACCAGGTGTTTGACTACCTGATTCAATTTTGGGGGATCGAAAAACTGCAACCGAGTCGTGCGGAAGCAGAAGCTGAAAAACAAGATCTGTTGGCCTACCACCTGAAATTGAAGCGAATCAGTGAGCGTTTGGCGGCAAAAGGATTAAGTTAAGACAAGAACAGGCAACGAAAGCTATTCTTTCGTTGCCTGTTTTTTCATTTAGATGCCCCTATTGTTGATCAGGGATTAGGATTTGACCAGATGCTTCATTGCTGGTAATAGCGAGCAAGATCGCCTTGGACAATGAATCTGGATGATAAGGCTTGATCAAATACCCCTTGGCACCCAGATCGAATGCTTTTTTCTTTTCCTCAAAGGCACTGGAAATGACGATCGGAATGGTCCGCAGCTTCGGATTATCTTGCATGGCGGAAATGACTTTCCAGCCATCTTCACCATCCTGCAGGATCAAATCCAGTACGACAGCGTCAGGCCGTAGCTTCTCGATGGCTTCCATCGCTTCCGCCGCTGCGGAAAAGGAATAGACGGTAAAACCTGAACCAATCAGCTCATCTCGCAAAAGCTCCGACAGGTTTACATCGTCTTCAATGATGACCACTTGTCCATTTGACTGGTCCGAGGAGGCAGGAAGATTATCCGAATGCTCAGCTCGGTTCACTGTGAATGGCTCCTCAGGTAATGGCAGCGACACAGTAAAGGTACTGCCTCGTCCGGATTCGGAGGTAACGGCGATTTCACCGTGGTGAATGTGAACAATTTCCTGCACAATCGCGAGTCCGAGACCAGTGCCGCCGATTTCCCGACGATCAGAATTATCGACACGATAAAACTTGGTGAACAGATGAGGGATTGCTTCGGGAGGTATTCCTAAGCCCTCATCATGGATCTCCACTGCCAGACGTCCTTCCTCCTGACGGCAGATTACGCGGACGCAGCCGCCATTTGGCGAGTATTTCACAGCGTTGCTGATCAAATTCACTAGCACTTGGCGCAGCTTGTCCGGATCTCCGTATATAATCGTCTGCTCGGTTTTCAGTTCGAGCTCAAAGGAGTGCATGGGAGATTGGATACGGTAGAGTCCAAACACCTCACGAATCAGTTGGTCGATAGCGACTCTTTCCACTTCATACACTTGTCGCCCCGACTCCATGCGTTGCAAATCCAGAAAGTCGTTGATCAGAGAGGTGAGTCGCTTGGCCTCCTGATAAATGGCGGTCATGTAGCGTTGTTGTCGTTCCGGCTTTAGCTCTTTGTTGAGCATAAGCTCGGCAAAACCAAGGACGCTGGCGAGAGGTGTGCGCAGCTCATGGCTGACCGTACTGACAAACTCCGATTTCATCTGGTCAATCTCGTATTCCTTGGTGATGTCGCGATAGACGAGCAGAGTACTCCATTTTTCCTGATGACGATACAATGACTCGGCATACAACTGAATATAGCGGGTCTGCGGAAAAGTCAACTCGAACACAAGACTGCGAGACGGTGCTTCGCCTTCGCCTAGGACAACTGCTTTTATATACTGAACCAATCGTTCATGATCTTTCGTGCGATTTTGTAAAAGAGTGAAAAATGGATGGATATCATGCCCATGTAAATCGTTTATGTTATCGCAGCCCAATAGCTCGCAGAAAGTCCGATTCACCTGCAGGGTTGCCCCATTCAAATGAACGAGCTGCACACCCTCTTGGACCGTATCGAGCATATCTTGGGTCATTTGCCGCTGTTTTTCCGTTTCCTCATACATAGCGAGCTTGTCCAATGCCAAGGAGATTTGCTTGGCTAAGCCGATTGCCAGACGCTGATCTTTCTCTACGATTTTGCGTCCGACACGTGAGAGGATCATGCAGGCGACTACTTCCTGTGAAGCATTCAATACAGGCAAGTATAGCTCGGACGTAAAGACCAGGTCTTCCATAAGGCCGCGTTCTCCTTCGGTACTTTCACGGGTGAGGACAAAAGGAAGCTTGGTTTCTTGAATTCGTACGAGAGGACCTTCCTCTAGACCACGTAAGAGCTGAGCCATACCAGAAGAAGAAACACCAAAGCTGGAAACATCCGGGGCCG
This sequence comes from Brevibacillus sp. NRS-1366, assembly GCF_050467985.1. NCBI lineage: Bacteria > Bacillati > Bacillota > Bacilli > Caryophanales > Paenibacillaceae > Brevibacillus > Brevibacillus sp. NRS-1366. Next base: position 330,824 of record NZ_JBITPN010000021.1, on the reverse strand, counting down.
CTTGCAACAGCACGATGACGCCTTTGTCGGCATCCATGACTTCAGTCGTGTTGCGGATGATGCTCGACAGCAGCTCCCGTTTGTCCAACGTATTGGAGAGGGATTGGACCAGTCGATTTCGCTTTTCCAAATAACGCTCGTTGTCCGCCATTTTCACTAAAGCTTCTTGCAAGTCTTCCTGCTGAACCATGAGTTCATCCTGCTGCGCAAGCAATTCTTCGTTTTGCGCCATCAGCATTTCTTCCTTGGCCTGAATCTGTTTCATTAAAAAGTCGAGCGAACGCGTGAGCTGTCCGATTTCATCCAAACGATTCAGGTCAGGAAGCTCGGCAGTTTGACCTTTGGCGAAGCGATCAGCCATGGCAGCGAGTCGTACCAGAGGATTTCCGATGTCTTTGGTTGTCCGAATGCTAACCCAGAGCGAAATGATGAGGACCATAAGAATGTACAGGATGAACCAGAAGCTTTGCCGGGTCAAATCTTCAAAAAGTAGGCGATTTTCCTGCATGAGCAAAGCTTCGCTCTCTTGTGAGTACTTGCTTGCGTAATTGATCAGATTGTTTACTTCTTGATTTAATCCGCTGGAAGAGAACTTTCGTAGTGCCTCATAGTCGCCGGTTTTCGCGTAGTTTGAGGCTGTTGGGAATACGTTGGTAAAAAAGTTGTTGAAGAAGCTTTCAATGGAAGTAACCAAATTCAGCTCTTCATTCGTGAGCGGAAGCTTTTTGAACGAAAGGAGTGATTGTTCCAGCTTTTGTTTTTCGATAAAAAGTTCATTGTATTCGAACGGACTTAAGAAAGCATAATAGCCACGTGCCCGAAAAATGATCTGATTGGTATGCTCCTTAATCTGAACGATCAGCTCCTGCTTTTGCTTGGAGGCTTTCACTGCAGACTGATATTCAGAAAAGGCGCTGTAATTCATCGAGAGGACAATCGCAGCTCCTGCGATCACCAGCGAGAGAAACAAGAGCATCATTGCCGTGTAGCGGCGCGTGATGCTTTTTCTCAGTACCTGCCTAAGGTCATTCATGCAAGCATTTCCTCCACTTTACGCACCAGGTCACTAGGGCTAAAAGGCTTTGGCATGAAATCATCTGCGCCGGCTGCCCGCATTTTTTCCTGTTCGGAATGCTGGCTTTTGGCGGAGAGAATCAAGATTTTCACATTCTGCTTATCAGGCATCTGCCTGGCCTGGGTCAACACCTCATATCCGGTCAGCTTGGGCATCATGTAGTCGAGTATGATTAGGTCATAATCATTATGAGTAATTTTATGCAAAGCTTCTTCTCCGTCGCATGCGATGTCTAGCTTATGACCTTCATCTTCGAGAGTATCGCCGATCAACATACGCAGAACCGCTTCATCTTCTGCTAATAGAATAGTTGCCATTTTCTTTCCCCCAACAAATTCGTTTGCACGTCATACGACACGTTTCACCAAGCGCTTGATTCTTGCTTCTAATTCGCGCATGCTAAAGGGCTTGGTCATATAGTCGTCAGCGCCAAGCTGCAGGGCACGGACGATATCCTGTTCTTCTGTACGGCCTGTAAGCATGATCACCGTGTAACGCTTTGCATGAGGCAAAGTCTTGATTTTTTGCAAGACTTCCAGACCATCCATTTTGGGCATGATCCCATCGAGAATGACGAGATAGGATTCAGGACCCAGATGCCAGGAATTACTGAAAAAAGCTTCTCCATCCTGGAACAACTGTATGTCAGCGTGCATCCAACCGTCAAAGCTGGCCTGGACAGAATCGGCAAGCATGGTGCGAATCATCGAATCGTCATCAATAATAGCTACCTTCAATTTGACGTTGGGAGCTTCCGGTGCTCCTGTCGAAGCGGCTACCTCAATGCGCCGACGGCCGAGATTTTTAGCAGAGTACAAGGCAGTGTCGGCTGCCTCCACCCAATAGGGAAATGACTTTTCGGAGCCCTCGATTTGTACGACACCAGCCGAAAAGCTCAAGGAAAAAAGCCCCCCGGGTGAATCAAACGATAGTGAGCAAAAGGAATCAAGCATCTGTTCCAAACGCAGCTTGGCTTCCTGTGCAGTGGTTCGCGGCATAAGCAGGAGAAACTCCTCTCCGCCATAGCGAAACAGGATATCGTTTTTTTCTGCACTCGTCTGGATAAAGGAGGCGAATCTGCAGAGTACCTTATCACCGATCAAGTGACCATGCGTGTCATTCACACTCTTGAAATGATCGATATCCAAAAAGCCAAGAGAGAAGGGGGTAGCGGTTCTGAGCGCATCTGTAAGAAGCCGCTGATAAGTATCGCCAAGTGAATTGCGATTGTACACTCCTGTCAGCTCATCCAAGAACAGAATCCGGTCCATCCACCGTTTGCGTCCCAATTGGCGTTCCAGCCTGACTGCTAATTCTTCGATGTCGAGAGGCTTGCACATCACATCGTCGGCACCTAGCCGATAGGCACGAAACCGCGTTTGACGATCACAATCAATACTGATGACAGTTGTCGGTACATATTGTTTTTTGATCTTTTCGCTGAGCGTTTGCATGACTTGAAAACCACCTGTTTCCGGAATATTCAAGTCCAGAATCAAGCAGTCTGGGTTCATATCGTGAAAAAAGTCGAGAGCCTTGTCCGGATACACCGTTGCAATGACAGACCAATTGAGCTTCTCTAAGTTTTCTTTCAAATACATGAGAAGAGTGACGTCATCATCTAAAATGAGCACGAGAGGCTGGTTTTCATAGCAATTCTCTCGCTTGAGGGTTGGATCTTCCAGCAATACTTCTTGTTCAGGATGCTGCTTGTAACAAAGGGCAATCAATTCAAGTAAAAACGCGCGCCATTCATTTGAATGCCACTCTTTTGCTGGCATCTCATCCATTTGCTCCAAAAGAGTTTGCGAGAGATCAGACAAATCAGACAAGCCAATCGTGCCTGAGGTCCCTTTCAACGAATGAAGAAAGCGATACAGATCATCGTGGGAGATGGGCCCGTCTTGAGCGAACCACGCCTCCAATTGTTTGTGAATATGAAAGAGAAGAGTCTCTCTATACTTCATCATACTTGTGTGTTCCTCCAGTTTTAAAAAGGCAGCAAGCAGTCAAAACGACTGCTTGGCCACGTTGTTCAAAGGTCTCTATTTTGGTATTGTACAGGTAACTAGGCAAAAGTGTACCTTATCAGGAGGGTTTATCCAATGGATGATCTGATCGCGGCAGGTGTGAAGGATAAGGTAGTAGGTAGCACTTTATACTTTATATAGAAGAAACGAATTTACTCGCGAGCAAAGCCTTCTTCGATGAGATACTGCTCAGCCTCGACGTATGATTCAAATGATGCTTCCAGATTCATGCCGTGATACACATTCCACAGGGAATCTTCCTGCTGTAGCACAAGTGTGTTGTTTTGTTTGTCGATCCATGTTTCCTCTACCTGCTCAGGAGCTGCTGTAATCTTTGGAGCGACCTCGCGTTTTTGAGAGAGGGATTGAATCGAAGCTTCGATCACTGTGTGCAGCTCCTCCGCTGAGAAATCGCGGATGTTGACGAAGCCCTTGTCGTCCTTCTGGTAGCCTTTCAAAAAGCCGGCGAAAACAAAACCGTTTCCGTTGGGATGAAGATGGTAGACGACCGTTTTTTTATCATGAAGACTCTCTTCATAATGAAAGTTGACGCGTTTGAGAGAGACGTTGTTGCGCGTTAGTTGAGGGAACGATTCAATAATCGCCAGTTTTTCTTCAAAAGTAAGCATGGATTCCTCCGTGGTTTGATGGATTTCTTCGTCGATTATATCATAGGAGGGCACAAAGAATGAAAAGGGATAAATGTAAGCAGAAAAGAGGAATTGTATGAATGGCAAAAACCGAAAAGATATTGTAGCGGGACTGGAAGTAGAGATCGTGTTGAAGCAGGATCAACGGACGGGAAAGCGTACGCGCGGAATCGTAAAAGATATCCTCACGAATTCGAGTACGCATCCGCACGGGATCAAAGTGCGACTGACTGACGGTCAGGTAGGGAGAGTACAGGAGATTGTTAAGTAAACCGCTACCGAGGCTTGCTCATGAAGAAAAGGAAGAACGGGCAAATGCCGTGATGGCTTGCCCGTTTTATTTTTATAGGGAGCTGCTTCAAATCGCGTGCATCATCAGCGATACGAATCATGACTAGGAACAAGCACATCCTCGTCGGAGCTGCGTACCAAAATAAACGGCTCCAGATTCCCAAGTCCATGCAAGCATGTATTATGGTGGGCGATGATTTGATCTGCCTGTAGCACCTCATTGTCTGTAGTGGAGTGGGCATCCTTCACTAGCGTGACATCGTAGCCCAATGTCGTCGCTTTTCGGCAGGCGCTATCGATACAGAATTCCGTTTTGCAGCCCATGATGACCAGATGGTTGATCCCTTGAGCCTGCAACTGCTGATGCAGATCTGTTCCATGAAAAGAATCCGTCGCTTTTTTGTGAATGATCGGTTCGCCGGGGAGCGGAGCGATCTCAGGATGAATCGCATATTCGTAAGTACCTGCTTCGGCAACATCTACATCTTGTACATAAAAGACGGGGATGGCCTGGCTGCGTGCTTTTTGAATGATGCCTTTCATCGTTTGAACCAACCTCGCGTGATCGTAAACAGGGCCAATCCTAGGCCCTTCCATTATTCCTACTTGGGCATCAATCACCAACAGTGCAGTCATTCGAATCATATGTTCCTCCTTAGGGAAGGGGGACTATCGCATGAATGCCCCCTTTTTGTTGTGTAGTGTACGAACGAATATATGAGCATTCCGATTTGCATGTCTGTTCATAGTCGCCAACTCCTTTCGTCTCATCGAACCAGGCACTACTGTGTTCTTGATTTCTCTATAGGAATTGTACCATAGTGGGTTGGGAATTTTTAGACATTTCTCACCTGCAAGAAAAAAAGACTCATTTCTACTGATTGCCAGTAAAGAAATGAGTCTTTTTTTTTTCGCCATGTCCTACGATTCATTTTCCTTTTTCGGTACAAACTGAAAGATATCATGTGATTCAAAAGAGTCAATTAAACGGGACAGCCAAAGATAATACTCCAAACCATTTTCAATGCGCTGGATACTGAGGTCCACACGATCTCTGTATTCGTCTGTGAGTTCTTCAGATTCCTTGAGGGAGCGCAGTTCCTGCAGGGACTTTTTCAAGCCTTGAACATTCTGCTCACTGGCGTGTCTCCACTTCACAGAAAACAGATCAATGAAGTTCTGATACCAGTCCAGGTTGACTTCGTAGTGATCTTTCCGGGTGCCTTTTTTCCATATTTTTTCTACCATATTTAAGTCCATTAACGTGCGAACGCCGGTGCTCATGCTGGTTTTGCTCATCCCCAGCGCTTCTCCCATTTCATCGAGCGTCATTGACTTGTCCTGGAACAGCAATGTACCGTACAAAAGCCCTGTAGACATGGTAATTCCGTACAAATCCATGTTGCGGGCAAGGGTCTCGATTACGCGTGCTTGAGCTTTTTCGAGGATTTTTTCCTGTTTTGTATCCATTTTGAAAAGAGCAGCTCCTCTGGTCATATTACCTGACTAGAATTGTACGTTCCCAGAAGCAAAATGTAAATGGAGATGTTGTACAGTATATACAAGTAAAACTGCGAATACAGAAAGAAAAGTACGTAAAGTTTTTTCTGAACGCCGAAAATGCCCGATTATCGAGGCTCACCCAGTTTGAGGTAAAAATTGTGTCTCGTTACAATTGAAAGGGTAAGAAAGCATCTGTCAAAGCCTCCTCAGGGAAGGCGACCGCGTTTTAGCGGAATGTTTTACCGCAGAAAATGCCAGAAGCAGACGCTGAGGCACTTCGCCATGCGCTCCAAAATTCATAAGCGTTGGCTTATAAAATCTTATAGGTTAATGAGCAGTCCGGAAGTCGGGCGTAAAAGTTGGAGGTGACCATATGCCCAAGATTAAAGTAGAGAATTTGACCAAAATCTTTGGACGCCAGCCAGGGCGTGCATTGCCCCTCGTAAAGCAGGGAAAGACCAAACAAGAGATTGCAAAGGAAACAGGTCTTACCCTTGGGGTTAACCAGGCGAGTTTTGAGGTGCATGCAGGCGAAATTTTCGTCATCATGGGGCTTTCGGGTAGTGGGAAATCAACTCTGGTTCGCTTGTTGAATCGGTTAATTGAGCCTACAGAAGGCAAGATCCTGATTGACGGTATGGATATCGTCAGTATGAACACCGAACAGCTGCAAGAGGCTCGGCGCAAGAAGCTGAGTATGGTATTCCAAAAGTTCGCCTTGTTTCCGCACAGGACGGTACTAGAGAATGCCGAGTATGGCTTGGAGGTTCAAAATATCCCTAAGCCCGAGCGTGAGGCAAAGGCACGTCAGTCGCTTGCGCTCGTTGGTCTAGGTGGCTGGGAACAAAGCTACCCTGATCAGTTGAGCGGGGGAATGCAACAGCGTGTAGGTCTGGCTCGTGCACTGGCCAATGATCCAGACGTGCTTCTGATGGATGAAGCATTCAGCGCTCTGGACCCTTTGATTCGCAAGGATATGCAGGATGAGCTGTTGGAACTGCAGAGCACCATGCAAAAAACGATTATTTTTATTACGCATGATCTGGATGAAGCACTAAAGATCGGAGATCGGATCGCTCTCATGAAGGATGGTGCGATTGTCCAGATTGGGACACCTGAAGAAATCATGACCAATCCGGCAAACGAATATGTGGAACGATTCGTGGAAGACGTGGACCGCTCCAAAGTTCTGTCTGCAGAAAATGTGATGAAGCGTGCTGAAACCATCACGTTGGATAAAGGGCCGCGCGTTGCCTTGCAGCTGATGCGGGATCGCGGTGTGTCCAGTCTGTATGTGGTAGACAAGAAAAAGACATTGTTGGGCGTATTGACGGCAGATGCGGTTAATGGAGCCAAGCAAGAGGGAAAAACATTGGAGGACGTCCTGCGAACAGAAGTGCCAACAGTAGGACCGCAGACGCTGCTCAATGAATTGTTCGATTTGGTCGCTTTTTCCGATATTCCAGTAGCAGTAATAGGTGATCAGAATCGTCTGCTCGGCGTGATTGTAAAAGGTGCTGTTTTAGGCGGTCTGGCAGGAAAAGTGAATCATGAAAATCCACCGCCGATAGATGAGGAAGGGCAGGTGAGTAAGGAATGAGTCAACTATTTCCGAAGCTACCTCTCGATAAGTGGGTAGAAACCATTGTAGATGGACTGGATGAGCATTTGGGTTTTTTGTTTGATCTGATTTCGACAGGAATTGGCGGAACGGTCGATCTGTTTAACTGGATTCTGACTGGGCTCCCATTCTGGCTGATTATTATTTTGTTTACTTTGCTTGCCTATCGGGCTGGCAAATGGACGATCGCTCTTTTTACTTTCATTGGACTTCTCTTGATTCAGAATCTGGGTTATTGGGAGCATTCCATGGAAACACTTGCGCTGGTGCTGACCGCAGGCTTGATCTCGGTTGTCATCGGGATTCCGGTGGGGATCTGGTGTGCCAAGAATGACTCGGTGCAAAAGGTCGTAACACCGCTTTTAGACTTCATGCAGACGATGCCAGCGTTTGTCTACCTGATTCCAGCGATCTTTTTCTTCGGGCTTGGAAAAGTTCCAGGTGTGATCGCATCCGTGATTTTCGCGATGCCGCCGACGATCCGTTTGACGAATCTGGGTATTCGCCAAGTGCCTGCAGACTTGATCGAGGCTTCCGATGCTTTCGGTTCGACCTACTGGCAAAAGCTGATGAAAGTACAGCTTCCTATTGCCAAGACGACAATGATGGCAGGGATTAACCAGAGCATTATGCTGGCGTTATCCATGGTCGTCATCGCGTCCATGATCGGAGCGAAAGGATTGGGAGCGGACGTCTATCGGGCCGTTACCCAGATTAAAATCGGAGAAGGCTTTGAAGCGGGTCTGGCCATTGTCATTATGGCCATTCTGTTGGACCGCATCACGCAAAGTGTCGGAAAGAGAAAAAAAGCGTAGGAGGGGTTTTCATGAAAAAAGGTACCTTGAAGGGTTTGGCAGTCGCATTGGGACTTTCCATGGTGATGGCAGGATGCTCAAGCGGGGGAGCGCCGCAGGGCAATCAATCTGCGGGAGACAACACGGGCGGTTCTGCACCGAATAGTGTGGGTGCCGAGGTAGACCACAAAATCATCGGGATTGACCCCGGTGCCGGATTGATGAAAGCAACTGAAAAAGCGATGAAAGAATACGACCTCAAAGATTGGGAGCTGGTTGAGGGCTCCAGCGCGGCGATGACTGCCGCATTGACGCAGGCTTACAAAGACAAAAAGCCGATTATTGTGACTGGCTGGACACCTCACTGGATGTTCTCCAAGTTTGACATGAAGTACCTGGAAGATCCAAAAGGTGTGTTTGGTAAAGATGAGCAAATTCACACCATCGTCCGCAAAGGCTTGAAGGAAGATCAGCCGAGCGCGTACGCATTTCTCGACAAGTTTTCTTGGACACCTGAAGACATGGAAAAAGTCATGCTAGCGATCGAGGACGGTAAAAAGCCGGAGGAAGCGGCCGCTGAGTGGGTAAAAAACAACGAGGCAACCGTGAATAAATGGGTAGAAGGCATCCAGCCGGCGGAAGGCAAAAAGCTGGCCCTCGCTTATGTAGCCTGGGATTCTGAAATTGCCAGCACCAACGTCGTGAAGACTGTTCTGGAACAAAAGCTGAAATACAAGGTAGAGCTCAGCCAAGTCGAAGCTGGCCCGATGTGGGTCGGTGTAGCGGGTGGCGACGTGGATGGCATGGTAGCTGCATGGCTGCCAACGACTCATGAGGACTACTTTGAAAAGCTGGGTAAAGACATCGAGGATCTCGGCCCTAATCTGAGCGGAACCAAGCTCGGACTGGCTGTTCCAAGCTACATGGAGATCAATTCCATCGAGGATTTGAAGAAGTAATTAAGTTGTAAATGAAATAGGAAAGGCACTGCCCACGATTGTGAGGGCGGTGCTTTTTTTACGTATACGAATCTATAAGCGCGACCGCTTATGAATTCTAGAGCGCATGACAAGGTACCTCAGCGTCCGCATCCGGCATTACTTCGGTGAAACATTCCGCTAAAAACGCGGTCGCTCCTCCTTGAGGAGGCATCGATAGAGGTTTATAATTAGTTTTAGACTAATCCGATCAAAGAGCAACAAGGGTAAACTAGGAAGAGAAAATAAAGTGTTAGACTTCGGCTGTTTCTATAAGCATTTACTAGCTATTAGTTCAACATGATGCAAGCAGTTCAGTTCGCGAAAGGAAAATTGTAACATTAATTCCAATGATTCGGTACCGTTTCGCATTGTTCTTTCAGTATGTTTGCTATGGCTAAAGAAATTACCTAATGGCACAAAAGCTTGAAGACTTTTTGGTTTAACTCAAAATTGATTTAACCACATTGCCTTGCCATTTAATTTATTCTCGAATATAATCGAAATCAAATATTTGTACGGAAAGGAGGTAAAAAGAGATGGAGGCTGTTTTCATGAATGCTGTTTTGGGAAAAAACGCAAAAGTTTCAGGCGGTTTTTTTTTCAACGGGATACGTATGCCCTTTTTCAGATATACAATTCATGAAAATAGGTACCGGTTTCTTTTTGCCTTCTTGCTTAAGAAAGCAGTCGATTTAGCCTCCTAAAATAGTAATCCAATATTTTAGGAGGCCATAACAAAATGAACACAATCACAAAATCAAACGATCAAAATAGAGCATCTACAAAGCTGTTGATGACGGTCTTAGTATTATCGTCCCTTCTGGCTGCCATTACAGTAGATATGGTGAATCCTGTTCTGAGTATGATAAGCGAGTCTTTGAAAGCTTCAAAGGCGCAAGTAAGCTGGGTAGTAAGTGGCGTTGCCCTTGTACTAGCAATTGGAGTTCCCCTTTACGGTAGGATGTCCGATTTTTTTGAGCTGAGGAAGCTGTTCACATTTGCTACTTCCATATTGACTCTTGGAAGTCTTATCTGTGCCGTTGCTCCAAGTCTTTCAGTATTAGTATTTGGCCGAATGGTTCAAGGCGCAGGAATGTCTGCCATTCCCATCCTATCCGTTGTGGCCATTTCTAAGGTTTTTCCGGAAGGTAAACGTGGATCGGCTTTTGGGGTTGTTGCAGGGTGCATAGGAATTGGAACGGCTTTCGGACCGATTTTCGGAGGAGTCGTTGGTCAAATTTGGGGCTGGCACGCTCTATTCTGGATAACGTTTATTCTGTCGCTCCTTATAGTAATCGGATCCATCTATGCTCTACCACCAATTAAACCAACAGTAGAAGGTAATGACGAACGGAGATTTGATTTGGTCGGCGGTTCCCTACTCGGCCTGACCGCAGGACTTTTGCTGTTTGGGGTAACACAAGGGGAGTCAGCTGGCTTCGCCTCATCTTCTTCTTTAGGAAGTCTGCTGGGATCTTTAGTATGCTTGATCGGCTTCATTTGGCGTATACGCACAGCAAGCAAGCCATTTGTACCGCCGCTTCTGTTCAAAAACAGAGTTTTTGTTAACTCACTCGTAGTCGCTTTCTTCTCTATGTTTGCCTATTTTGCTGTTCTTGTGTTTGTACCACTGTTGATTGTGGAAATCAATGGGCTTACCCCCGGAAAAGCTGGACTGACACTTTTACCAGGAGGTGCCGCAGTTGCACTCCTTTCACCATGGGTTGGGCGAATCTCTGATCGAGTCGGAACCAAACCACTTTTGATCGTCGGGCTGATCATCATGGGAATTTCCACCCTGTTCTTGTCGTCATTTGCCTCTGGAGCATCTCCTATTTTGGTTTCAATTGGAGTTATGGGGGTGGGGATAGCAGTTGCTTTCATCAACTCACCTGCCAATAATGCTGCTGTAGGCGCTCTTCAAAAAGATCAAGTTGGTACTGGAATGGGCTTGTTCCAGGGAGCCTTGTTTCTTGGAGCAGGAACGGGAGCAGGAATTATCGGAGCTTTTTTGCATGCACGTAGAGATGCTCCCGAATCGTTAAATCCACTGTATACTCTTGATGCGATAGCATTTTCCGACGCATTTCTGGCTACGACCATAGCAGTGATTATCGCCCTATTTGCTGCATTCGGACTGCGAAACGACAAGAAAGGCAGTAATTCAGCTAATCTATTCCAATAGAGGTGTAAAGCTGATATTCCACTGTTCATTCAAAGTTTTTCGAAGTCAATACGTTTGGTGATTAAAAATGAGTAAGCAGCCTTCTTTAAGAGGCTGCTTTTCTTTTATTACAATAGAAATTTATGCTATCTAAAATTATACGGTTTCATTTTTTGTAAGTATTCACTTTTGGACGTATGCCAAGAACAGATAGGACACTGCCTTGGCATAATGACTGGGAGCTAGTCTAAATCATTTCTTTTCTTAGTCTACAGCTGGCCGAGGAAAAAGGAGAAAACAGCGAAGATCATAGAAACACCGACCGAGGCGCAATGGAAAAAGAGAAACGCGCCTTTAAGAGTCCACCTCTGAGAAGCCCCCTGAGACGGCTGCTTTGGACGCGGTTTCGCTTTTTACATGGAGCTGTGCAGGGATGCCCCAGCAGGTGTTCCTACGCAGCTGGAGCGTATTCTCCTTTTTCCTTTCCTCCACAACAGTTAGACTGACCACACAGCCAAAGGACGCGGGTGCCCGCGTTTTTCTTAAATGGAACCGAAGAGGAGGCTGCGGTACACGGCTGAGTCAGGTAGGATTCAAGCTGATGGCACCACTGTATGGTATGATGAGGAAGTCAGGCTGACGATAAAGTGAAAAGGGACGGGTGTTATGGTAAGGACACGCAAAGTAACCTCCTAAAATCAAAGAATGCGATTATTTAGGAGGTTTATCTAATGAAATTTCATCGTATCAATCTGGACAAATGGGAACGAAAACCTTACTTCGACCATTATCTAAATCAAGTGAGATGCACTTTTAGTATGACGGCAAACATTGATATTACTGAATTGCTCCCCGTCCTTCGTGAAAAGGGCGTGAAGCTGTACCCGGCCTTTCTCTATATGGTGACGCAGGCGGTCAATGCGCATCGTGAATTCCGAACAACATTCAATGCTGAGGGGCATTTGGGTTATTGGGAGCGTATGGTGCCGAGCTATACTTTTTTTCACCAGGACGATCAGACGTTTTCTACAATGTGGACGGATTTCACCGACGATTTCTATGCATTTCATCAAAACTATGCAGCCGATATGAAAAAGTACGGAGACAAAAAGGGTATCGTAGCAAAAGAAATGGAGCCGCCCTATGCATTCCCTGTCTCCTGCATCCCGTGGGTAAGCTTTACCGGCTTTAACTTGAACATTTTCGGCGATGGACGGTATTTACTGCCGATCATTACGAGCGGGAAATATTTCGAGCAAGAGGGCAAGACGTTATTGCCTGTTTCGTTGCAGGTTCATCATGCGGTTTGTGACGGATACCACGCCAGTCTTTTTATGAACGATGTACAAAAATGGGCAAAAGATTGCAAGGAATGGCTGCTCCTCGATTGATTGAAAAAAAACATTAGGTTGTCGACCAAGTCGGCAGCCTTTTTGAATCTCGTTCAACAGAGAACTTCGACGGTAAATCCTCCCGGAGCTTCAACATAGAATGTCCAACCATGAGACCTTTGTGGCGGACTCACATCAAACCCGTCAGCCTTCAAGCGTTGATTGATCTCGTTCACCCGCTCTTCACTCTCCTGAATGAATCCGATATGAAAGGTCTTGGGATAGCTGACTTGAGCACCTCTAATACTCCCTTCGCACTTTTACTCTCATATACAGGCGGCCACGCATGATCTTTTCTCCAAGGATCAGGAGCAGGGGCAAAGACCCGGAGTACGAGATTGAAATCGCCTGCAGGGGTAGGAATCCAGTTTGATTCTTTGCCTGGGGGTGGTTCTTTTTGAATGTAGAGATCCAGCGAGCCATCCGGATTGTAGACGAGCGTACCCGTATTGCTCCGAACAGACGAACGATTTGCTGCGGTGGTAGCCAAATAAAGCTGGTGGCTGTAGACGTTGATCGACCAAAAAGCCGGCGTCTGTGGCAATTGTTCCTTCGTAAAATGCAGGGTGTAACGTTTTGTACCTGTCAGCAGTCCTCCTCGTTCATCCGTGTAAGCACGATAGTAGACTTCCTCTTCAGGAACATTGGCAGCCAATCCTGAAAAAGCGATGAAGGCACGTGCGAGAAATTGGTTGCCGTAGGTACCGATCGGGGAAAAGGAACCCCACCCATTTCGAATGTGCGTATAAGGGGGGAAGCCATTTTGCACAATCCCTGGAGCCTCCAACAGAGCCCGTCTTAAGCCGGCTAAGGTTGCTGGACGGAGCTTGGAAGGAGTAAAGCCATGCTCTACGTCAATTCCAGCAAGGGCAAACTGGTCGAGTAGCACACGATCACAGGCTGGAGGCGGATTTTTGCAGATCATGTCCGTCATGATTTTGAAAAAGGACAGGGAAGTCAGCGCGTCAGCAGGAATCGCGGCAGAAACCTGTGGGGCAGAGGCTTGCTTGGCCTGAAGTAGGGGGGCAAGGGTGATCTGTTTTTCAAAACGAATCGCTTGTGGCAAATCGCTATCACCTTTGACCTCTACCCGTCCAACCAGCCAGACTGTACCCGTAGGCGTTTGTATAAGCGAGGTATTTGCTGGGACAATTCCTTTCCACCGAGGACCCGCAATCAGATAGCGTCCTGCCTTTTGCTTGGTTGAACGATTGGATACATTGCGAAACGTATTGGTGTAGACGTCCAGCATTTGCACGGTATAGTAACGATTTTGCGGGTTGTCTGGCACATTCAGGATCACAGGTGACTGCGACAAATCCAGCCAGGCATTCATATACAACGTATCGGAATTGGGGGTAACGATGTCCCGATAAGCGGGTGAAGCCAGCGTTTCGGAATAATAAAACTGGTTGATCGGAGCACGGCTTTGGGTCATCTCTCCCATTGTTTTGGCGGAAATGACGAGAGGATAGCCATAAATGTAAGCCTGAATGCCGAGTGAATAGGCTAGCTCCTCCTCGGACTCGGCGAGTTGTTTCAGATGCTGGGCAGTCGGAAAGGGAGCAGGAGCAGAACGGGAAGGCACACCAGAGGCAGCTTGCAGAGTGGGAGCGTACGGTTGAAAAAGAGAGAGACAGAGCACCCAGGCCACAAGTGCGATGATTTTAGGCGACAAGCGACGCATGATACCCCTCCTGTATCAAAACGAGTCATGGATTACGCAGTCGTATTCTTCGCGGGACGATGGCTATTTTATACAAAAGAAAAAGCCACCTAGCATGTAAGAAAATGTGCCTAGACGTTCCAAGGAGAAAAGTAATACTGGCTGCGGCGAAATAATTAGGATTTTTGGCTTTGATTCTTGCTTTTGCGAAAAAGGGCTGGATTCTGATTGTTGTTGTGCTCGGCGCAGTGGTTAGCTTTGTGAAAAAAATGGTAGGTAAAAAGAACAAAACGGAACACAGTGAATCAGATGAGGAAAAACCGTCCGCCTAACTGGTATCAAGACCGGACTGATAGAATGAAAGAAATGAGCGACAGCTTTTCTCCGTACGAGAATGGAGATGGGCTGTCTTTTTGTGTAGGGGGGAGAATAGAATAAAATAGGACAACGTTTATGGAGGTAGCCATTGGAACAACATCTGGATTTGTTTCTGATGAAATATGGTTATGTGGGAATTTTTGTTTCGCTTGCTCTAGGAGTAGTTGGACTGCCGATACCAGATGAGGTATTGATGACTTACGCAGGGTACGCGGTTTCCCGCGGCATTTTGGATATGCCATTTGCAGTGCTGAGCGCATTTTTGGGAGCGGCGGTGGGGATATCAGTTAGTTATGCGATCGCATTGAAGTGGGGACTGCCCTTATTGCTAAAAGTAGGTCCTTATCTACATATCACACCGAAAAAAATCGAATCAACCCAAGGGCTTTTTACAAAATTTGGTCCTTATCTTTTGTTTATCGGCTATTTTTTGCCAGGAGTAAGGCATATAACCGCATACTTGGCAGGAATGGCTTCGATGGATTTCCGCAGGTTCGCTATCTTTTCCTATTCTGGCGCGCTGCTCTGGAGCATGACTTTTTTGTTGCTGGGACGAGCGCTCGGAAAAGAATGGTTCAAGGTCGTCGTCTATATCCGGCATTACGGTCTTACGTTCTTGTTGATCGCTGCCGCGGTTGCCATCGTCATCTACCTTTTTCGAAAATACAAACCAACCACCAGGACATGAGGAAGGGAATGCGCTCATTCGATGAATCAGTGGAAGCTGTCTACCAAAACCAAACAGTACGTACTCGTTTGCATCCTTATAATCGTTGGGTGTTTGTTTATTTTTGGAAGGCTGGGTCAGGAAATGCAGGAACAAGATCTGGCAGGGTTTGACTCGTGGGTCATCGGAAAAGTGCAATCGACGATTACACCTAAGCTTACATCGGCCATGTTGTTCTTCACATTTTTGGCATCTTCGTCGTCCTTGATGACGTTAGCCATTCTTTCTGTCTTGCTGATGCTGTGGCAGCATAAACGGTGGGAGGCCCTATTTTTAGTGATTGCCTTAGGGGGCGGCATCTTGTTTAATCTCCTTCTCAAGTCGCTTTTTCACCGAGAAAGACCAACGATCCATCGCTTGGTGGAAGAATCGGGATACAGTTTCCCTAGTGGGCATTCCATGGCTGCTTTCATTTTTTTCGGGATGTTGGCGATTTTGCTCTTTCTCTTTGTCGTTTCTCGTGCTGCAAAGACTGTGATTGTCTTACTCGCTGTTCTCTTGATTCTTATGGTAGGAGTGAGCAGAATTTACCTTGGCGTGCATTACCCAAGTGATGTTTTGGGAGGGTTTGCTGCCGGGGGAGTGTGGCTTGGAATTAGTCTGGCAGGACTGAAAATCGTATTGGAAAGAAGATAAGGAGAGAGGATAGGTGGAAGGGCGAAAAGCATTTCATGGGGGCGAAATGGTAAACGGGAGCCTGCCTGCGATGCCTGTCGTCAAATAGAGCAAGTGTATGTGGAAGTCGGCGAATCGGAGGCAGGTATCTCCCGGTTTACCATGGATCAAAAGATGGCTGTCGCAGTTATAGTTTTAATGTCCGCGAATCGCCAGGCTGTCCTTTACCAGCCGAACAAATTCAAGCTGATGCTCCCCCTGTGCCGATGACTCGGCCAGTTTCAATACATCAGGCAGGGAAGATTCTTCTGCCGATGGACTCTTACGCAATATTTCGGCGAACTCGGCTACAGAGGCGAGGAATTTCAAGTCAGGTGCGAGAGCGTTTTGTACCTGTACGGACTGGGACACTTCTTCTACCTTTTGCGAGGTCGGGTTGTGGTAGCGGATGCGAACCGTACCGATATCGGTTGTATCCGCGGCTTTGAGCTTTACTTCGTACAAAGCGGTCACACTATGACCGGCGCCGACCTCTCCTGCGTCTGTCTTGTCATTGCGGAAATCCTCATCCCGGACATCACGATTTTCATAGCCCAGCAAGCGATACGAGTCTACTTGTTTGGGGTCGAATTCCACCTGGATTTTCACGTCACGGGCAATGGTCTGGAGGGTCCCCGTCAATGCTTCAGTGAAAACGCGGCGTGCCTCTGAAAAGGAATCGATGTAAGCGTAATGTCCTTCTCCTTTGTTTGCGAGCTGTTCCATCAAGACGTCGTTATAATTGCCCATGCCAAAGCCAAACGTGCTTAAATAAATATCTTTGCGAGCGTAGTCCTCGATTGAGCGCAAAATTCCTTCTGCACCCGTTTCCCCTACATTGGCGACTCCATCGGAGCAGAGGATGACTCGATTGATCGCACCGCTTTCAAAAGATCGGGACGCTATTTCATAGCCGAGGCTCAGTCCTTCCTCGGCGTTGGTGGAGCCTTCGGGACTAAGGCTCGTGATCGCTGCCAAAATCGTTTGTTTGTCTTCGGCAGAGGTAGGGGTAAGGAGCACACGCCCCTGGGATCCATAGACGACAATCCCCACCGTGTCGGATGGCTGCAATTGATCAACGAGGACATGTAAGCTTTTCTTCACAAGCTCCAACCGATCTTCGCGATTCATCGAACCAGAGACGTCAATGACAAAGACGAGATGAGCGGGTTTTCTTTCTTCGACAGCGATTTCCTTGCCCTTGATCCCGATACGGACCAATTGATTCCCTTTGTGAAAAGGGGAGGGGCCGCCATCGGCTTGAATCGCGAACGTATTCTTTTCAGGAGCGGCATAGGCTGACGGGAAATAGTTAATGAATTCTTCCACTCGAACAGCTTCTGCTGGCGGAAGAGAGCCGTCTTTTACATAGTTGCGCATGACTGTGTAGGAGCCGGTGTCCACATCAGCGGCAAAGGTGGAGAGATTGTCCTTTGCGGTAGATACGAATGGATTGGTGCCATAGTCTTGGAAGTACATATCGTTTTTCCGGGAGGAGGATTGCTTTGTGAGCGCGTAATCTGCCATGCCTGTACTCTCAGAGCTTCTTGGAGCACCGGCAGGAGCGGATGCGTTTGCGTTTGCCTGATTTGAAGTGGATTCGGTTTGGCCCCCCGTTGGCTGTGGGCTTGAACTGCCTGAGCTGCACCCGATCAAGGATGCGACCAAGATCGTGATGCCACCTGCGTGAATCATTTTTTTCATATCTGTATAACCCCCTTTGCCCTATGTGACGTGGAAAAAAAAGGAACGTTTCAAAGGTGGCGCTTTTTAACGTGTAAGAAAGTTTCAGTGCTTCACCGCATGGAAGCGACATGGCTTAAACTTTCTGGAGCGCATGGAAACTTTCCGCTAAAACGCGGTCGCTCATCCATGAGCAGGCCTCGATAGAGGTTTTCCTATTGTCGTAATCTTTTTGCAATTATTCTGGAATGGGAACCCGTACGCTTGTATGATGAGAGTATAAGGTGGGGAGGGAAATCGATGAACACATACAGTTACTTTTGTTCTACACGAATAGAAATGGGGACGGGCAAATCAAAGGAATTGCCAGCACTTTTGCACTCTCTGGAGGCAGGCTCGTCCATTTTACTGGTGAGTGATCCCGGTGTGATTCGGGCGGGATTGGTTGTACCGATTCAAGCTGCGCTTGAGGGTGCGGGCTTTCGCGTTTCGCTGTTCGACCGGCTGAGCCAGAACCCGCGTGATACGGAGTGTATGGAGGGCGCGACGCAATTTCGTGATGTTTCTGCTGATATGGTGGTGGCGATTGGCGGAGGAAGCGCAATGGATACCGGCAAAGCGATTGCTCTGTGTGGAAATAATGGCGGCACTCCTGCTGATTATGCAGACGGTCGGCTGTCTTACGCAAATATTGCTCCGATTATTTGTGTGCCAACTACTGCCGGGACAGGCTCCGAGGTCACTCGTTCCTCGGTGATTACAGAATCGAGTACCCATCGCAAAATGACGCTCAAGCACGCATCCCTGCGCCCGACGCTCGCTGTGCTTGATCCGACTTTGACCTACAGCGTACCTGCATCTGTTACGGCTGCTACAGGTGTAGATGCACTAGTACACGCCATCGAGGGATATACGTGCAAGGCAACGAATCCAATCTCTCAAGCACTTGGCGCAAAAGCGATGAAAACGATCATCTCCGCGCTTCCTGTGGCTTTTGCTGATGGTCAAAATGAAGCTGCTCGCCATGCCATGCTGGAGGGGAGCTTACTCGCGGGGTTATGCTTTGGCTCTGCGGATGTGGCTGCTGTACATTGCTTGGCAGAAGCACTTGGCGGTATGTACGATACACCACACGGAATAGCCAACTCAGTCTTTTTGCCGCACGTATTGCGATTTAATGCCATGGAAAACAAGGCGATGCACGCTGATTTGGCCCGGTACATGGGATTTGCGATGGATGCAGACACAGATGAGCTGGCCGTCGAGAAGCTGATCGCAGGGATCGCAGCGTGGACCGAGAGCCTGGGAATTCCGAAGCTCAAGGATGTGCCCGGGGTTAAAACGGAGGACTTCCCACGAATCGTAGAATTGTCCATGCAAAACGGCTCCACGCCAAGCAACGTGCGGACGATTACAGCAGAAGATTACCTGCATATTTTGGAAGAGGCTTATCAGGTGCGCTGAGGCAGGCTCCTTCATGTTTCCTGGCAGCGCCCCACTCGTGCAAAGGTCCGAAAACAGAGCTTTTGTACGAGTGGAGATTTCCTCCCTCCATGAATAATAACCATTCCTTGCCGCAACTATGAGCAGCAATCATGTGGAAAGCGAGTGATTGGCATGGTACCGTACCCTGGCATCTATTACGCGATCTTTGCTCTTATTTTGGCTGCCGGCTTGATAGTTACTATCTATTTTATGAAAAGGCAAGGGAGCAAAGAATTGGACCATCATGTAAGCGAAACGACAGTAAAAAACAAAGTTCTCGGCAACACAGGAATGCTCTTTTACGTTGGGGCGTTTGCGGTCTTGCTGGCGGTATTGCTCATTGGCATCATGGTGTATTCATAAGAGAGGGGGCGTACTTATGGAAAAAAAGCGATACTATGTCTCCTTACAAGCCGGAACCGTCATGGAACACCAGGGGGATTCCGGCTATGAGTTTGAAATTGAGGCAACCGAAGACGATGTGGCTTATCTAAAGACCATGTTTGAGGATCGGACGGCGTATGAATTTAATACATTCACGCGAAGCCATATCGTTGCCCTTCCCTATCATTTTGATTCCGAGAACGATCAGTACGATGAATGCTTGCGCCAAATTTATGCCGCCATTCATAAATGGGGAACGGATGAGACAAAAAATCATATTCAATCGATGGGAATTCTCGACGCGTCAATTCAATGAGAATTTCATCAGAGATGAACAGAGGGGAGACAATCTGTGGGTATCACACACTGGTTGCCTCCTTTTTTTGTGTACAAATCCGTTTCTCTAGCGCTCCTTTTAAAGACAATGCCATCTTTTTCTGATAGTATAACCGTTATCCAAAAAATGCGGTAACGAGCGGGCAAGCAACTCGTTTTTGGGTGAGCTGTCGCAAAATAGATACTTAGTTAAGGATGTGACTAAATTGCACCAATACTTGGGGTTCATTGGTTCATTTCCGATTCGATCGTACAGCCTGCTGTTTGTTCTGGCTATCGTTCTTGGCATTGGAGTTACCGTTACGCTGGCCAAGCTCCAGAAAAAAGAGCATTTGGCGGAGCACCTGCTGAATTTAGCGGTTCCAATGATCATTGGAGCTATTATTGGTTCCCGATTTTGGACCGTCTTTTTCTTTGACTGGGAATTTTACTCCAAGCATCCGGAAGAAATCATCGCAGTATGGCATGGTGGGCTTTCGATCCAAGGCGGCGTCGTTGGTGCCATCCTGGTTGCGATCTGGTATGTCAGGAAGCATAAGATATCTTTCTGGGAGCTGGCAGACCTGTGTGCGCCTGGGTTGATTCTCGGGCAGAGCATCGGGCGGGATGCGAATCTGATGAATGGAGATGCATTTGGAGATCCGACTGGCGGGAATTGGGGAATTCTTTATCCAGAAGGAACGAATGCGAGAGCTACGTTTGGGGATCAGCCGCTATATCCTGCCGAGGTGTGGGAAGGGCAGATGGATGTCATCATTTTTGCGATTCTCCTTCTTCTGATGCAAAAGCGTTTAACGAGAGGCTATCTGTTCCTCGCCTATAATATTCTCTACAACCTGGGGCGATTCTTTTTGGAAATGCTGCGCGGTGATTCGCATCGCTTTCTATTCAATTGGACAACAGCACAGTGGACATCTGTGGTTGTGATTCTTCTTTCTGTGGGCATTGGTGTATATTTGCGCAGAAAGCAAAAGCAAGAAGAGCTGGGCGGACTCACGCCATAAATAAGGAAATAGAGATGAAGTAAGCAAATCCTCGTCAATATGATGAGGATTTTTTTGTATGATGATCCACCTCGCTGGACATAGGCAGTGCCTCCTTTTGCTAGAACGGATGTATTGACAAGAAAAAAGCAAAACCATATTATAATACCTATAGGGGTATATGTATAAAGTAAATTTGCGATATCGCGTTTTTCAAAACAGGGAGGTAACTCGAATGAGCAAAGCATGGCAAGATATATCGCCGCAAGCCGTTGAAGCAAAGCTGGAGCAAAAGGAAGCAGTCCAATTCATTGATGTCAGAAATCCCGACGAATACAGCGAGGGTCATATAGAGGGAGCGATCTTGATTCCACTTCCCGTGCTGCCGGTCAGACTGCATGAAATTGACCCTGAGAAAGAAGTGATCTTCATCTGTCGCAGTGGCGCCAGAAGTTCTCAGGCTTGTGAGTATGTGACAGGCCAAGGGTACAAGAAGGTCGCGAATATGACAGGTGGCATGCTGAATTGGCAAGGAATGCAAGAGACAAAACAGGAGGGATTAGCATGACTGCAAATATCACTACAGCCTTACAAGCGATGACACCGCATGAGTTAACCCAAATTGTTTTCCATAAAGGAGAATTGTTTATTTTGGATGTTCGCAATCAAAGTGATTTCCACGATTGGAAAATAGAAGGGCAAAACATAGAGATTATCAACATTCCTTATTTCGATTTAATGGACGGAGTAGAGTCGGCTCTTGAGCAAATTCCAGAAGGTAAGAAGGTTCTCGTCGTTTGTGCAAAAGAAGGATCGTCGATTTTCGTTGCAGAGCAAATCGTAGAAGCTGGCAGAAGGGATGTGTATTATCTCCAAGGTGGGATGAAGGCATGGAGTGAGCATCTCGAACCGGTGAAGGTCGGGGATTTACGAGATGGCGGGGCGCTCTATCAGTTTGTGCGGATCGGGAAGGGCTGCCTGTCCTATATGGTGGTGTCGGGTGGCGAAGCGGCTATCGTCGATACACTGCGGATGACTGACGTGTATGAGGATTTTGCCAGCATAAATAACATTGCAATCACTCACACGCTTGATACTCATTTGCACGCAGACCATATTTCCGGCGGCAAGAAACTGGCAGAGAAAGTAGGAGCAACCTACTGGCTTCCTGCCAAAGATGCGGAAGAAGTGACCTTCTCGTATGAAAAGCTGGAAGAAGGCAAAGACATCACCGTCGGAACTACCAAAATTGCCATCCAGCCGGTCTACTCGCCAGGGCATACGATTGGCAGCACGTCGTTGATCATCGATGACATGTACTTTCTTACAGGCGACATTTTGTTCGTGGAGTCGATTGGACGCCCGGATCTGGCCGGAAAAGCAGAGGATTGGGTAGGAGACTTGCGCAGCACGTTATACACTCGCTACAAAGAGCTGTCTGACAATCTGATTGTTTTGCCTGCCCACTTTGGCAAAATCACCGAGCTGGGAGAGGGCGGAGTGGTATCTGCCAGACTGAAGGACTTGTTTGCAAAAAATCCCGGACTGAACATCGCAGATGAAGGTGAATTCCGAAGCGCCGTAACAGAAAATTTGCCGCCACAACCGAATGCCTACCAAGAGATTCGTCAAACCAATATGGGGAAAATACAGCCGACAGAGGAAGAACAACGGGAGATGGAGATTGGGCCCAATCGTTGTGCGGTTCATGATAAATAAACAAGGATACAGCCGAGCGAGCACTTTCATATTTGTGCTCGCTTTTTTCAACGTGTAGGAAAGTTTAAGTGCTTCCCTGATAGAGGTTTTCTTATTTCTTCACCAGACCAGGCAGATAAATATGGAACGAACTTTATCGTTTCTTTACAATGGATAGATTAAATGAAGGTGGGAGATGAGGGAGGGGAATTCATGGACGGAAAAAACATCCTGATCATTGAAGATGATCCGAAAATAAGAAGGCTGCTGAAGCTGTACCTGGAACGAGAAGGTTATGAAGTAGTGGAGGCGGAAAATGGGGAGGAAGGGATGGAGGCTTTTCAAATGTTTGATCCCTGCTTTGTCATTACCGATTTGATGATGCCAAAGCTCAGCGGAGAAGCATTTTGTAAATGGATTCGTGGCGAGCTGAAAAGCGACATTCCGCTGATCATGCTAACCGCAAAAATAACGGAAGCCGAGCGGATTGAAGGTCTGAAAATGGGTGCTGACGATTATATAACCAAGCCTTTCAGTCCTCAAGAGGTCGTGACCCGCGTCAATACCGTACTCAGAAGAACCGCCAATCGATGCAGCAAAATCAGTTATAAGGGGCTGACGATCAAACCGCTGCGCAAAGAAGTCAAATATAACGGAGCGATGATTCCTCTGACACAGCATGAATTCAAGCTGCTTTATTTTTTCATGAGACATCCCAATCAAATCTTGTCACGCGAGCAAATTTTAGGCGAGCTGTACCCGAATGAAGAGAAGGCAGTGATTGATCGTACAGTCGACGTTCATATGGGCAAGCTACGAGAAAAGCTCGAGTCAACCAATGATGCACCGTGTTTTTTTGAAACCATTCGCGGAATGGGGTATCGCTTTGTCGCTTATTAGTCAGCTACGTGAGTGGAAGCAGCAGATGGCCTGGAAGCTGATCGGAGTAAATATTGTTGTCATTCTTGTCGTGATTTGGCTTGCGGGTGTTTCGGTTAAAGATTTCGCGTGTGTGCTCGTCGAGAAGTACCGTTTTGTCGGAGAAGAAAAGAACCTCCTGTTTAACCAAACCATGCAATTTTACTTGATGCGTGCGAGCCTTTTAGCGATTGTGGTTGCTGCACTCATTCATTACGTATGCATCAAGAAAATGCTAGTTCCCCTTCGGCGCTTGGCTCAATCGACGCGTCAACTCATGGAGGGGACTTACCCTGAGATGATTGCGGTCACTTCCCATGACGAAATCGGGCAGCTAACCAAGCATTTTAATGATATGACGCGGACGTTGAAGCGGACGGAAGAGAATCGCAAGCGTATGCTGAGCAATATTTCTCATGACCTGCGAACTCCACTCAGCAATTTAAATGGGTATTTGGAGGCGCTAAAAAGCGGAGTGATTACCGGAGACCGAGAGCTGTATCACTCTCTTTTAGAAGAATCGCAGCATATAACCAGAATGGTCGAGCAGCTGCATCTGCTTTCTGTATGGGAAGATCGCCGCGAGACTAGCATGACCAAAACAAGCTTACAGATAGATGAGTTGATTTCGAAGAGTACGAACACCTTTCAGTGGGAGTTGAAAAAAAGAAATATGGAGCTGAACGTATCTCTGGAGCCTGGAATCGTGATTGGCGATGAGGATGGATTACGGCAGGTGCTCAACAATTTAATGCAAAATGCCATTAGCTATAATACGGGACGGTTCATAGGGATGTCAGGCAAAAGCGAGCCGCTTTGTTATCGCGTAACCGTGAGTAACGTTGGCGAGCCGATGCCAGAAGAGGTACGGGAGCTTGTCTTTGAACGATTTTTTCAGGTAGATCCGTCGAGGCAGCGCACACAATCCGTCAAAGGAAGTGGGCTTGGTTTGGCGATCGTAAAAGAGGTAGTGCAGAAGCATGGGGGAGAAGTCGGGCTGATTTCTGAGGAAGACAACTACTCGTTTTGGATAACAATTCCACGAAGCGGATAATCGTATTTGAAACTTGGATGCTTTATCAAATCTTTAAAAAGGAACGGTACTCTTATGAATAAAAGGAGGCCGTGAGAATTGTACAACTTTCAAGTAGGCTCTTTGGTTGTAAACGGGCAGCTCGTCTTGTTTTTCAGCTTTTGGTTCGGGGGCTGGCTGACGCTGCGATACCGATTGCGGAACAGACAGAACAAAAAGATGATTTTGTCCGTGGTAGCAAACGCCTTTTTGCTATGGCTGCTCATTTGGAAAGCGAGCTATTTCCTTTTCCATCCGCACGAGGTCATCTTCCAGCCGATGTCGCTTTTGTATTTTGACGGAGGGGAACGTGGAAAATGGGCGGCCAGCCTGGTTGCAATCGCTTATAGCGGGTACGTGTTCTGGAAGCGAAACATGTCGCTCGGGCTTTGGCTAGATAGCGGAGCCTGGTTTATGTTTGCTGGCTGGATGCTTTATCACATTTTGTTGCTGTTAATGGGTACTTCTCCGTCGATCTATGTGTTTCTTCTGGCTGGATTATTCTTGGCATGCTGGGTCTGGTATCGAGAGAAGCGGCAAGAGGGAGGCGCTCATGGGTAACGTTACCGTTCTGTTAGCGTTTGTCGCGGGGATGCTGTCGTTTTTGTCTCCCTGTGTTTTTCCGCTTATTCCTGCGTATGTGTCCCATTTGACAGGCTCCACCATACAGGAAGGCAGACTTGTCGTTCAAAGGAGAACATTACTCTATCAGTCGCTCAGCTTCATTGTAGGATTTACGCTCATTTTCATCGCTATGGGGGCATCAGCTAGTCTCCTTGGCCGCTTTTTTGCTGAAGAACGTGATTTGGTTCAAAAAGTGAGCGGGCTACTCATTGTTGTGTTTGGATTGCAGATGATCGGATTTTTAAATCTGCGATTATTGATGGCTGGTAAGACGTGGGAAACAAAGCGGGACATGAGCCGTGGAACCATTCGATCGTTTCTTACGGGCTTGGCGTTTGGCGCAGGCTGGACTCCATGTGTGGGACTTGCGTTGTCATCTATATTGCTTCTGGCAGGGTCTACGGAAACATTGTGGCACGGGGTCGGCATGCTGGCGGTTTATTCGCTCGGGCTGGGGGTTCCCTTTTTGCTTATTTCGTTGTTGTTGACGTATTCGCTCGGTATTATGAAAAGACTGAACAGGTGGATACCGCTCTTATCGAAAATCAATGGCTGGCTGCTTATCGGAATGGGATTTCTGTTGTTTACCGGACAACTGCAAAAAATCAGCGCTTGGCTAACCCAATATACGTTCTGGGACATCAACTTTTAACAAGTGGAGGTACGAGGGCTTGAAAAAAAGTATGATCGCGATCATTTTGTTGGTTGGACTTGTCGTTTATGGCGGATACGATTTGTTTCAAACATCTTCGTTAGAAACAGGACAATCCAAGGAGGCAAGCATAGCTAATCTGGAGACGGGTACGCAAAAGGGACAAGTGGCGCCTGACTTTTCGCTGACGGATCTGAATGGGAATGAGGTCAAGCTAGCTGATTTTGCAGGCAAGAGAGTACTGGTGAATTTTTGGGCAACCTGGTGCCCTCCATGTCGAATAGAAATGCCCCATATGCAAAAATTTTACGAGGATTACCAAGCGAAAGACGTCGTTATTCTGGGTGTCAATTTAACCCCTTCGGAGAAAAACATGGACGTCGTAAAAGATTTTGTACAGGGGCAACAGCTGACATTCCCGATTGTGTTGGATCAAAAAGGGGAAGTCACACAAACCTACCAGGTCGTCGCCTATCCCACTACCTATATGCTGGATTCCAATGGAGTCATTCGGGAAAAGTTTCAAGGAGCCATCAACTATGAAGTAATAGAGAAAGCCATTTCAAACATGAAGTAAACAGGAGTGAGTCGAGATAAGCCAGCAAGTTGCAAAGCTGATGCTATTTACGTTATCCGCTTGCCCGATGGGGCGGTCCATACAGACCGTGCTAGGTGAGGTTTTATCTGTTAAACAGGACACTAGCTATGAAGTGGTCTATGTCGATGCGGATCATGAAACAACGAATCATTACCGTATCAAGGCGAACCCGACAACGCTCTTTTTGGCTTTAGACGGACAAGAGCTGTATCGTTTTGAAGGTTTTAAAGAGACTACGGAAGTAATGGACTTGCTTGAGCAAATGGAAGAAGGAACACTTCGCTCCGAAGAGAATAGAGAAGAAAATCGGGAGAGTAAGGAAGTCTACACGATCTATTTATTTGACGCTGAGCAGATTGTCCCGGTGGAGGTAGAATCGATCAATTTGACGTCGATCAAGGCACCGAGAATAACGGCGATTCAGCAATTGCTGCGCGAGCGGCGAGATGGGCTCGAAAATCCGTTTCCCGAGCATACTTCGCTTTAGGCTGTCTCCTTTCAAAATCAATCGGGTGTGGTCACGCTTCGTACCGACACAAAGGTGAGCGCCGAGCAAGTCGAGCGAATGCGGGCATTGCTTGCCCAGACGTTAGCTGTCTATGGTGTCAATGAAGTGGCATTGGACTGGGCGTAAGCAGCACCCAACCCCCGCTCCCTATGTTATCCTTACACAAAAATGAATGAAGAAAACAGCCCTCTACGAATAGGGCTGTTTTTTTGTACAGAGAAGCGTTTATAAAATTCCTATCCAGTATAAGGGCCACCGCGACTCCGCCAGAAGGCCTCTGTTTCATTTTGGTTTGTCCATAAAGAAACTCCGTGGAAAGCTCCCAGAAGAAGGCAGGGGTAAGATCCAAGGCTGGCCGAGGAAAAGGGAGAAAAAAGCGAAGCTCTTTGGGGCCCAGCCGAGGTGGAATGAAAAAAGGGAAACACGTTTTTAAGCGTCCACCTCTGAGAAGCGTCATGAATCGGCTACTTTGGACGCGGTTTCGCTTTTTTCATGGAACCGTGCAGGGATGACGCCTCAGCAGGGGTCCCAAGAAGCTGGAGCGTTTTCTCCCTTTTCCTCTCCTCCACCACAG
Organism: Brevibacillus sp. NRS-1366; assembly: GCF_050467985.1. Taxonomy (NCBI): domain Bacteria; kingdom Bacillati; phylum Bacillota; class Bacilli; order Caryophanales; family Paenibacillaceae; genus Brevibacillus; species Brevibacillus sp. NRS-1366. The sequence goes on along the minus strand of NZ_JBITPN010000021.1, from coordinate 303,385 downwards.
TCACACCGACCACCTAACCTAAGGCCGCGATTCCGCGATTATCCTCATTCCTGATCCAGATAATCCCCATCCCGCAGCCCATTCACGAACTTCTGCAGCCAGGTGTAATAGCTTACGCCGTGGCGCAGCTTATGCAGGTCACGCAGGCATTCCTGTCTTTCGGTATCGGATGTGTCTTCCGCAAGTACCATTTCTGAAAGCTCGGGAACCACTTGATTGATTGCCCCGAGCATGACGTCGATTTCCCGCTGCAGCTTCATAGTAAAGAAGACACGGAAGGTCTGGAAAAAATCGGTCTCCGCCACATATTGATCCTTCCGATCCTTTTTCTCCTCCAGCTTGGTGACCATTTTGGAATCAAGCAGTGATCGGATTGCATAGCTCATGTTGCTCTTGCTCATATTCATATAGTCTTTCATGTCCTCAAGTGTCATCGGCTTATCCTCGAAAAACATGATACCGTACAGCTTGCCGAAAGAATGGTTGGCGCCGTAGAGATCCATCGTTTGCGCAATAGCTTCGATGACTTGGGCGCGTAATTCATTACGGCGCAGCGACGACCCTTCCTGAGCCTGTGTGGTCATCTGCTTCATACAGACACTCTCCTTTGATATTTACGAATTGCGAGCATACCTTTACAAAAAAACAAACTGAAATTGACACCCCGTTAACACAGGTTGTTTACGATGAATGTACAATATTTTTTGTACAGAAGTTCATTATCTAGTTATTACATGATGATTCTATCAAAAATTCAATAGAAATTGAATGATAAATTGGAAGAAAAATCTAGTCCCCGTTGCAACTGTCAGAACGACGCCGACTACGAAAATTGGATGAGGGGTTTTGATCATGTCAAGTATTACGTTGAAGGCATTATCCAAACAATATACAGATGATAAGCACACGCTAAATGATTTAAGCCTGCATATCAAAGATAAAGAGTTTCTCGTGCTGCTCGGACCGTCCGGATGTGGAAAATCCACTTTGCTGCGCATGATTGCCGGTATTGAAGACATCACACAAGGTGAAATATACATTGGCGATGTTTGTGTAAATAAAGTGGAACCCAAGGATCGCGGGGTAGCGATGGTTTTTCAAAACTATGCGCTGTATCCGCATATGACCGTATTTGAGAATATGGCTTACGGGCTGAAAATCAAAAAGGTGAAAAAAGCCGAACGAGAAAAGCGGATTCATGCCGCAGCCGAAATTTTGCAGATCAATCCCTTGTTGAAACGGCTCCCCAGCCAATTGTCAGGTGGGCAAAAACAGCGGGTTGCAATCGGGCGAGCGATCGTCAAAGAACCAAAGGTCTTTTTGATGGACGAGCCGTTATCCAACCTCGATGCGAAGCTGCGTAATGAAATGAGAATTGAAATAAAAAAACTTCATGAGCGCCTGGATTCTACTTTTATTTATGTCACTCATGATCAGGTGGAGGCAGTCACGCTAGGTGATCGGATTGCAATTATGACAGAAGGAAAGTTTAGACAAATCGGTACTCCGATGGAAATCATTGATTGTCCCATCGATATGTTTGTTGCTAGCTTCATCAGTTCACCACCAATCAATTATCTGGATGCTGTTCTCGTTAATCGCGATGGACAAACCTATGTAGATACTGACGGAGTACTCGTGGAAACGGACTTGCCGATAGAAGTGATCAAAGACCATCCGAGAGTAGTAGCAGGGGTCAGGCCTGAGCATTGTTTCATAACGGAAGACAGCAGCAATGCATTTGTCATGGAGGTTTTGTTTACGGAAATTATCGGGACGGATGTGTTATTGCATCTAAAGCACAAGACATCCCATTTCATTGTGAAAAAAAGCTTTACGCAAACGTATGAAAAGGGGCAAAAGCTGTATGTGGGAATGCAGGCAAACCATGTCCATGTGTTTGACAAAAATACGCAAAAAAATGTAAGGAGCCTCCAATGAATGTTCTTCTTTCGTTAGATGGTTTAAGCTATCAAATCTTTGAACGCCGCGCACAGCAATTTGTCGGGAAAGGCTTTTCGTACTGTAAAAAAATGATCACGACGTTTCCTTCGGTTACGTTTCATGCTCATGCAGCGGCGATCACAGGGAACAATCCTGACAAGCATCTTGTCTTTGACAATGTTGTGGCTCGCTTGCAAACCATGGAAAGAATCGAGTTGTACAAAGACCACGACAGCATTTGTAATGAAGCACTACATAAACAAACGCTCTTTTACTCACTGGCTAGAAATGGGCTTAGGAGCTGCTGCATTCATTGGCCGTTAACGACTGGCAACCCGTATATTCAGCATCTGGTCACTGAATCGAGCAGCAAAAAAAAGCTTCAAGGCGCAGCTTCAGTGGTAGAGATCGATAACGTAGCACTGCACGAAACGATCCAGACGATTGAATCAGAGGCATATGACTTTATCGCTGCACGATTTGTCGGGTATGATGCTCTGTCCCACCACTATGGAAAAGATTCTATGGAAGCAGCCGAATATCTTGAGAGGCTGTTTGAACATATCGGGCAAATTGATCTCACACTCAGAAAATCGCAACAACCATACAACTTGTTTCTCTTTTCCGATCATGGACAAAGTGATGTTCAATCGTTCTTTTATCCGAATGAGATTTTGGCGCAAAGCCGCTGGCGGGAACAGCTATCTAACAAACAAATCCGGTTCGTCGGCGACGGGAGCGGGTCGTTATTGTTCTACAGCTCGCTTTGCCATCTGCAAAATCGAGAAATCATGGATTGCTTCAATCAATTTACAGAAGTAAATCACTTTTATGAGATTACCGGAGAAGCCCGTTCAGAATACAAGCCTGTCGGCATCCTGGACCTGAATCATAAGGTGTGCGGCGAAGATATCGTTGCTCCAGAACAGCCCAAATACATGGAGATGAAAAGCTTGCACGGGTACCATCCTTCCAATGTCGATGAGATGAATGGATTTATGGTGTGCATGGGTGAAGGGATCGAGAAAGGCAAAACAATAGAGGAAGCGCATCTGCAAAACATCGCACCGACGATCGCAGAGCTGTTTCAAATCTCTCACGAATGCGACGGTACCAAAATCAATGACATGATCAGGGAGTACGAATAGATGCTCAGGCTAATCAGCAAAAATGGAAAAGACAACCTATGGTCGCTAGCACTTCTGTTGCCGACTCTCATTCCATTAGTTGTTTTTTGGATTTATCCGATGATCAAGACGTTCCACATTAGCTTTACGGATTGGAATTACATTTCACCGACATTCAATTATGTGCAATTAGACAACTACAAAAATTTAATCAGCGATACCTTTTTTGCAAAAGTACTGATGAATACGCTCGTGTTTACGTTTTTCACAGTCGTTCCGCCAATTCTTTTGGGGCTGTACGCGGCTACCTTATTGAACAAAATCAAAGCATTTCGCAATTTCTTTGTTGCGACTGCTTTTTCATCGTGGATAACCCCGACTGTCGTGGTTTCAATGGTATGGGTCAGCATATTCGACAGTGATTCGGGAATCGTCAATCTGATTTTAAAAGGTGTAGGTTTAGAGCCGGTTAAGTGGCTGGGTGGACAAACGACGGCAATGATTGTCGTCATTATCGTAACCATTTGGCAGTATTTGGGATTGGCAATCCTGTTGCTGACCTCTGCCTTAGCAAAGCTAGATCCAGAAGTAGAGAAGGCCAATGATTTGGACGGCGGAAAAGGGCTGAGAAAATTAGTGAAAATCACCCTGCCCGCCATCTCCCCCATTCTCGTATTCTTGTTTATCTTTTTTACGCTGAATTCGCTCAAAGCCTATGATCAGATTTATATTTTGACGCAAGGCGGCCCTTCAGGTGCGACCTCAACCATTTTGTACTATTTCTATGTGCTAGCTTTTGAGTGGTATGAAACCGGTCCAGCTTCTGCATTGGCAATGATTTTCCTAGTGATTTGCCTTTTGATCAGCGCATTAAATTTCGGCGTATCCAAAATCCTGTTTAAGAAATGAGGTGGGGGCACTGAGCTGGGCAAAAGTCAAAACAGGCATCCGTTACGCAGCGTTAGCTGTCGTAAGTGTAATCATGGTATTTCCGTTTATTTGGATGTTCTTGATTTCGATCACGCCAAAAAACGAGGTCTACAGCGGGAGTATTTTGCCGTCGACCTTTCATTTTGAAAATTACATTCGCGTATTTACGGATACCAAGATGCTTCTTTATTTGTGGAACAGCATTTCTGTCAGCTTGATCATCATTGTTTTTCAGATTGTATCCGCTATTTTTGCAGCGTATGTATTCACGACGGTCCGGAAGAAATGGGTGCAATTTTGTTTTGTGCTGATCTTGGCTACGTACATGCTCCCATCAGCTGTAACGTATATTCCTTCGTTTATTCTCTTGTCCAAAGTGAATCTGTTGGATACGCATACGGGTTATATTCTCAGTGAATTTATCAGCATCTTTGCGATCTTTTTCTTGAGGCAATCTTTCGTTCAAGTGCCAAAAGAAGTCGTCCATGCAGCGAAATTGGATGGGGCGGGACATTTGAGGCTGATTTTCACGGTGTATATTCCGTATTGCAAAAATGCGATTGCTTCACTGGTCTTGATCACCTTCATTTACAGCTACAACAACTACATGTGGCCTTCCTTGCTCATCAAGTCAGAAGAAAACATGTTTGTCACGATTGGTTTGCGGAGGCTGTTTATGAGTCAGGCAGGTTATGGAATGGACTTTCCACTAGCCATGGCGGCGTGTGCGGTGTCGCTGCTGCCGATGTTAATCCTGTTGGCCGTTGCCAGCAAACGAATCATTCATTCCATGGCGAATCTGTATGTGAACAAATAATAAGGTGGTGATGTGCTGAGCTGGGAACCAGGTACTGATAAATGTGGGCATCGCTAATGGAGACGAAAACAGCTATTTATCGGGAGGGCATCATTGTGGAAAAGCGACAAAGAAACGCCAAGAGCGTCATTTCTTCGATCATGTGTTTTGCACTCATTATGACAGGGGTAATCGGTTGCTCGAATCAATCTTCATCGGAAAGCAATGCGAATGCAGCTTCAGCGCCTCAAGGAAAAGTCAAACTGGAATTCTACTATGGTCTTGGCGGTAAGCTCGGGGAGACGATGCAAAAAATCGTGAAAGACTTTAACAGCCAAAATCAACAATATGAAGTCGTGCCGGTGATCCAAGGGGACTATGGTGAAACCTTGCAAGCATTACAAGCATCACTTGCAGCGGGGAAGCCTCCTGCACTGTCTATTAACGGTTACCCGGAATTTATGAAGCTGGCAAAAAGCGATGCGCTGCTTCCATTGGATGAGTATATCAATCAACCCGAGTATAAAAAGGACGATGTTCTGCTGTTGGAGCAAGGCAAGTACAATGAGGCAACCTTGGGTGTTCCGGCCTATGTCGCTACACAAATGATGTACTACCGAAAAGATATCTTTGAAAAATACAAGATTGATTACAATTCTTTGGAAAGCTTCGAACAATTGGCGGATGCGGCGAAGCTCATCAAAGAAAAGGAAGGCATTAGCGGCTGGTCTGTCATGTGGTACGCAGAGCATATGATCGATTACGCACGTTCAGCCGGCGGCGATATCGTCAGCGAAGACGGGAAGACCGTTACAATCGACTCGGAAGAATGGATTTACGCTTGGGACAACATTCGCAAATGGATTCATGAGGACAAGATCATGGACACCGTCTATGGCGGGAATGGCTGGGAATGGTGGTATAAAACGATCGACAATGTGATGAATGGAAAATCTGCAGGATACACAGGTTCTTCTGGCGACGGAGGCGATCTGGATTTTACCAAAGTGGCAACTGGGATGCAAAAAGGATTTCATGGAGAAAAGCCTAGACCTGTAGCGACCTCTGTCATGTTTAACTTGTTCAAAGCGTCCTCCAAAGAGCAGCAGCAAGGTGCTTGGGAATTCGTGAAGTTCTTCTCGGAAGCGGAAAAAACGGCTTACTGGGCAGTAGAAACAGGCTATATTCCGATTCGGGACAGCGCGGTGAAAACAGAGATCTACCAAAATAAATTGAAAGAAAATCCATATTTATCGGTTCCTTTGGAACAGGCAAAAACAAATGGCATCGCTCCTTTTGTAGATCCGACAGGCGGCAAAATTTATGCGGAGATTGAGCTTGCGAAAGACAAAGTGCTCATCGAAAACATCCCGGCAGCGGAAGCGTTGAAAGAAGCGAAAAGAAAAGCGCAAATTGAGCTCGACAAGGCTCTGAAGCAATAAGCGTCACGAGCAAGCACGTATGGAAGGGAGCTCGCTATGAGAGATGCGCGTGGGTTCCTTTCCCATCCTTAATAAAATGGAGAGATGAATCATGAAAAACGACATCGCACTAGCTGTATTTGATCTTGCGGGAACACTTGTAGAGGATAACAACGGAGTCAGAGATTGTCTTCATAAAGCGGCAGTGGAATACGGATTGAATGTGACAAAAGATGAAATCAGCACCCATATGGGTACAAACAAAATTCATCTCTATCAATTTTTAATTGCCAGAACAAAAGGAAACATCATCGACTTTAAAAACTTCGAAGTAGACATCGACAATACGACCCATGATGAGGCCGTTAAGCTGTACGAACGATACACCGAATACATGATTGCTTACTATCAGGAAAATTGCCGAGAAATCGAAGGCGCTACCGAAACGCTGAAATGGTGCAAGGAGAATGGTATCAAAGTAGCGACAGGGACAGGCTTTCATAAAGACATCAACAGCGTCATTATGGAGTCGCTCGGTTGGGTGAAGAATGGCCTGATTGATTATGCTGTCGATCTCGATATGGTTCCAGAAGGCAAAGGACGCCCGGCTCCATTCATGATTTTCAAAGCGATGGAATTCTTGAATGTGCAAAATGTAAGACAGGTCATTAAAATCGGCGACACACCTGCTGACATGCTCGAAGGCTACAATGCAGGCTGCAAAGCGATTATTGGCGTGATGCAAGGCTCGACTCCAATCGAAGTGTGGGGTAAGTACTACCATACGCATGTGATCGACACCGTGAAAGAACTGCCTGAGCTCATCGTGTCTGGAAAAATCGTATGATGGATCAACTGGAGAAAACAGCGAGTATCGGCATTGTACTTCCTAAGCTGTTTCCTTTTCCGCAAAGCAAGCCGGAACAGATGATTTCCAGTCTGTTAACGATTCTGGAAGACCCCTTTTTTACGGCAGTGGAAGTTTCGTACATGGCTGATAAAGAGGCGAGGGAGCTTGCGAGAAAGCATATGCAGTACAGTTGTGTGGAAATCATTTTCAACGGCGGAGATGCTTTTAGAGAGCTGCAGATTGATGTAAGCTCCCTAGATCAACTTATTCGAAAAGAGTCTATCAAAAAGTGTCACATGCTGATTGACCACTGCTATGAGATGGGTGCAAAAATCATGCATATCGTGACAGGGAAGTTTGAAGGAGAAGAAAGGAAACAGCAAAACATACAGGCGTTTATTGCCTCCGCGATGGAGCTATGCAAGTACGCGAAGGAGAAAGCGCAAACGGAAAAGTATGAGCTGTGCATCTCTCTAGAGATCGGGGATCGGCATGTTGACCGCAAATATTTGCTGGGCCCTACCCATGAGGCAGTGAACGTAGCAAGAATCATCCGCAGCGAATATAACAATTTCGGTTTGCTGCTTGATCAAAGCCATCTTCCGATTATGGGAGAAGATCCGCACAAATCACTGTGGCTGGCCAAAGACTATTTGACGCATATCCACATCGGGAATAGCTACATCAAAGACAGACAAGCCCGATATTTCGGCGATAAGCACATTCCTTTTGGTGTCAAAGATTCGGAGGTAGGCGTTGCAGAGCTTACCGAGTTTATTACAACGCTCAGAGAAATTGACTTTTTTAAAAGCCCAAAACCAACGAGAAAGCCAGTGATTACATTTGAAGTGGGCTGTCTTGAGGATGAATCTCCGAAGCTTGTTATCGCTAATATAAAGAGGACCTTCTTTGAAGCTTGGGCAAATGCATAAACACTGTTTACAGGGGGTGTTGTCTACATGAATGTACTAATTACAGGGTACTTTAACGATTATTCGAAACAAAGAGTGATTCAATCGTTTCCGCAAGATTGGAAAATTCACATTGTTGAACCGCAGCGAATCGAGGAATTTATCAGCGAAGCGGATGTGTTGATTCCAGAGCATATCGAAGTAAACGAAGCCTTATTGAACAAAGCCCAACAATTAAAGTTTGTTCAGACGGGGGCCGGTTTTGATAATGTCGACATTGAAGCGTGCACCCAAAAAAGCATTTGGGTAAGCAATGCGGCTGGTGTAAATGCGAATGCAGTAGCCGAGCATATCATGGCTCTCATTCTTGGTTACTACAAGAACATTTCGTTTCTGGATCATTTCATGAAAAATGGAGGAGACGAAACGAAGCTGGAGTACGTCGGTGGCGAGCTGCGGGGGAAAACGATCGGGACAATCGGCTTCGGCGCGATTGGGTCCAGAGTAGCGGAGCTTGCAAAAGCGTTTCAGATGAACGTACTGGCTTATGATACCAACAAAAGCATTCAAAGCGATGACGTCGAATTGGTTGATTTAGATACATTGATTGCCAATTCAGACGTAATCACAATCAATATTTTTCTAAATGAGTCGACACGAAATTTAGTAGATAAATCGTTTTTAGATAAAATGAAAAACGATGGGCTGCTTGTGAATACAGCGAGAGGCCCTATTGTGTGTGAAGACGATTTGATCGAAGCGCTCAAAAACAAGGTGATTGGCGGAGCCTGTCTTGATGTATTTACTGCTGAGCCTTTGAGCTTGAACAGTGAGCTTCGAGCTTTGAAAAATGTCATCCTAACTCCTCATACAGCAGGTATGCCGGATGGAACCAAATTCCACGAAACCAGATACCGTTTCTTCGTTCAAAATATAGAGCGAATACAACGGAAGGAAGCGCCGCAAAATCATTTAAATCAACTCTTCTAAACGTAGGAAGCAGTGATCAAATGCGTCATGCGAAAGAGGCTCGGGGTAAAACGAAAACCCAAGCCTCTTTTTGCTGAAAGAAAACAATTACGGCGAATACAGACCAGGACCAATAAGCGCAAGACCCACTGCTACAGCAATAATGACGACTAAATACTCAATACCGCCCTTATCAATCCAATAGCCATTGGGCAGGTGAACTTTCATGGCACCGAGCATGGCGATCACAATCATAGCCGCGCCCAGCGTGAAAAAGAACCCGGAAGCGAATAAGAGTCCGCCAACCAGCTCAAGAATGCCCGCGATCGTAGCCATCAAGACACCCGGTTTGATTCCAACCGATTCCATCCAGCCCCCGGTCCCCTTGATTCCGTGTCCACCAAACCAACCGAATAATTTTTGACTCCCATGCCCAACAAAGCTTAATCCTAAAACGAGACGAATAATGAGCAATCCGAGATCGACCATGATGCTTCATCACCTTTCGGGAGTGTCAATAGAGAGCGATCACTCATTTTTAGATACTGTCCCATAAAGGGTGAAATTATCCATTTCACGATCACGAAGCCTTCTATATGGATAACAGGCGAGCTTTTTGTTTGTTATTTCTTTGCAGAAGAGGGGAAGCTAACAAAAAATGTTGGTAAGGAGAATTAGCATGGTACCGGGTTTTAAACGATTGATAATTGGCAGACCGATGAAATCAAATGAGCTGGGGGAAGAAAAGTTAAACAAGGTAAAGGCATTAGCTGTGCTTTCATCTGATGCTTTATCTTCTGTAGCCTACGGAACGGAACAAATTCTTCTCGTGCTCGTTACAATGGGTGCAGTAGCCTTATGGTATTCTATCCCCATATCGATAGCGGTCGTCTGTCTTTTAACGATACTGATTTTGTCTTACCGCCAAACCATTTTTGCTTATACAACAGGCGGTGGCGCGTATATAGTGGCCAAAGACAATTTCGGCACATCGGCTGGATTAGTTGCGGGTGGCTCTTTACTCGTAGATTACATTTTAACCGTGGCGGTGAGTACCTCGGCTTCCACAGATGCCATTACTTCCGCTTTTCCGGTGCTTCATAATCACCGTGTACTGATTGCTCTTCTCATGATTGCCTCGGTAACCATATTAAATTTACGGGGGATCACAGAATCTGCAACGATTTTAATGTATCCTGTGTATCTGTTTGTCGCTGCTATTTTTCTATTGATCATCGGCGGGGGATTTCAATGGATCGCGGGTAATGTGCATGCTCAAACGCCAGTATACGGTGTAGCTGTCCCGGGGATCACTTTATTCTTGCTTTTACGGGCATTCAGTTCTGGCTGTTCAGCGCTAACAGGAGTAGAAGCCGTCTCGAATGCGATCCCCAATTTCAAAAATCCTGCACCGAAAAATGCGGCTTTAACCCTCGTCATGATGGGACTCATCCTCGGCATGATGTTCATGGGTATTAGTTTACTGGCTTATTCGTATGGTATCGCCCCAAATCCAAAGGAAACGGTCGTATCGCAAATCGCGTCAGCTATATTTGGGAGAGGAGTCATTTACTACTTTATTCAAGCGGTTACAGCCCTGATTCTATTCCTTGCAGCCAATACTGCTTTTGCTGCTTTCCCCTTGCTCGCGTTTATGCTAGCCAAAGACAGATTCATGCCGAACATGTTTATGGTCCGTGGAGACCGTCTTGGCTTTTCGAATGGTATCATTTTCTTGGGTGTTCTCTCTGCCATTCTGGTGATTTCTTTTGGAGGAAGAACGGAGAATTTAATTCCTTTATACGCACTTGGTGTATTCGTCCCGTTTACGTTGTCTCAAGCAGGAATGATGAAGCGATGGATAACCAAAAAACCACAAGGATGGTTCATTCCTTTTGTTATTAATACCATTGGAATGCTGACTACCCTTACGATTTGTCTTATTTTCCTGATTACCAAATTTTCGCATGTGTGGACGATTTTCATCTTCCTTCCTATCGTTATTTTTATTTTCCGGAAGATTCATGGGCATTACAGTGATTTGGCCGAGGAGCTTCGACTGGATATCGCAACAGAAAAGCCCCAGCCAAAAGGAAGTGTGATTGTCATCCCGGTAGCTGGCATCTCACGGGTTGTAAAAAACACCATTAGCTATGCCAAGTCATTGTCTGATGACATCGTGGCCGTCTATGTTGGATTCAGTGATGAAGAGATGAAGAAAATGGAAGAGAGATGGGAGCAGTGGAATCCTGGTGTGCGGTTGATTGTTTTACGTTCTCATTACCGGAGTATCATTAAACCATTATTTAAGTTTATTGATACGGTTGAATGGAAAAAGGCAGAAACGGATCATGTGACTGTGATGATTCCGCAATTTATTACCAAACGTTGGTGGCACAACCTGCTTCATAACCAAACCAGTTTTTTTCTGCGAGCTTACCTTTTTGCTCGACAAGATGTCAAAATCGCTACTGTGCCGTACCGATTAAAAAAATAGGATACCTGTGCAAAAAAAAACGGCCCTGACACTCAAGTATTAGGGCCGTTTTCTTTATGATGCGCTTATGCTCTTGCTCTTCTTGGGCCAGATGAAATAGCTGGCCGCAATCAAAAGATCGATCCCTAAAACAATCGTCCAAAGCTTTGTAATTTGCAGCAGTGCATTCGTTCGAGATGGATCATCGATGAAATAAATCATCGCGACGAGCAGGGCTGCCCCGATCAAAAAGGCAAAAAGGTGCTTAAGCCAGCTTTTGGCGTAGTGTTTGGCATGCTCGATGCCGTATCGCTTAGGCTTCCCAGAAGCTTGCTTGGTGAAATAGTACTGGAATTTATCGTCGGCCCATTGAATCATACTTTTCCCAAAGGCGATGGATACTCCAATATAAACAGCGGCAAGTCCGTGAGCAGTCGTCGCGATGGCTCCGCGGTACAGATCCACCCCGGTGATGATGAGCAGAAGAAGATCAACGAAGGGAGTCAGGGCTAACAGAAACAAACCGGCCTTCTTTTGTTTGAATACATACCGTGTGAGTAACCCCAATCCAATGACAACCCAAAAGGCTATCTCACATTTGACGATCATCCATGCAATCAAATTCAATGTACATGTCTCCTCTGGCGGTTTCTCTTCCTTGATCAGGACACGAAATTTTTTGTGATACAATTGTATTATATAAATATGTTAGCATCTGTCTTTAAATAATACAATTGTATTATTTAATTGCTTGGGCCTGCCTATCTTGATAAAATACAGCTATGCCAAAACTGATCGATCATGAGAAAAGAAAAGAAGAAATTGCCGAAGCGACGTGGCGAGTGATTGTAAAGCTGGGAATGGAGGGAGCGACGGTCAGAAACATCGCCAAAGAAGCAGGTCTATCTTTAGGTGCTCTGCGCCATTACTTTTCCACACAAGATGAACTGCTGATTTATGCAATGCAGCTCGTGAAAGAAAGGGCGACAGCGCGAATCGAGAAAATCGCTTTATTGGAAGACGATCCGCCAAAAGACAAAATCATGAAGTTGGTTCTGGAGCTTGTCCCGACAAATCAAGAAAAGATGGCAGAAATGGAAGTTTGGTTCGCATTTACAGCCTACTTTAGACATAAACAAGAGGTGTTTGATGCGCAGCACGACGGGATTTATCGCGGACTGCAAAAAATCATAAACTATGCAGAGCAATTTCACATGCTTCCTAAACAGGTAGACAAGGACTTGGAAACGGAGAGGCTCTATGCGCTCATCGATGGCTTGGCGCTGCATGCGTTGCTGGAGCCGAAGCGCGTTGACAAGGAGCGGATTGAGCGGGTGCTGGTTTATCATCTGACAGCGCTTTTCGATGGTGGAGCAAGTAAATAACCAAATAGTAGAAGGCCGGGACTCCCTGTGAAGAAGGAGAGATTCGGCTTTTTTTCATTTTGTGGTGAGCGTTTCCTATCGTAGGTTGTCCCGTATGTAAATACCATGAAAAAAGTGAAATCCCTATAATCGACAATAGAAAGACGAAAATGAATGTAGCAAGACTAAGACCGCACAAGTTAGATAAGACATGCAACAAGAAAGGTATAAATGATAGCTGGCATCGGGTTTCCCAAAATGGATAAAGAGAGAGGAGAGAAACGAGACTTTTTGCCCTACTTTTTTTCACGATTCGTCAGCGCGAAAGATGTGTACGCGCAGCCGATTGTAGTGACGGTGCGTTCGCCGGAAAATGAATGGATTGACGTTATGCAGCCGAACGTCGCACTGTTGGCGATGTTGCATTACGAGACTCGCCCCAATTTAGTCAAGCTGTTGCTTTCTAGACAAATTAGTGCTTTTTCCTCCCCACCACACAGCATGACAACCACCTCCCTCACTTTGCACTTTCTCACATATTTATACATTTACAACCCGAACGCCTATTCGTACAATAAGGGCAAGAAGGTGACGAAGATGAATCGAAAAAAAGACATGTCTGCCGTACTGGATCACTTAAAAACAGACGAACGTTTTCGCGATAACATTGAACATTGGAGAGTCATTCCTTCGCGCGAAGCTAAGTCCGTTCCTTTTCCTGTGGAAATGGATTCGCGCATACAGGATGCTTTAGTTAGAAGAGGAATTACCTCGTTGTACACGCATCAGGAAACCTCCTTTCGCCATGTATGCGAAGGAAAACATATCGTAGCTGTAACCCCTACCGCCTCTGGAAAGAGCATGTGCTACCATCTGCCGATCTTGCAGACACTGTCAGAAGATACGCAGGCACGTGCGCTTTACCTGTTCCCAACCAAAGCTTTGGCACAGGACCAAAAGTCCGAGCTGCACGAGCTGATTTCAGAAATGGGTCTTTCGATCAAGTCCGAAACATACGATGGGGATACCCCGGCCAATATACGGCAGATGGTTCGAAAGGCAGGAAATATTGTCATTACCAACCCCGATATGCTGCACTCGGCGATTTTGCCGCACCATACGAAGTGGGTTTCCTTTTTTGAACATCTCAAATATGTCGTCATTGATGAGCTGCATACATACCGAGGGGTGTTTGGCAGCCATGTAGCCAACGTGATTCGGCGCCTCAAGCGAATTTGCGCCTTTTATGGCAGCCATCCGCAATTTATTTGCACATCGGCTACGATCGCCAATCCAAAAGAGCTGGCAGAGCTGTTGACTGAGGAGCAGGTTGAGCTGGTCGATAATAACGGCGCACCAGCAGGAACCAAGCATTTTGTCTTCTACAACCCGCCTGTGGTCAACCGGCAGTTAAACATTCGGCGCAGCGCCACACTTGAAGCGCGGGATATTACCGAACAGTTTTTGACCAATGGCATTCAGACGATCCTGTTTGCCAGAAGCCGTGTTCGCGTGGAAATTTTGCTGACGTACTTGCAGGAGCTGATCAAGCGAAAGCTCGGTTCAAAGACGATTCAAGGGTACCGTGGCGGGTATTTGCCCAGCCAGCGAAGGGAAATCGAGCGTGGCTTGCGCAATGGTGAGATCATGGGTGTAGTGAGTACCAATGCACTGGAGCTTGGTGTTGATATCGGCCAGCTGCAGGCGTGCGTGATTACCGGGTATCCGGGCTCAGTTGCCAGTACGTGGCAGCAGGCGGGACGAGCGGGAAGGCGGCAGGGGGAGTCGGCTGTGATCATGGTCGGGAGCTCTACGCCGTTGGATCAGTACGTAATCGCCAATCCTGAGTACTTTTTTGATCGCAGTCCAGAGACCGCGCGGATCAATCCGGACAATTTGATCATTTTGGTGGACCATCTCAAGTGCGCCGCCTATGAGCTTCCGTTTCGTGAGGGAGACCGTTTTGGCCGCGCGGAAATCGTGGAGATTCTGGAGTTTTTGACCGAGGAGCAGGTGCTTCACTACTCGCGGGGCAAATGGTTCTGGATGAACGATTCGTTCCCTGCGCACAACATCAGCCTGAGGTCAGCCTCACAGGAAAATGTGGTCATTATCGACATCAGTGAGCGGGGCAATGAGCGAGTCATCGGGGAAATGGATCGGTTCAGCTCGATGACGCTCTTGCACGATGAAGCGATTTATTTGCATCAGGGTACCCAATTTCAAGTGGAAAGGCTCGATTACGAGGAAAAGAAAGCGTACGTCCGAGAAGTGCAGGTCGATTACTATACGGATGCCAATCTGGCTGTTCAGCTAAAGGTGCTCGAGCAGGACCAGTATCGCCAGCATGCGCAGGGCGTTTTTGCGTACGGTGAGGTTTCCGTGCATGCGATGGCGACGATTTTCAAAAAAATCAAGTTCGAGACGCATGAAAACATCGGCTCTGGTCCGATTCACCTGCCAGAAGAAGAGTTGCATACGAATGCAGCGTGGATCGGCTTTTCGGAGACGCTCTTGACGGAAATCGGTACGGAGGATGTGGAGCGTGGATTGGTTGGTCTGGCGCATGTGCTGCAGCACGTGGCTCCGTTGTTCGTCATGTGCGATCCGATGGATTTGCACGTGATTCCCCAGCGCAAGGCAGTCCACTCACAGGAGCCGACGATCTTTTTATACGACCGCTATCCGGGAGGGATCGGCCTTAGTGAGCAGGTGTACAAGGAAATGGAAATGATTCTCACCCAAGCGGAGCGGATGATTGTTTCCTGTCCATGCGAGTCCGGCTGTCCATCTTGCGTGGGAGCGACCGATGACGGCAGCAAGGAGCTGGCCATGACCTTGCTGCGCGTCGCTGGGGGGGGAAGTGCGTATGTCTCTTAAGTCCAAGCTGCAACGGATGAAAGGGCATCTGGTAAAAGAAACGGACAAAATAGAGACTTCGTCGATGGAATTGGCTCCGGCGCAGGGACGCGATGCTTTGGTAAACGAATTCCCTGCCGAACAAGAGCAACACCAGCAGTCTATGCCTACAGACAATCCGACGCAAGAGATTCCATATGCGGACCGCTGGGAAAAGCTGCAAGCCACGCCGTACATATGGGAAGACGAGCATGTGATGATCCGTGAAGTTCGCTTTCCGATTGGTTGGCGGCACGGGGCTTATGCTTTTTCCGAGCTGCATGAAGCGATTTCGATTTGGGAAGCATCTGGCAGAGAGCATCCGCTTTCGGCGGCGGGCAGACGACCGGAGGACCTGTTGTTTTTTGACACGGAAACGACAGGTTTATCCGGCGGTGCGGGCAATACTGTCTTTCTCTTGGGATACAGTCGTATCGAAGGTGAACAGGTCGTGGTGCGTCAGCATTTCCTGCCTGCTCCCCACGCGGAAGTGACCTTGTACCAATCGTTTTTGGAACATGCGGGGAAATCTTCTCATCTGGTGACGTTTAACGGGAAATCCTTCGACTGGCCGCAGGTTCGGACCCGGCATACGCTGATTCGCGATCAGGTCCCTGCTTTGCCCGTGTTTGGTCATTTCGACCTCTTGCATGGCGCCAGAAGATTGTGGAAGGCTGAGCTGGAATCATGCCGATTGGGGATCATCGAGCAGGAGAAGCTGGACGTTTTTCGAGAAGACGACTTGCCAGGTTACTTGGCACCGGTCCGTTATTTTGACTTTTTGCACTCCCAGGACCCGGATGTGATCGAGGGTGTGCTGCGTCATAATGAGACGGACGTCTTGTCTCTCATTACTCTCTACATCCACATGACCCGGCTATTGTTAGATCATGAGCATGGAGCTATCTCTCATGAGGAGCGCTTTGAGATTGCCAGATGGTATGACAAGCTGGGCGATCAGGCGGCAGCTATGGATGGGTACCGTCTCGTCGCAGACAGTAATCACGCATGGAGCAACCGGGCAAGACTGGCGATCGGGCACCTCTACAAAAAGCAAAAAGATTATCAGCAGGCACTGCACGTCTGGGAGTCTTGCATGAAATCATCCGGCTACGTCCCGGAAGAGGTATATATCGAGGCGGCCAAGCTGTGCGAGCACCAATTCAAAGATTGGGAAAAAGCGCTGCATTATACACGGCAGGCGTACGAACAGTGGAAGAAGCGGGGAAGCCTTTTGCGCAACAGGTCAAAAGCGGATGGGATTGCGTATCAGAAGCGGATTGATCGGTTGGAGGCGAAAGGACGGGGAAGCGGGACGGAAGAAGACGGCCAAAATTCCGGACTTTTCGATTGGCCGAATGACAGTCCGAGCTTATAAAATAAAAAACAAGTCCGAGGCAGAATTTGCTTTGGACTTGTTTTTTGTCAATCGATCAATCATTTTTCTGTGACGACAATTTTCTTTTTTAAATTTTTTCTTCCTTAACCGTACCATCTTCAAAAGTATGCCGTACTGTAATGACATCATCGCTTGCTTTATAGTAGTAACTAAATGTACTAATTTTATCTTTTTCATCAAATTCGATGAAAAGCTGGGCATCGATTATGCCTTGTCTTAAACTATCGTAATCAACAACATCTACATTCATTTTTTGTAACGTCGTCCCCGTTGGAACAAATTTATAATCAGTATTCTTGGTAATATCAAAACGCCAAATGACCGTATTGGTATCAGCGCTATTGACAAGCTCGTATTTTTTCCCGAACATTTCTTGCACGTAAGCAGCAGATTGACCAATTGCTAGTTTTGTAACTGCCGAATCCAGTTCTTTTGAACGATCATCAGTACTCGGGGGTTCGTCAACTGTAACATTTTCGTCTATGACTGGTTTGTTTTCGGATATGATTAGTTCTTTATCCTGATCTTTCTTTTCATGAATTTGGCTGTCTTCCTTTTGGGATTGGGGATCACTGCAACCAAACATTGCTAAACTAAGCGAAAACAGCAGAAAATATAGGAGTGAAGTTGTTTTACATAACTTTACCATTATCATTATCCCGCCTTTAACTTCCATATTGAGGAATGAAATGATAGGAACTAGTGTGCATTGTTCACTCGTTATATTTTACAAAAAATGCTAATCATTAACAATAAAACAAAAGTAATTCCCTAAAAAGAATTGCTTTTGTTTTATCCTTCTGTGATTCCATTTCCTAGCTTAAAGGGGGCAAATTCCCGCAACAAAGCTATTTTACATACTTCACCCGGTATTCATCTGCCAGCATCGACATCAAAATGGAGTCATGGTAGGCATGGTTGTAATAAAGGGCTTGCCGCTGTACGCCTTCTCGCTGAAAGCCAAGCTTCTCATACGTATGAATAGCACGGTCATTATAGGCGAATACATTCAGCTCGATCCGGTGCAGGTTGAGGATGCCAAAGCCGTAGTCCAGCATCAGTCGCATGGCTTCACTTCCGTATCCTTTTCCCTGATAGGCAGACTGCTCGATAGCAATTCGAATAAATGCGTTGCGGTTGAACATATCGATATCGCCTATCTGGATGTCTCCTATCACCTGATCACTCTCACACAGTGCGATCAGGAGCAGTACGCTTGAAGAGTCTTGTCCCTTGCTCTCGATATACTGGTGAATTTGTTCGCGTGTATAATGCTTTTGCGTCCCTGTTAATTTGCGAGTTTCCTTGCTATATAAGGATTGGTAGTAAAACTCTGTATCTTCCAGCCCGATTGGTCGTAGATAGACGCGTTCGCCTTCCAAAAAGCGGACCGGGGTATTGGTATTTTCATAAGTAGACATTGGCTGAGTCCTCCTAGTTTTGTTTGTAGTACGTACAGGGAAGTTTTAATTAGCATAGCGAACATGTATATACTTGAAAATGGACAGTTTTGATAAAGATAAAAGGACAGATGGAAGGTGATACACCGATGCTGCTAACCCCCAAATGGGATGAAAATGGAGATGAACCGCAGTACGTACAGCTTTATACGTTCATGAAAAATGAAATTGTCGCGGGAAGACTGACTGAACAAACAAGATTGCCTTCTGTTCGCAAGCTGGCAGATTTGCTCGGGTTAAGCACGACTCCAGTGGAGATGGCCTACCAGCAGCTACTGTCCGAGGGTTTTATCCAGAGCAGGCCACGAAGCGGGTATTTTGTGGAGGCACTGCCTGATCCAGAGGTAAAACCGGGAATCGCTACGAATAGCGAGCCTGGGCAACACGAATCCCAGCCAGTTCCGAGCAAACGGCCATTGCTTCGCGATGACAAACCATACATGTATGACTTTCACATGTCTCAAAATGATTTTTCGCTTTTTCCGTATACGATGTGGCGTCGATTGTACAATCAAACCCTTCGACTGGAACAGCAGGAGGATCTTTTCTACGGTGATCCCCAAGGCGAGCCCGGCTTTCGACAGCAAATTGCAGACTACTTGCGTCGCTATCGAGGGGTTGCTTGCTCGCCAGACCAGATTGTGATTGGGGCGGATCAATTCGGCTTGCTCTCACTAGTCAGTCTGATGCTAGGGACAACGCATAAGCATATCGGCGTAGAGAACCCAGGGTATCTTTTATATGCCAATACATTTCGACAGCATGGATACGAAGCAGTCCCGATTTCTCTGGAAGAGGACGGAATTTGCATCGGGGAGCTGTATGAAATCAATATCAGGCTAGTTGCCGTATCGCCTTCGCACCAATATCCACGTGGGATGATTATGCCTGTTTCCAAACGGTTGCAATTACTGGAGTGGGCACAAACGGTCAATGGCTACATCATCGAGGACGATTACGATGGAGAGTTCCGTTATCATGGCAGGCCGATTCCATCTCTGCAGGGGCTGGTACCCAATTCGAACGTCATTTACATGGGTGGTTTTGCACAAGTCATGGCTCCTGCGCTCGGTGTCTGGTACATGGTTCTGCCGGAAACACTCTTGGAGGTCTATTACAGCCTCCTTCGCGAGACCCTTTTGGAACAATCGTCTTCTCGCTTGCATCAGCGAACATTGCAAGCTTTTATGGAAAAAGGATTATTGGAAAAGCACGTCCGCAAAATGCGCAACCTGTATCGCAAAAAACATGATGCACTGCTTGCGGCTGTCCAAAAGCATTTCGGTGAGAGAGCCAGTGTGATCGGAAAGGATGCGGGCTTTCACGTATTGCTGCGGGTATACAGCGAGCGAACTGAGGAAGAACTCAAGCAGCTGGCGATTCAAGCTGGAGTCAGGACGTCCTCGGCATCGTTCACATGGCTGCTGCCCCCAGATACGTTGCCCAAGGAGTTTTTTCTGGGATTCTCCGGCATTTCATTGGAAAAGATCGACCCAGGGATAAGCGTGCTATGTCGAGCATGGTTTGGAGATAGTTGACAATATTCTGATCATGAAGGAAAATATAGAAAACGAAATATTTTCCTTGTTTTTTGAAGGGAGAGTCAGGCTCACATGCAAGAGAGGATTATCCAATGCGCGGTACAAGAGGTAGAGACACGAGGTGTACGATTTACCATGTCCGATTTAGCTCGGAGGGCAGGGGTGAGTACGAAGACCTTGTATGCCTATTTTCCGTCTAAAGAGGCTTTGATTACACAAGTGATTGAGGAGAGCATCGAGGACTTGCGTGTAAGCGAAGACCAGATTTTGCACAATCCACATATGGATTTGGTTGAAAAAATGAAGCAGCTTTTGGCGTTGGTGCCAAACAGCTTCGCACGTACGGATCTGCGGGTATGGTACGAGCTAAAACGCTATTATCCCCAGCAGTGGAAGCTGATAGAGGAGTGCAACAAGCAAGAATGGGAGCATGTTCGGCTCATTCTTGAGCAAGGGCTCAAAGAGGGGATTTTTCGACCGATTCAGCTTCCGATCCTCATTCAGATGTACACGGGGGGCATTGACCAGTTGATCGATCAGCAGATAGCAGGGAATCACCACATGACGATCAGGGAGGCGCTGGATGCTATGATTGATATTTTGCTGGGTGGCGTATTGGCTCCGGCAGCAAGAGGGGAGGGAGACAAATGACGAGCTGGGTCTATCTTTTATTCGCTATTTTACTGGAAGTGGCAGGTACGACATCTATGAAGCTGTCAGATGGACTGAGCAAGCCTATACCCAGTGTGATGATGTTTATTTTCTATGTACTCTGCTTTTCATCCCTTAGCATGGCGCTCAAGGAGATGGAGGTTGGGACTGCCTACGCTATTTGGTCGGGACTCGGCACAGCGATTGTGGCAGTGATTGGTGTCATCGTTTTTAAGGACGCGTTCACGGTTAAAAAAGTGATCGCGGTCAGCTTGATTATTGCCGGTTGTGTCCTGCTGAATCTGGGAGACGGGGCGGCGCATGGACAGCAAGCGTTAAAAATTCCGCAAGATACGGGTATGGCCGTTAAGTGAGTGTGTCGATGAAAAGGCTGCGCTCTTTAGGTAAATACCCTAATTTCCTAGCATGATGTCAATAGTCTATGCAGGTAAATGACGCCGTGCATATACACATATAGTCATCAAAATTAAAAGGAAAGAGGGCGACAGCATGTATTATCCGAGTTCGCAGTGGCCGTCATCGTATACTTCATCTTATGGTCAGTCTTCCTATTATCCATCTCAACAAAGACCAGGATATCCACAGCCTCCCGGTTGGGAGCAAGGGCAAAGCCATGGGAGAATTTACGGTCAAGAACACAGGCGTAGATGCCCGGATCATTGCCGATTCTGTCCGCCACAATGCTGTCGAGGTCGCCGTGGTTATTAATCCTTCCTAAGCAGATACATTTCAGCAAAGAGCCAAAACCGAACCTATGTGGCGGATTGGCTCTTTTGCTATTTTAGAAGAGAAGGGTACAACGATACCAAAATTACTTTCATTCTGCTCACGCCTTCCACGATCTGTTCCTCCGAGACATTTCCATATCCGATGATGACCTTCTCTTCATGCCTGCCTTTGATGATGGCATGCTCCTCCACTGGATAGAGAAGCACACCGGCTTCCTCTAGGGAGACGAATACATCTGGTGTGAATCGAATTCCGGGAAACGCTGCTACAATATTCAGTCCGGCCGACTCCCCCCACATGCATACAGCCCACAAAGCTCGGGGATGGGGAAGGAGGGTTAGACTATGCTTCCATCACCATGCCGTATGCGTCTGTAGGAATCGGCTGCAGGGTGGCTCCCGATGATCGAAAGATGGTTTGGATATCGTAGGTAATCGGATCTTCGATTTGTACGGTGCTGCCTGGTCCCAACATGACTTTGGCTATCAACGAGAGCGCCTGTGTGGCTCCAGAAGTCATCACGATATGCTCGGGCTCGCACTGGACGCCTCGCATTCGGTACAGATAGCGGCCAAGCACCTCTCGTAGTTACTTTTGACCTTCTGGCCGTCCGTAGCCAAATACATCTGCTGGAGCGTCCAGGCAAACATCCTGCACGATCTTTCCCCAGGTTTTTCGCGGAAAAAGTTCCAGAGCAGGGACGCCGGAACGAAAGTCGATCAAGGCTGGACGAGCCTCTGCGCCTGCCTTTTTCACCAGAATGATTCCACCTCTTTCGTGTGAGGTGGTTTTTGCATTTATCGTGTCAGACTACAGTACGAGCGTCTTTCAAAATCCATTTTCGAAATAGACTGTAGCTTTTTGTCTCCCTCTGTCGTCATTATCTATATGAAAATGACGGATTTGTAGTAAGAAGAACCGTCGATGGAGGTATAGCGAATGAATACCGCGAAGTGCAAACGTTGGCTGACAGCCATTTGTGCATTCCTTCTCCTGGTGGCGGGAGGTCCTGGTCATCTGACTTCCATTGCCCTGGCAGAGGAGACGATCCATCTCGGCGTGACGGCGGGAATCGGAGGAGAGTACAAAGAAGCGGGAATGGTGCCTGTCCAGGTAACCGTGACGAACGGAGGGGCGGATGTAGAAGGAGAGCTCTTAGTTGCAGCGGGAGACAGGGGCAACAACGAATTTGCCGTGGCGTACTATCAGCCGGTTTCCGTAGCCAAAGGGGCCACCAAGCAAGTGATGATTTCCGTGCCAGGCTCCGAGCTGAACAGCGATACATATGTAGCTTTGATGCAAAACGGCAAGATTGTAGCCCAGGCCCCAGTAGGTGGGAAGCGCTACAGCTACGATACGCTGATGGTTGGCGTACTCGCAGGGAGCCAGGATACAGCCAATTTTTTAGGAGTTTTGCCGAAAAGCTCGATCTCGTACGATGTCAGGGTGCTCCCGATGAAGCCGGAGCTGATTCCGACAGCCGGGGCGCAGCTGCAGATGATCAACATGCTCGTACTGAACAATTTTGCCCTGGATACGTTAAATGAACAACAGATCGGGGCCATTCGCGATTGGACAAAGGCAGGGGGATTGCTGGTTCTAGCGGGGGGAGCCCAGTACAAGAAAACCGCAGGCCTACTTACAGATTTATCACCGGTAGAGGTATCCGGGGTGACGAGTGTACGCTCGTTATCCAGCATGGTTACAGATAAAAACAAGCCAATCGAGTTGACATCGCCATTTACGATCAGCAATGGGTCAGTAAAGACAGGGAAGGTGCTAAACGCTGAGGGTGGGGTGCCCCTCGTTGCGGTTCACAACGTAGGAGAAGGAAAAGTCTTATACGTTGCCTATGATTTGGCGGAAGAACCTGTCGCAAGCTGGGCTGGAAATAGCCGTTTTTGGGCGGATACGCTCATCAAGGCATTCGGCTCGTCGCTTGATAGCACCAGAAAGTCTGAATTCGATCGCTTATGGCCGTTACAGGAGGCTGCAGACCGAATTCCGGCGTTGAAAATACCAGAGGTCACCTGGTTTGCGCTGTTCTTTGGCGTGTATGCCTTGATTGCCGGACCGATTCTCTTTTTCATTTTGCGAGCCATGCGCAAGCAAAGCTACATGTGGGTGGTCGTTCCCGCGCTGGCAGTGGTGACGGGAATTGGTATTTTTTCCTTCGGTGCGATGCAGCGCGGCTCTGGTGTGATGGTTCATGAGACGAGCTTTGTCCAGCTCAAAAACGATGGACAAGCGAAGGCGCATGCCGTAACAGCCTTTTTCGTTCCGAGCAGCGGCGATTACAAAATGACGATAAAGGGGCAAGGCTTGTCTCAGCCCATTCTGGAAAGCAGGCGAACGAATGAGATTCCGAAAGTTTGGGTATCCATGCAGCCTGACCAATCCGAGATCCAGTTTCGTGATGTAGAGTTCTGGTCAATGCGCAAGGTTGCTTCAGAGCGAACCATTCCGGATGCGGGCACATTTGAATCCAATCTGTCCTATGCCAATGGAGCTTTGAGTGGGACTGTAACCAACAAAACCAAATTTACGCTCAAAGAAGTGAGAATTGCTTCAGGGGCACAAACACAGGAATTTGCCGAGATGGCACCCGGGGCGAGCGTGGAAGTAAATCTGCCATTACAGCCGTCAGCGCAAATGAGAACGGTTCAAAGACACGGGCTCGCTTCGCAGCTTTTGCCACAGCGCTTGCAGCAGACCCCGCGTGAAGATTCACGCGAGGAGCTCATGCTGAATATGGTGGAGTTTTGGCAGAGTAGAGGCGCGAACTCCGAGGTGATGATAGCGGGCTGGACCGATCAGCCTGTCGTAGAGTCAGTGGTTCAAAATGAAAACGTACAAGCTGACAGCATCTCTCTGGTCACATCTGCCCTGCAAGTAAAACCGTCCAAGGACGGACATGTTTATTACCCGGCAGGTACATTTGATGTGGCCATGTCAGGCAGCTCCGTTCCTGTGCAGGATGAAGGAGACGGTTACAGGCTGTCTGCTGGAGACATCTCCTTCGATATCAATCTGTATCAGGATGGACAGAAGCTGACGGTTGACAACCTTTATCTGTATACATGGTCGGATGACAATACGCCGTTCGCCAAAGAGGTGTACAACTGGAAGAGCAAGGCGTATGAGCCATTCGAGAAAGTATTCACGAACAATGTCATGACGGGCGACAAAGCAGCCAGCTTTGTATCGGGAGAGGGCATTCTCCGCCTCAAATTTGCCCACCAGTTTGAAGAGCAACGCCACATTGGTGTTCCGAATGTCAGTGTGGAAGGGAAGGTGAGTAAACCGTGATCCAGATTCAAAATTTGCGCAAGCGCTATGGAAAAATGGAAGCTTTGAAGGGACTTACACTCGAAATTGACAAGGGAACGGTGTTTGGCTTCGTCGGGCCGAACGGGGCAGGAAAATCAACGACGATGTCAATTTTGGCGACCCTTCTGGAACCGACGAGCGGGAAAGCGTACGTAGGCGGCTATGAGGTAACGAAGCATCCAAAAGAAGTGCGCAAGCTGATTGGCTACATGCCAGATTTTTTCGGTGTTTACGATAATTTGACGGCCGAGGAGTACCTGGACTTTTACGGAGCCAACTACGATATTCCGGCTGCGGAAAGAAAACAGATCATTCCCCAGCTGCTAGAGCTCGTCAATCTCAGTCACAAGCGCGATGCTTACGTAGATTCCCTGTCCCGCGGGATGAAGCAGAGGCTGGGACTTGCCCGCTCACTCGTGCACAATCCAGAAGTGCTGATCCTCGATGAGCCAGCTTCCGGTCTGGACCCACGGGCGCGGATCGAATTACGGGAGATTTTAAAAGAACTGCGGGACATGGGAAAAACGATCATCATCAGCTCACACATTTTGCCGGAGCTGGCGGAGATGTGTGATGTCATCGGGATAGTCGAAGAAGGCAACCTCGTTTCCTTTGGGCGAGTGGAGGAAATCTACGCAAAGATGCAGGAACAGCGCGTCCTGCGTATTCGCCTGCTGGATCAGGTAGAGGAAGCCATGACCCGATTGCGTGAAATGCCTCTGGTTACCAGCGTGACCAGGGAAGGAAACTGGATTGTAGCTGGTTTTTCCGGGAATGACCAACAGCAGGTGGAGCTCTTGCGGGAACTTGCCGTAGCAGGACTTCCAGTTGCCGCGTTCAATGAGGCTGTCGGAGACCTGGAAGAAATCTTCCTGGAAATTACGAAGGGGGTGGGCTCGTGAACGCATGGAAACGATTGCGCAACCCTGTCTTGTTCAATGAATGGAAAATGCGGATGCGGACGAACCGATCACCGTGGATCATTTTCCTCTACTTGCTGACGCTCGGCGGTATGACGCTATTGTACATCTTTTTGCAGACGAACGGGGGGAGCTACTATAATCCCAACCAAACCCGCGAGCTGTTAATGATGCTGTCTATCCTGCAGCTCGGCATGATTGGGTTTGTCGTGCCGGGACTGACGGCTGGCGTCATCTCGGGTGAGCGTGAACGGCAGACGCTGAGCATTCTTTTGACGACCAATGTGAGTGCCACCAGGCTGATTTTGGGGAAATGGCTGGCTTCGCTCAGCTTCATGACGTTTCTCGTGTTCGCGACGATACCGTTGTACGCCATCGTCTTTTTGTACGGGGGAATTTCGCCGGTGCAATTAATCAAGGTGTTCAGTTTTTATGTCATTACGATGTTTGCCATTGGCAGTATTGGGGTGCTTTTGTCCACCCTGATCAAACGGACTGGAATCGCGACGGTTGTCAGTTATGCGCTCGTATTCGGCTTTGCGATTGGATCCAGTGTGCTTGCAGAGATCATTCGCGAGCTGATCCGCTTTCAGCGCCGGGTCAACTACGCAACTTCTACGCCGTTTCCGCTTTGGCCTGATCTGTTGCACAGCATCAATCCGCTTTTTGCGATGTTGAATATTTTTGATGAAGGACCAGTCCGTGACTTGCGGAGAATGAACAATACCCAGTTCACCCTGTTGAATATCGACCCATTTTGGTATTACTGCTTCTTTTTAGGGCTAGTAACAGTCGTGTGCTTGCTCTTGTCGATTTACTTTATCCAGCCCGTGCGGCCGCGTTTTCGCAAAGCCGATCGCGCTGCGGAGCAATAAGCCATGTTTACCCAAAAATCAAATGATGAGCTGCAGTCGCTCCTAGAACCGATTCGCAAGAGGCTAAAGCTTCACGTTTTCATTAGACAATTGACGGTTTTCGGCTTGTGGGGGATGGGAGGAAGCGTACTTGCGCTCCTCCTTGCCCGTCTCTGGCCGATTCCTTATTATCTATGGATAGCGTGTGCCCTGTTTCTGCTGTCCGTATTGGGTGGCGGGCTGAGTGTGATTTGGAGGCAGCCGACACTCTTGCAAAGCGCCCGTGTAGCAGATGGGAATGGCTTGGCAGAGCGGGTAGTCACTGCGTGGGAAAATCGCAAAAATCATTCCACAGTGGCAAAGATGCAACGAGAAGACGCACTGCGCCTTTTGCGCAAACAGTTGCCGCAAATCGTTGAAAGTATCCAAGTCTTTGCAGATACACAGAAAAAGAAGTACGCCATCGGTGGACTTCTCGTTGCTTCTCTCCTGCTAGTTCTGTGGCCGAATCCCCAGGACCTGAGACTCGCCCAGATGGCTGAGGAGAAAAAAGCTGTGGCTGAGGTGGAAAAGGAAGTAGAGGCCATCAAGCAGGAAGCGAAAAGCGACCCGGCCATGAGTGAAGCGCAGAAAAAGCAGATGGAAGAAATGCTGGAGCAAGCAAAAAAGGCGTTGGCGAAAGCGAACGATCCGGCAGAACGGCTAAACGCGCTGCGCGCAGCCGAGAAGCAGCTAGAGAAATGGAAGGAAGCCCAAGAGCGAAAGCAGACGGCATTGCAAGAGCTTCAGCGCAGTCTAGGCAATCAGCAAGGGACGCGCTCTGTGGCGGATGCGATGAATAGTAGCGATCGCCAAGCGATGACAGAGGCCCTGAAACAGATGGAAAAAGCACTGGAAGCCATGAATCCGAAAGAGCGAGAGCAGCTAGCCAGCGAGCTGGAAAAGGCAGCCGAGCAATTGAAAAAGGAAGCCGAATCTGCACAGTCTGAGGAGCTAAAGGAAATAGCCAATCAATTGGCACAAGCAGCCGCGCAAACTGCCCAAGGACAGGTGCCCCAAGCCATGGCGGCCATGGAGACTAGCCTCATGCAGGCAATGGCGGGTGCCCAGCAAGCCCAGCAAGGCATGCTGGCGGCAGCAAATGCAGCAGCCTCGCTCCAGCAGTCTCAGATGACTCTCGCTAGCGCGGGTGCATCTGCGGGCAGTAGCGGGACGGCAGGTAACGGCACTGCTTCGGGGACTGCCGGTACAGGTCAAGCCGTTCCGGTCTCGGGAACACCCGGTAATAATCCGTCTCAGCCTGCATCCGGAGCCGCAGCGAATCCGGGCTCCGGTACGCCGAATCAACCCGCAAACGGGAATGGTGGTGCAGGGCAAGGAAGTGGTTCGGGACAAGGAAACGGTTCTGGCCAAGGGATCGGTTCCGGCTCGGGGTCAGGCAATGGGTCAGGCAGCGGCCAAGGATCGGGAGCTGGACTGGGAGCGGGAAATCACGAGCTGGTTACGATTCCGACCAAT
The DNA here is from genome assembly GCF_050467985.1 of Brevibacillus sp. NRS-1366. NCBI lineage: Bacteria > Bacillati > Bacillota > Bacilli > Caryophanales > Paenibacillaceae > Brevibacillus > Brevibacillus sp. NRS-1366. The sequence continues at coordinate 275,276 of NZ_JBITPN010000021.1, read as the reverse complement.
CGTATCGATGGCGAAAACGGACCGTCCGAGACCGTAGGCGGGCCTTTGGGTGCCGGGCCGTCGCAATCGCAGCAGAGCGGCAATACACAGGTTTCTTCCGGGAGTACGCTGCCATACGAGGAAGTGTATGGTCAATATGAGCAATTTGCCCGGGAAAGTATAGAAAAAGGCAACATTCCTGGCGACTATAAAGAGGTTGTGAAAGAATACTTCAGCAAAATTGAACCCTGAGTGGATCAGATACATGGAAGGAAGGGGACGTGGCTATGGCGCAGCAAACGTTGGAGGATTGCCTGCAGCGAGTAGAACTCGTCAGACAAGAGATTGGAAAAGTATTGGTGGGGCAAAAAGACGTCGTGGAACAGCTCCTCTGGGCAGTATTTGCTGGCGGTCATGCGCTTTTGGAGGGTGTGCCCGGTTTGGGGAAAACGCTGTTGGTGCGGACGCTGTCTCAGGCGTTTGAGCTGTCTTTTCAGCGCATCCAGTTTACACCGGACTTGATGCCGACGGATATTACGGGAACCAACATCTTACTGGTGGACGAAACGGGACAGCAATCGTTCCAGTTTCAGGCGGGACCGATTTTTGCCCATGTGGTGCTCGCTGACGAGATTAACCGGGCGACGCCAAAAACACAGAGTGCCCTCTTGGAGGCGATGCAGGAGCGGACCGTGTCTGCTGGAGGTGTGACCCGCCCACTCCCTGACCCGTTTTTCGTGTTGGCGACACAAAACCCATTGGAGCAGGAAGGTACCTATCCTTTGCCGGAGGCGCAGATGGACCGCTTTTTGCTCAAAATCGATGTGCCTTATCCGACAGAAGAAGAGCTAAAGGCAATTGTACTCCGGACGACAACCGGGCAGGCCGCGCAGGTAGAAAAAGTCGCTTCAGCGGAACAAATCGCCGAGATTCAGCAGGCTGCACGCGAAGTGCTGGTAGCAGATAGGGTGCTGGATTACGCCGTAGGATTGCTACTCTCGACACATCCTGGTCAGCAGGCTGTCGCTTCCGTCAATCAGTACGTGCGAAATGGAGCAGGTCCGCGCGGTGTACAGGCGATGGTCGCATTGGCAAAGGTGCGGGCACTTTTGGCAGGGCGATACAATCTGGCGTACGAGGATGTGGAGGCAGTAGCTTTGCCGGCGCTGCGACATCGGATTTTCCTCAATTTTGAGGGAGAGGCAAATGGTATCCGTCCGGATCGAATCGTCCGCGATATTTTGGACGGACTGGAGAGCCGAAAGGTATGAGCCAGCACTTGCTAGACCCATCGTGGCTCGCGAGGCTGGAGAGAATGCAGCTGGCGACGAGAAAAGTCGTCAGCGGCAATCAAGCGGGAGGGCGACGCGCAAGACAATTGGGCAGCTCCATGGAGTTCGCCGACTACCGAGCTTATGTTCCCGGTGATGATCTGCGCCAGCTCGACTGGAATGCTTACGCGCGCTCAGGGAAGCTCTTTTTGAAAAAATATTTGGACGAGACAGAGCTTCACGTCACGATCTACATTGATTGCAGCCGGTCGATGGGCTATGGAGAGCCGGGAAAAATGCACCGAGCCATCCAAGTCGCCGCAGCACTCGGGTACTTGTCTCTATGCAATCTCGATCACGTCTCCGTCTACGCTTTTGACAGCGGGATTACGGCGTCCATCCAAGGCTTGCAAGGAAAAAAACAGGCGCATCGACTGCTCGGCTTTTTGTCTTCGCTAAAAGAGGGCGGAACTGGTGATCTACATTCAGCGATGCGTCAGCCGGGAGCAGTGCGTGGCAAGGCAGGCATCTCGATTGTGCTGTCGGACTTTTTGTTCGAGTCAGGCTACGCTGGGGGAATCGCTTATTTGCAGGCAGCGCGGCAAGAGGTGACACTGGTCCAGGTACTGTCACAAGAAGAGCTGCAGCCTGCCTACCAGGGCGAGCTGAGACTGATTGATTCCGAAACCAGTCAGGCAAAAGAAGTATCCGTGACAGGACTGCTCATTGAAGAATACCGCAAAAGTCTTTCGGACTTTCAAGAGGAGCTCACTTCGTTTGCTTATGGGAGAGGAATCTCCTTTGTCGCAATCGAAGCCGAACAGGTACTGGAGTCGATCGTCTTTCAAGTATTTCGTCAGGCTGGCATGATTCGCTAGAGAGGAGAGACCAATATGCAGTGGATGGCACTCGGCAACATGTGGTTCGCATTGATCATCCCGGCCATCATCGTCCTCTACCTGCTCAAGCGAAAAGTAGAGGATCGTGTTGTACCAAGCACACTCTTATGGCAGCGTACGTTGCAAAATTGGGAAGCAGTGAGGCCGTGGGAGAAGCTGCGTCGCAATCTGCTTTTACTTCTGCAATTGCTGATCGCATGCTTCCTGCTATTAGCTTTGCTCAGACCAGCAGTTCCTACAGATGGGATCTCCACTGATCATACGGTACTAGTGGTGGATACGTCTGGCAGCATGTTGGCAAAAGAAGGGGAAGAGACGCGCATAGATCGCGCTATCCAGGCTGCACAAGGGTTGGTGGAGCAGTTGGGAAGCGGGCAAACCATGACGCTGATCGAAGCCGGACGCGAACCCAATGTACTTTTCTCCAAAAGCGAGGACAAGCAGGAGCTGACCCAAGCATTGCAAAAGCTCACTGCATTTCCGGGGGCGGCAGATACGACTGCGGCACTCTCTCTTGCAGGGGCAATTGCAGCCAATGAGCCAGGAAGCGGTGTCGTTTGGATCGGAGATGGAAGCGGGGATCACAAGGTGGAATCGGGAGGAGTTTCTGCTTTTTCCGGGAGCTTTCGTTTCATGCAAATCGGACGAACAAGGGAGAATGCGGCTATCGGCGTGTTCGTGACTCAACCGGCGGATAAAGGCATGGAGGGGCTGCTGCGGATTGATCATTACGGCAGTCAGTCTTCTCGTGGACAAGTCACCATCTATGATGGAGACAGCAAGCTCTTGGACACGGGGTCCTTTTCGATGGAAGCAGGAGGGTCTTATACGGTGTCGTTTTCGTCGTTGCCAGCTTCACCTGTCTACCGGGCTGTCATTGAGCCAGAGCAGGATGGGCTGGCAGAGGACAATGAGATGTGGAGCGTGCCGTTTGCAGCCGGCAAGGGCAAGGCAGTTCTCCTCTCGCCAGAAGGGAATCGATTTTTGCATCAAGTATTGCAGACGGTGGGCCGTTTGGAGGTGGAAACTCTTCAGCAGATGTCGCAGCAACAAACGGAAGCCCGCGATTTGTGGGTTTTCGATGGAATGGTGCCTGATAAGCTGCCGGACGGAAATATCCTCTTGATTGCGCCAGATCGAAAAACAGAGTGGCTGCCATACGCAGGGGTAAAAGAGCTGGACCAGCAGCCAAAAGCTGTATCTGACGATGACGCTCTGCTCAACTATGTGGATTGGGGTGAGGTACACGTAGCGTCAAGTGCGGAATTGGGGGAGATGCCGGGGTTGAAGGCATTGGTGCGTTCCGGCGAGACTGACTTGGTCCGGGCAGGCATCATCGACGGGCGACGGATCGTGATTATCGGATTTGATCTGCATGCATCGGATTTGCCGCTGCGTCCGGCTTTTCCGATTCTCATGCAAAATGTGGTGACTTGGCTTTCTCCAACCCAATCGGCACCAATCGGTTCAGCTCACCCGGGCGAGCTCTTATCTATTCCGCTGACTCCAGGAGTATCGGAGAGGCTGCTGACCTCCCCGAATGGACTGAGAAAGCCCATAACCGGTGAAGGGACAAACTGGGCGATGCAGGTTCCTGACCAGTTGGGGTTGTATCGTTTAGACGAAACGCTGGATACAGGGCAGCAGAGTCGATATTTTACCGTCCAGATGAGTGAGAGCGAATCAGACATCACGCCAAAAATGCAGCGGATGGGAACGGATAGTCAGGCTGGAAGGAGCGAGGGAGGAGAAAAAGCAGCCAGCACAGTGGGGACGAAGGAGCTGACGTATTGGCTCGCGGCGCTGGCCCTTTTGGTGCTGTTTGTGGAATGGAGGGTGTATCAACGTGGGTATTAATTTTGTACAACCGCTATTCCTATTGCTCTTGCTCCCGGTCTTATACGTGATGATCAGCTGGTGGCGACAGCAAAGGCAGATGCCAATCGGCAGAAAAGCTGCGATTGCGTCTATCAGATCACTTCTTTTCCTGCTTATTATTTGCGCACTGGCCGGGACGCAGCTGCTGACCCCTGTTCAGGCCAAAACGATTGTATTTGTAGTGGACCGTTCAGCATCTATGAAGGATGATCCACGGATCATGGCCTTTTTGCGCGACGCGGTGGAGCAAAAGCGCGCGGAGGACAAGTACGCCATCGTATCTGTCGGTGCAGAAGCTGCCGTAGACCAACCGCTGACCACACGTGCGGAGATTTTGCCTCTAGGTGTGGAGATTAACCGCCATGCTACCGATTTGTCTGAGGGAATCCGGCTCGCAGCGGCGATGATTCCGAGCAGCGCCAGGGGGAAGGTCGTCTTGCTCACGGACGGGATCACGACCAGTGGAGATGCAGCACGCCAAACGAAGCTGGCCCGTGAACGAGGGATTGCAGTGGAGGCAGTCTCCTTGCAGCAGCCCCAGGGCGATGAGGTTGTACTCTCTTCCGTGCAGGTGCCTCAGCATTTGTATGCTGGCGAAGAATACGGCATCAGCGTGGAGGTGGAGAGCACGCTTGCTACCGAGGCGACGCTTCGCTTGTATGAAGGGAACCGGGAAGCAGGACGACAAACTGTTCAGATTGATAAAGGAGTGAACCGTTTTGTTTTTCAACAAAAAGCGATGGAGCAGGGCTTTCACCGTTTCCGCGTCGAAATTGAGCCGCTGCATGATACAGTGCAGGCGAACAATCAGGCGACCACCTATACGCAAGTTGCCGGTTCTCCCGTCATTCTCGTTGCTCAGGGGCATCCGGGAGCGGCAAGCAATTTAGTTCAGGCCCTGGAAGCGGGCAGCTTGAAGGTGGATGTGCGAGATCTGGCTCTTTTGCCAAAGGAGCTGGATGGTTACAAGCAATATGCCACCGTCATTTTAGCAGACGTACCTGCCACCCAAATGAGCGACGCCGATATGGAACGGATGAGGACAGCCGTACGTGATTTGGGGATGGGCCTGATCATGACAGGTGGGAGTGACGGCTTCGGCATGGGCGGCTGGTTTCAGACACCGATCGAAGAAGCGCTGCCTGTTCACATGGACTTGAAAGGAAAAGAACAGCTTCCTTCTCTTGGGCTGCAGCTTGTAATCGACAAGTCGGGCAGTATGACCGGAGATGCCGGAGGCGTGGACAAGATGGAGCTGGCAAAGGAAGCCGCAATTCGCGCTACAACGATGATGAATCAGCAGGACTACATCGGCGTTATTGCCTTTGACGGTGATCCATGGGAGGTCGTAGCGCCGCAGCCGATTACCAAGCTAGATGCGATTTCGCAACAGATCGGCAGTATTGTTGCCGACGGTGGTACCGATATCTTCCCGGCTCTGCAGATGGCGTATGAGCGTGTAAAGACGATGAAAACTCAGCGCAAGCATGTCATCCTGTTAACAGATGGACAGTCCGGCATGCAGGATGATTACCAAGGTCTGTTGCAGCAGATGTCTGGTGAAAATATAACCGTTTCCACAGTAGCAGTCGGAGATGATGCGGATACGCAGCTTTTGCAGATGATTGCTGAATGGGGAAAAGGCAGATACTACTTTGCTAATGATGCCGAATCTATCCCGAAAATTTTCAGCAAGGAAACCGCTTTGGCCAGTCGCACATTTATCGTTGAGAAACCCCAAGTACCGGCACTCATAGGAGCAGGTGCCTGGTCTTCCCTGCAAAAAGGCTTGCCTCCTCTGCGGGCCTATGTGGCTACGACTCCGAAGCAGACCGCTGAAACATCCCTGATGAGCATGGACGAGGATCCCATCCTTACCCGCTGGCAATATGGACTCGGCCGCTCTGTAGCGTGGACGAGCGATCTCGAAGGCAAATGGGCTCCAGACTGGGTCAGTTGGGGAGGAAACAGTCGTCTGTGGAACGAAGTTGTCGCATGGACATTGCCGCAGATTACCGAAGGCGAATGGAAGACACAAACCCGTCTTGAAGGTACAAAAGGAAAGGTAATGGTGACGCTGCCTGCCGGAAGGGGAATGCCGCAGGAGCTGGAGGCAGTCGTGCTGGGGCAGGACATGCAGCGAGAGCTCATCCGACTGAGGCCAATTGCACCCGGTATCATGGAAGGTGACTTTGAAACGAATGATCCTGGAACGTACCTGATTCAGATCGTAGAGAAGGCACAAGGCAAAGTAACGGCAAGCCAGACAACAGGATTGACTGTCTCATATTCACCGGAGTACGGAATACCTGTCGATGGAGAAAAAGAACTGCGCAGTTGGCTGCTGGCTGGCGGAGGAACAGAGATCTCCAAAGCAGAAGAAGTTTTTGGTGGATCGTTTCCGGAAAAGTGGGATACCCAGTCTGTAGGCCAGTGGCTCTTGATGCTGGCTGCCCTGTTATTTCCCTTTGATGTCGCTGTTCGCCGCTTGCAGCTTCCCGATCACTGGTGGGCAAAGCTGGCAAGCGTGTGGACCCGCCGAAGGGCTTCATCTGCTAGTCCCAAACAGCAGGCTGTGCTGACCCGACTCGGGGCAAAACAGGCGAGTCAGCGAAGTGGTGCCCAAGCTGTCAGTAAGGAAACCAATAGCGGCAGTGACAAGGGCGTAGCGGCATCAACGACGAACCCGCAAGCGACGGCTCGCGCTGCTTTCAGCAAAGCAGCGCCCCTATCCAATAAAGAAGAGCGTACGGCCAACGAACAAGCCCAACCAGATGAAACACTAAACCGCCTATTGGCAGCAAAAAACCGCCGAACCAAATAGACACCATGAGAAAAGCAGCCTGTGCATGAAGCCATTGGCTGCTTTTCGTGTTTTTGATGAATGGAAGGCTACTTTGTCACTGAGAGAAGACCAAAAGCTGGCCGAGGAAAAAGGAGAAATAAGCGAAAGTCTTTGGGACACCGACCAAGGCGCAATGGAAAAAGGGAAACACGCCCTTAAGCGTCCACCTCTGAGGAGCTTCTTGAATCGGCTGCTTTGGACGCGGTTTCCCTTTTTCCATGGAGCCGGACAGTGAATCCCCCATGCTAGTGTCCCAAGAACTTGAGCGTTTTCTCCTTTTTCCTCCCACCACGAAAGCCCGAACGAAGCTACTCCGGATGATTGCGAGTCCCACGCCCCATTTCAAACGGAGAAGTAATGCCTTCGTACAGCAAATGCATCGTCATCCCCAATGCGGCATGATCCTGATTGTGGCAATGATCCATCCACAGACCCGGATTGTCGGCTTGAAATCCGACTTCGTACGTTTCACCAGGTGCGACATTGAGGGTATCCGTCCACCATGGACTGCCTGTGACGGCTTTACCGTTGCGGCTGAGAACAAGCATATGGTGTCCGTGCAGGTGCATCGGATGATCCATGTAGCTGCGGTTCACAAAGGTCATTTTCACCAGATCGCCTTCCTTCACCATCATCATCGGCGTATCGGGGAACACCTTGCCGTTAATGGTCCACAAACCATCCAAGCGTCCATCATAAAATCCGAATTGCACATCGAACAGCATTTGATACTCTCTGTCAAAATGCGTAGATAGGTCAAATGGCAACGATTGGGGACTGCCGTAGCGCGCTGGATCAAAAAGGGGCAAATCCATACCCATATCAGGCACTTCGCCAGTACCATCCGGACTTAGCAATAATCCCTTCCCATTCGCATTTTTGGCCTGCGCAAAGAAAACGGGACGATTCGGCATGGTGAAACTGACGTCATATCTTCCACCCGCTGCCAGCAAGAGCGCTTGATTAGCAATCAGATTGGGTTCATTCACATCATTTCCATCAATCGCTGCAACCTGAAACGGAGTTCCGAGCAGCTGGAAAGTCACGGGAAAGTTGTCTGCGTTAATCAGGCGCAGCCGCACCGAAGTGCCAGGGGAGACGGTGTCTAGCGCAAGCGTATCGCGTCCGTTCAGCGTGACTCCTTCTTTGGCAAGCTTGTGGTGAATAAGTGTTACATCTCGGAAGCTGCCTGTTTCCTGAGGGCTGTCAGCAGGCTCGATCACGAGAGCGCCCAATAACCCTTTCCGCACTTGAACAGAAGCCTGTTGATGAGAGTGGTACCAGTACGTCCCGACTTGTTCGGCGACAAAGCGATACACATGCCGTTCACCTGGCATCACAGCATCTTGAGTAGCTCCGGCGACGCCATCCTCTGCATTTGGCACATGTAATCCATGCCAGTGAATCGTGACACCGTCTGTAATATCTTTGTTTTCCAGTACGACCTCGACTAGCTCGCCTTGCTTGATGCGAAGCTCAGGTCCTGGATATTGACCGTTAAAGGTCCACGCTTCGGCTGTTTTACCCGAGGGGAGCTGAATCGTTGTTTTTTGAGCGGTCAGCGTAAACTGGCGATCCGGGGTGCCTGTTCGCGGCCCGGTCAATTCCGTTACACTGATCAGCTTGCCCGGTGCCCCTTCAGATAAGTGCTCGGCATGAGCATCCGCTGATGCTTGCAGCTGTGGTACATGCCGTCCTGTGTCTATGTTCGTGTGATCGGTCATTTTCAACTGATCGGGGAGGATGCTCGCCACCAGCTCTTGATTGCCCCAATAGAAAATTCCGGTCCCGAGTGCCAGAAGGATGGCTGCAGCACGTAAAAAACGGATTGCCGGATGAAGTTTAGTGAACTCGCCAGGGCGAGAGCTGCGGTGTTGCTGCCACGATTGCCATATCCAGAGAAGCGAGAAGCCGCCAATAAGAACGCCCCATGCGATCGCGAGCTTAGGTAATTCCAAAGTAACAGCAGGGAAAAGGAATTGCAGAACAAGGGCAATCAGTACGCCGAGTACAGTTGCCTGCAGCGGCACAATCAATTCAGGAGCAGAAGCTTCTCTTCTCCAGTCAGCGTCTACCACGTCTGTTTTTTCTGGCGTGCTTTCTTCTTGCTGTACTTCCAATGCCGTTGCAGCTTCATGTATCACTGCATCTTCAGTAGGCGTATTGCTTGGTAATGTTAGCTCCGCCGTCGCTAGGTCCCATGAGTTTGCAGCTGTAGTGGCCGTGGACAGGGGAGGCGCTTCCCCAGAAGGGCGGATATGTCCCATGGCCAATCGCCATAGTCTGGGAAACGAAACCATTAGACTGACTGTCATAGGCAGCAGAATCAGCGGGAGAAAGCCAATCAGCTTGTCTTTTACGTACAGCCAGCCAAAAGAATGAAACAGGGACCACGTCACAAACGCTTGCCCCGCAAAGAGAAGGAGCGCCAATAAAACAAAAAACAAGCTCCAGCCAGCGCCCTTCATCAAGGAGCGTGTAGATGGCAAATAAACGAGCCCCTTCACTTTGGTTGCTGGCAGAAGCGTGGCTACCAAAAGGATCAGGAACAGCCCCTGATGGATCCCTGCGAGAGTTTCAAAATCAGACATGATAAGTTCCTCCTGTTAATGAGTTCGTTTCTATCATATAGAGGAACGACTGAAGCCCAAACGTACCAGGGCAGGATTTTACCTCAGTCTCAGGTCGGATACCCTACTTGCTTCGCTTTGCTTTGTGCTGAATCATTATGAATCCACGTATATATCAAAAGATCAATCCTAGGCAGGGGGTTAACGCTCTTGGAAACGTTTAAACGGTTGAAGGACTACTATTGGCCATATAGACGGTATTTTTTGATTTCAATACTTTCGTTGCTTGTCGTAACGGGCGTAACCGTCGTCTATCCCCTCGTATTGAAGTATACGATCGACGAGGTGTTTGGACGGGAGCAGTATGAGCTGGTTCCTTATTTGGCGATCGGGTTTATTGTGCTGATGGGGATAAAGGGGATCGCCGTGTACTATCACCAGTACTTTGGCGATCTGTTTGGAGTGTCAACCGTATATGAGCTGCGCAACGAGTTGTATAAAAAGCTGCAATACTTGCCTTTTCGCTATTACGACAACGCCAAAACAGGCGATCTGATGTCGCGGCTGGCTGGGGACGTAGAGGTATTCCGGTTTTTTCTGTCGTTCGGCTCGGCTCAATTTCTCAATTTTTTGCTGCTCATCGGCTTCGGATTTGCCATCATGCTGTACTTGCATCCTTCGCTTGCATTGGTCACATTGGTCGCGATGCCATTTGTTGCGATTACAGCGTACCGCTTTGATAAAAAGGTTCATGTGGCCTTCAAGCAAATCAGAGAGGCTTTTTCGGCTTTAACCACCAAGGTTCAGGAGAATATCAGCGGCATCAATACCGTCAAGGCTCTTTCCCGCGAAGACTTTGAGATTGGCAAGTTTACGGAGAAAAATCAGAACTACAAGGACAATCACATTTCTACAGCCAAAATTTGGGGTGCCTTTTTTCCAGTCATGGAGCTGATCGGCAATATTTGTGTGGTCACATTGCTGGCGTATGGCGGCTGGCTAGTAATTCATGATCAGATGAAGCTGGGGGAACTGGTCGCTTTTTTTAGTTTGGTTTGGTTTATTATTGGTCCACTGATGCAGCTCGGTTTTATTCTCAATTCGTATTCGCAATCAAAAGCAGCAGGAGAACGCTTGTTGCAGGTGCTGGATGAAGCCGATGACGTTCCAAAAGGATTGGAGCAGGAGGATGGACATGACGGAAAATTACGTGGTCACGTGCAGTTTGTCGATGTCAGCCTCTCCTACAACAAAGAAAATGAAAACGCGCTTCGTGCCATCAGCTTCAATGCGACACCCGGAAAGATCATCGGGCTGATTGGCGCGACAGGTTCAGGAAAAACAACCGTCACCCAGTTGATTTCGCGCTTTTATGCCCCGACCCAAGGCATGATTCTCATGGATGGAAAGGAGATCGCGAGCTATCCCCATCAAGAGCTGCGCAAGCATATCGGGGTGGTGTTTCAGGAGTCTTTCCTGTTTTCTTGCTCGATTTACGACAATATTGCGTACGGACGCCCAGATGCCACGATGGAGGAAGTGGTGACTGCAGCGAAATATGCACGGGCACATGACTTCATCAAGGAGCTTCCGGAAGGATACGATACCCTTTTGGGAGAGCGGGGCCTCGGACTGTCAGGCGGCCAAAAACAGCGGATAGCCATCGCTCGGGCTTTTTTAACGAAGCCCAGCATTTTGATATTAGATGATGCTACCAGTGCTGTTGATATGGAGACCGAATTCCAGATCCAGCATGCTTTGCGAGAGGTGATGGTGGGGCGTACCACCTTCATCATCGCGCATCGAATTTCTTCTTTGAAGCATGCGGATGAAATCCTCGTTTTGGATCGGGGGATGGTTGCGGAAAGAGGGACGCATGATCAGTTGGTGGAAAAGCAGGACGGAATCTATCGGCGCATTTACCAGATTCAGTTTCAGGATCACCTGACAGTGATGCATGAGCAGGCAAGGGAGAGGAGCAGAGCATGAAAAGCAGGCAAAGAAAGGAACGATTTCGGTACTCGATCGACAACGTAATCGACAAACCGTACAACTGGTCCCAGATGGCGCGCTTGCTCGGCTATATGAAACCGTATGTAAACAAATGGCTCCCTTTTGCTGCTCTCTCGCTGATTGTCGTTACGATCGTTCGGCTCGGAGTTCCTTTTCTGATCAGCATAGCGATTGACGAAGCGATTCAAAAAAAGGACCTCGCGTACTTGTTGATTTTGACAGGAGTCATTTTGGGATTGTATCTGCTCGGGTGGTTCGAAAATGCGATGCGCATCCGCTGGACGAATCAACTCGGACATTCGATTATATTTGATTTGCGCCAGCAGCTTTTTACCCATATTCAACGACTTTCCCATCGTTTTTTCGACGGGCGCTCGGCTGGCTCCATCCTCGTGCGAATTACGAACGACATTAATTCCTTGCAGGATTTATTTACGAACGGAGTTGTCAACATCTTTATCGATATCGCCATCCTGGCAGGAATTGTCGTCATGCTGTTTGTGCTGAGTCCAACACTGACGCTCGGGATTATGATCGTGCTTCCGCTGATGTTTTTGATTTCCATCAAGCTGCGAAAGAAGATCCGACTCTCCTGGCAAAACGTACGGCTCAAGCAGTCTAGCATTAATTCACACTTAAATGAGAGCATTCAAGGCATTCGCGTGACCCAATCCTTTACGCAGGAGCAGGAGAACATCTCCTTTTTTAAACGGATGAATCAGGATAACTACGAAGCCTGGCGTGTAGCTACACAGCAAAGCGCAACCTTTCGCCCAGTAGTAGACATGGCCGGTGCGATCGGTACGGCGATTCTGATTTGGCTGGGAGCTATGTTAATCCAAGCCGATGATATCTCAGTAGGGGTTTTTGTTGCGTTTGCCTATTATCTCGGAAACTTTTGGGAGCCGATTTCCCGCCTTGGTCAAGTGTACAACCAGCTGCTCATGGCGATGGCTTCCTCGGAAAGAATCTTTGAATTTCTGGATGAGAAGCCTTCCGTGCCAGAGAAAAAAGAGGCTGTGGATCTGGGCGTGATTCGAGGCGAGATCGAGCTTTCCGATGTTACCTTTTCCTATGATGGCAAGCGGGATGTGCTGAATGGAATCAGCTTGAAAATCCGTGCAGGAGAAACGATTGCTTTTGTCGGGCATACGGGCTCGGGCAAGACATCCATCGTCAATCTGATTTGCCGCTTTTATGACCCTGCCAGTGGCTTTATAACGATTGATGGCGTTGATCTTAGAGAGATTAAGCTGGATACGCTGCGTTCTCAAGTAAGCATTGTGCTTCAAGACACGTTTATTTTTTCGGGGACGATTATGGAAAACATACGCTTTGGACGTCCGGGGGCAACAGACGAAGAAGTCAGGCAGGCTGCCAAAGAAATTGGCGCGGACTCCTTTATTTGCAGGCTGCCTAACGGTTATGATACAGAGGTGGAAGAACGTGGGAATGTGCTTTCTCAGGGAGAAAGACAATTGCTCTCCTTTGCCCGGGCTTTGCTGGCCAATCCGCGAATCCTGATTCTGGATGAAGCGACGGCGAGCATTGATACGGAGACGGAAGTAAAGGTGCAGAAAGCATTGAATCGCTTGCTGCAAGGAAGGACAGCGATTGTTATTGCCCATCGTTTGTCCACGATTCGCGAAGTAGACAAAATCGTGGTGCTTGATCAAGGCCATATGATTGAGCAAGGGAATCATCAGCAATTAATGGAGAAAAAAGGTACCTATCAAAGCCTGGTCAGTTCCCAGTTTCGTGTACTGGAGAGAGAATAATCATCGGTCAGGAGGAAGCTGCATGTATTACCTCTACGTCGAAACATAACAACGCTGTCCGCGCTGCCGTGCACCACCTTTTCCTCTCACCCCGAATCGATGACGGGAAGAACAGGCGAGAAAACGGGAGGAGATGAAACGATGACGCAACAGAACTGGATACGCATTTTTCAGGAAGAGGTAGAAGCTGCCTTTGAGGGCTGGAATTTTTCACGTTTAACAGAAACAGGAAGGATGCAGGAAGCCCCCTTGAGCTGGAATTACCCGAGCGTCGTTCGGCAGAAAATGAAGGGAATTCACTCGATGCTGGATATGGGGACAGGAGGAGGAGAGCTTTTGAGCAGACTTGCTCCTCTGCCTGACCAGACTTATGCCACCGAAGGCTACTCACCCAATGTCGATGTCGCCCGGGCCAGGCTGGAACCGCTAGGCGTCAAGGTGATTCCTGCGGATGGCGAAGACGTGCTGCCTCTCCCTGATCAATCATTGGAGCTGATCATCAACCGGCATGAGTCTTACGCGCCAGCGGAACTGTACCGCCTGCTTAAGCCAGAGGGATTGTTTATTACCCAACAAGTAGGCGGGGGGGGATAATCTGAAGCTGAACCATCTACTAGGGGCACCGATCCCGCAAGAATACCTTCATTGGAATCTGGCGTATGCTGCCAAACAACTGGAAGAAGCCGGATTCATCATTTTGGATCGAAAGGAAGAAGAGGTCTATACACGATTTTATGATGTCGGGGCGATCGTCTACTATTTAAAGGCAATCGAATGGCAAATTCCAGACTTTTCAGTGGAGCGTTACGCTGATGCTTTGGTTCAACTGCATCATGATTTGGAATCGGCCTCTTATGTGGATATCCCGACCCATCGTTTTTTGCTTGTGGCCCAGTCTAGGAAAAAATGGTAAAAAAGTGACCCCAAATTGTCGATAAGACAAAATGGGAGCAATTATTAGAAAAGCACCCGTAATAGGGTGCTTTTTATATGAGTGTAGGAGACCGTCCCATCTATGCGAATTCATATCGTAAACTGCGAAGGAGAAGTGAGACAGATGAGAAAAAGTTTGGCGACACGGGTTGCTGTTCTTGTGGCAGTGATTGTAGCACTCATGATGGCAATTAACATATTCATGATCAATCAAAACAGCACGACCACTGTAGAGCAGACGCTGTCCCGTTCCAGTATCAGTACTGCACTTACGATTGCTGCTGGAATTGACACTGAGGCGTACGCGAGATTTCTGGCTCAGCCGCAGGAAGGAGAGGACTACTGGGCCATTCGGAATAATTTACTCGATTATACACTAAAAACGGGTGCTCTCTACGTCTACACCCTGCAGGCAGACAATGGGCAAGTGAAAATCTTGGTAGATGGTACGGAAAAAGGGGCAGAAGATGCAGCTTGGATTGGACAGCCTACTTCCACGACTACATTTGCAGATATTTCTCCAGCCCTAAAGGGGGAAACGAACAGCACACCGATCGTTTCAGATCCGTTGTACGGTGATTACCTCAGCTCATTTGTGCCAATCAAGGACAAATCCGGCCAAGTGCTAGGCGTGCTAGGTGTTGATACATCGGCAGACAAGGTGGGCTTGATCAGCGATTTAGTGCTTAGCAGTACGATACCGCGTATTATTACTGCCATGATCGCTGTTACGTTAATTGCTTTGCTGGCTGTGTATTTCATTGTCAGAAAAATGCTGCGTCCACTCAGCATCGTGGAGACGGCATCGACCCGTATCGCTTCGGGAGACTTGACGTCATCAGAGATTGCCGTTTCCAATAAAAATGATGAGATCGGCCGGATCGTAGTAGCTTTTGGCGAAATGACGACCCAATTACGTCAGATTATTGGCGGGGTCAAAGAGACGACGGAGAGAATTGACAAGATGTCTGGCTCGATCCGTGAAGGCGCCACGTCTGTCCGTGAGCAAAATAAAAATGTCGTAGTCGCCAGTCATGAGATCGCACTGGGGAATGAGCAAACGGCAACCGCGATGGAAACCACTGTGCAGACGGTACAGGAGTTCCTCAGCGAGCTCGCAGAGTTGAATCGTGCTATTGACGAGATGGACGGAATCTCCAATCAAGTATCTGAAATTGGGCAAGGCAGTTACAAGGTCCTGCAGGAATTTTTGGCGGATGGAAAAGAAACGAACAAGCAGTTCCATGACGTTCAACAAACGATGAGAATATTGGAAGAAAAATCAGATCGCATCAACGACGTCATCGTAACCATTCAGCAAATTGCCGGGCAAACCAATCTGCTGGCGCTAAATGCCGCGATCGAAAGTGCCCGCGCAGGAGAAGCAGGAAGAGGCTTTGCAGTCGTTGCAGATGAAGTGCGAAAATTGGCAGAACAGACGGGTGCAGCGACCCTCGTCATTCAAGAGAGCATCCAGGATATTCAGCATCAGGTAAAGCAGGCTACGGAAAAGACAACGGCAACTCTCGACCGTTACAATGCAGGTACAGAACGGCTTGATTCCGTTACCCAAGGGATTACGGCTCTTTCGGATATGACTGCTACCCTGAAAGCATCGCTGGCAAACGTCATCTCCAATGTGGAAGCGATGAAAAACGGCCAGCAAAAGGTGAATGAGTCGGTACTGACGGTCACAGCGATATCCGAACAGACAGCAGCAGCTACCGAGGAAGTTTCCGCAACCATTCATGAGGTAAGCAGCAATGTGGATCATTTTGTGGCTGAAACCGAACAAGTAACCGACAGCATTCAGGAGCTGCGAAATAAGGTAGATACGTTCCGCTTGTAGCCATTCGGATAGTACGACAAAAAAACAGCTCTGTCGCTTAGCCAAAGAAATTGCTAAGGGAAGAGCTGTTTTTCATGTAGAGAACAATCCGATCAATACACACACGGCTGCTTGAATGGTTAACAGGACTCTGCGTAACCAAAAAAAAGCGTGCTTCTGCTGCTTTTCGTCAATCGGCAGAAGGGAATACATGTTGCTTTTTCGATGGTGGCTCCACAGTCCCTTCAATTGAATGCCTGACATGAAAAGAAATAGAGTAGCGACGATTGCCTTGGCGTACAGATTCGGCAATAGCAGGATCAGCAAGGATGCTAAAACAATCAGCCTGATGTACACACCTGCATAGCCGCCTGAGCGAATAAAGGTCTTCAAGAAAAGCTGCCGAGCCGCATGAGACTGTCGGTAGGAGACGGCTTTGGTTACGGGGATGAGCCACTGACGGGGCTTCACCTCGTTTTGCAGAGAAGGGACATCTTTAAAATTGTTCACGATCCGGTAAAATCTGCTGCGTAACCCCGTCTCGACTTCCAAGAGACGGTACCACTGGATGGTATGCTTTCTCTTTATCGTTTGCAGCCTGAAATGGAACCAGATGACGAGCAGGATACCAATCAAGCCGGCGTATGGCACATGATGGTAGGTTAAGAGTTGCCCCCCACTGAGTACCCAAGCGAGTACAAAATACGAAAATAAAAAGCGGGCAAGGGAATACTGCTGCTCCCTTTTTTTATCAGGCAATCGCAAGAAAATCCAACTGCTGTATAGATTCCAGCCCTTTAGAACAAAGGGGACGCACCAGTAAAGCCAGAGCTGTCCACCCTGGACACCCAGCGTCCCTTGATAGAGAGGCGAGAGAAGGAGCAGCACAATGAATAATCCGATACTCTGGATGCAAAAATTGTACGCCCTCGTCTTTTGAAAGTAGCTGCTCATCTTTGTTTCCGCAGGGGTTAAAAAGAGCAGGTCCGCTTCAAGTAAAAACGTACGGTGCGGGCTTTTGGTGACGAAGAGCGCAATCACAAAAGCAAGGGCGTACGAGATCGGAAACCAGGAAGGGATCATCTCGACGAAGCTTCGATAATAGAGGGAGAGCAACCCCATCAAAACAATCATAACAATGAGCAAGCCACCACTGGCTATGTACTGTGAGTACCGGACAAATTCTACAGAAAATCGATTTAATCGTTCGCGAAATAGCGCATCAACATCTATGTTCACTCGCTATCACCCTCTACTATATGTAAATAGATATCGTCCAAAGAGTGGTGGGTCAATCCAGTGAAGCTGCGCAGTTCTTCCAGTGTTCCTTGTGCTCTGATTTCACCTTTGTGCATAATGATAAATCGGTCGCAGTACTTTTCAGCGGTTGCCAAAATGTGCGTGGACATGAGGATTCCAGCGCCTTGTTCCTTGCAACGATTCAGCCATGTCAAAAGCGAACGAATTCCGAGAGGATCTAGCCCTAATATAGGCTCGTCAACGATGTAGAGACGCGGCTGCACGAGCAGCGCCATCATGATCATCAGCTTTTGTCTCATTCCTTTTGAAAATTGCTGTGGGAATCTATCTTTCATTTTTTCCATTCGGAACTCTTTTAATAGAGGAACGGCTCTTTCCTCAAACACCTCTCTCTCCAATCCATGGCTCATCGCGGCGAGCTCGATATGCTCCCATAAGGTCAGTTCCTCATAATAAATAGGAGATTCAGGTATGTAGCCATAGGAAAAGCGATATGTATCCGGATCCGACTGGAACGTCTTTCCTGCTATGCTGATGGCGCCCTTGGCAGGCTCTAATAGTCCGAGGATATGCTTGATGGTTGTACTTTTGCCTGCTCCATTCAAACCGATGAGCGCCACAATTTCCTTTTCCTGTATACGGAAGGAAACGTCTTTGATCACAGCATGGCTCGCACTGTATCCACCTGTTACTCCTTGTACTTCTAATAGACTTGTCATGGTATCTCATCCCCCTTTCTAGCATTGCAGCAATTCCTTCTATTGTACCCATTATCAATAGAGAAATAAAATAGGGCACCCTTTTTCCAAAGCGTGCCTTGGAGCTACTTACTCCAATGTATTCACCATACTTTTTACTGGGTTTCTCATCAGGTCATAATGAGGAAAAATCAGGTCTGCTTGCTGATTGGTTTTAAAATCGGATACATGTATTGGTGTGCTTTGCGATGCGGGCTGTTGATCAGCAGATGGCAAGTTTTCTAATAGGGGAGGTAGCGAATAAGGTGGCTTGACTAACAAAAACAACAGTACCCCACTAATCATGCATATCAAAAGGGAAAGGATCACAGGGCTGTCCTCCTTCCGTATTTTAGAAAAATTGGCCCTACCAAGTCCTGGCAGAGCCCGTATTTCATTCGAGACAACAGGAAAATAGAACAATTCACATTTGTTTATATCTGTATTTAGCGTCTCGAATTTCTGTTGTTTCTGCTGTTTTTTTGATTGTTGCTGTTGCTGTTGTTGTTGTTGTCTTGTTCGTTGTTGTTTTTTGCACTGTAGCTGATGTTGCGAATATGGAAGGGGAGCAGCTTGATCAGCTCGTTTCCTACAATCATAGTAACTTCAGAATCTGTGGCGTCGACCATCACGCCTTCAATTTTTTCCGGACCACCACGATTAATTTGAACCGATTGAAACTGCATGCTTTGGAGAAGAGAGGTGAAGTTTTCTGCATCAATGTAGAGGAGAGTAGGTTGTTGAGAAGTCTCAGGATCTTCGTAATATTCACTTGTTTCCCGAGTATCCAGAGTTAAACTTTTGACATGATCATTCTTGTAGTAGATCATTCCTTCGTTTTCGATGTAAACGACAAAATGATCATCTTTTACGTCTATCAGCTTACCACTTCTAGACTCAGGTCCGCCTCTGTCAATACGGACTGATCTGCCGATAAACGAATCCATACTGGTTTTTTCCATTCGAAAGATCCCTTCCTTTTTCTGTTTTTTTGCACGGTTCAAACGTAAGCGAGATGCCACATCGATTTGAACGGTGTTTCAAGGTTTGTTCGTGTTTTGTTTTACACGAAAGAAAGAGTCACCTCCCGTAACTTGCTAATCCAATGTATGTCTTACTGGCAGACAACGTATAAGCAGATGACATGTACTATTTGTCCATTTTTTAAGCGGAATGAACCCCCCCTGCGGAACGTACTTTATTTATAGTAAGAAGTGGGAGCATCGTCAGCCTTTTTTGCGAGGAATTGGACAAAGAGGGATACGAGTACAAGCAATGATTTCCCCTCCTTCATAAACAAGAAAGTAAGAAGGACGGAGGAGGTGAATCCCATGACGCCGGGGCAAAATAACAAGCAGACAGACATTGACAAACAGGTACAGCGCATCTATCAACGATTAGACAAATTCGAGGAACGGGTAGACCAGCTTGAGGGACAAATGATTGCAGCTACGAAGTGGTTGGAACGGATAGAACACCGTTTAGAACGTATGGAAGAAGTACGCGTAGATCTATTACAGGCTTTAGCCAAACTGCAGACAGAGTTAGAGTTGAAATCGGAGAAAACAGATAAAGAGAAAGATATAATTAGGCAGCTATTGAACAACGACAAATCGGACAAAGAAAATTTCGCACAGTTGCTTGAAGGAGAAAAAGCAGGAAGCAAGAGCGGTTTTTACAAGTATGGGCGGTTGTGGGACCCGTTATCGCCTCCGTTCTTACTTCTTTTTTGCTCGATTTTTCATCTAAGGAATGTAATTGTGGAAAAGATGTGTAAAGCAAATTCCATTTTTCTACCGTAACTCCTGTCTATACTTGGGGGGCAGATCATAGAAAGAGAGGATAACCTAGTGAAGAAGTTTGATGTTTCTATACTCTCGGTCTCCATCCTATTGACAGGGTTAGCGGTTTTGGGATTTTACCAGGCAGGGGAGAAGGACAAGGACCCAGCTTTAGTAAAAGCCGGCGATACCTCGATTACTCAATATCAGTTATATGATGAAATGAAAAGTGTGTACGGTAAACAAATGATTCAAGAGCTGGTTGCCCAATCATTAATTAAACAGGAAGCCAAGCTGCAAAATATAACAGTCACACAAGAAGAAATGGACAAAGAAATTGATTCCATTAAAAAACAAATCGGGTCCGAGGAAGCTTTCCAGGACTATTTGAAAAACATGGGGATGAACGAACAAAAGCTGCGTGAAAAGCTAAGTGTTCTTTTGACCCGTGATAAATTGTTGGACAAGGCTTTCCCCGTAACAGATGAAGAGATTAAAAAATACTACGATGAAAATAAAGCGAATATGGGCTCGCCTGCTCCCGAATTTGACAAGGTAAAAGATCAGATCAAATCTGCTCTGGTCGATCAGAATCGAGGAGAAAACTACAACGAATGGCTCAACTCGATTCAAGCCAATCATAAGGTCGAATGGCTAGACCCTGCCTTTGAAGAAAAGGCTGCGAGTGCGCAAGCTGCACCAGCGCAAGGATAGATTAACAAAAACCACTCGTAGGGGTGGTTTTTTTGTTAATCAAAAAGGGTGGCTGCAAAACAAGGCAATCAAGCGGATTGTGAGAAAAAACAAGGGCATACTGAAGACACCCCCTAAAAAAGGAGACAGAGGAACGTGGACGGTCTATGGGTAAAGCTGCTTGTAAGTCCGTTGGTGGTCGTAGTAGCGGATGCACTGTTTCCAGAAGTGAATTTTGCCAACCTTTATCAGTCGATCGGAGTAGGCTTTGTTCTAGCGTTAGCCGGCACTTTTCTAGAGTGGGCGATTCTTGTACCGGGCAGCTTGTGGATGACAACCGCCATCGACTTCATTATTGGATTTCTCATTGTATATGGTAGCATCATCTTTTTGCCGAACGCTCAAATGAGCGCGATGGGTGCCGGGTTTGTCGCTATAATATTTGGCGTGAGTGAGTATTTGCAGCATACGTGGTTAATTCGTACAGGACGAACGGAAGAAGCATAGGACTGCTTTTATGCGACAAAAGGGTGTCCCGAAAGTAGCTTGGACTACTTAAGGGGCACCCTTTTTCTTGACGATAAACTCGATCCATTTCCACGGTAAAAACCTTTTAGCGGCAAGGGTCAATCCTATGCCACGCCCAACCGGATAACGTAAACGGGGTTTTGCCGCCATGGCAGCAGACACAATCACTGCAACGACTTCGTCTGGCTCGGGTGCTTGCCGAATGATCGTCTCGACGTGGGCAATCATCTGTTTTGTTTGCTTGGCGTACGGTGAATGGGGGAAAGGTGTCTTTTGTCTCATTCCTTTTTCCCAGATGGATGTCCGGTATGAGCCTGGCTCGATCAGAACTACGTGAATAGGATAGGGGAGCATTTCCAGCCGAAGAGATTCGCTGAAGCCTTCTATCGCGTGCTTGGAAGCAACATAGGGAGCCAGTCCCGGAAAGCCGAAGCGGCCGCTGATACTGCTCAAGTTGATAATCGTACCGCTTTTTCGCTCTCGCATATAGGGCAGGACGGCACGAGTGACATCAATGACTCCAAACACATTGACATCGAATTGGTTGCGCCACTCTTCAGAAGTAACCTCTTCCACAAATCCTCCGCAGGCGTATCCGGCGTTGTTAACCAAAAGGTCTATCTGGTGATGCCTGGCGATGACTGACGATACCGTCTGTTCAATTTGCTGGGTAGAAGTCACATCCATAGGCATGACTTCTATATGATGGGCAACATTTCGAGTCATGGCGAGTTTGTCAAGAGGTTCACGCTTGTCTGGATCTCGCATGGATGCAATTACCGTGAAACCTGCCTCGGCTAAAGCAACCGAAGTGAGCATCCCAAAGCCACTGGAGGCTCCTGTGACCAGTGCTACAGGCCTTTTTTGCATGTTTTTCTCCTTAATGATTCCTATTTTGGTCGTATTTCTCAGGAAAATTCACAAATTTGTTCATAAATTTGTTAACAAAATGATAACAAATAGACTTTAGATTAAGGAAAATTTATGTATACTTAATATGGTTACCACGCACGGGCAGAAGTG
Organism: Brevibacillus sp. NRS-1366; assembly: GCF_050467985.1. Taxonomy (NCBI): domain Bacteria; kingdom Bacillati; phylum Bacillota; class Bacilli; order Caryophanales; family Paenibacillaceae; genus Brevibacillus; species Brevibacillus sp. NRS-1366. The sequence goes on along the minus strand of NZ_JBITPN010000021.1, from coordinate 253,260 downwards.
TATACCTATTCCTATTCTATTCGTTTTTGGAATGTCTGCTAATACTTTTCCTGATTGGGTATTATAGGTGTGGAAAGTAAAAGATAGCCATTCTTAGGCGATAGGAAAGAGAATGAAAGACTTCTAGTTGCAAGCGTGGCTAGAACGTTACCAACACGAAGAAAGAGGGGTTCACTGGTATGAAGGGTTGGCAACAGTTTTGGCGTCAGCTTTCTCTGTTTGGTCTGCTGGCACTAGTCTTAACCGGTTGTGGCAAAGATGAGCTCTCCGCGCTCAAGCCTTCGGGTCCGGTTGCAGCAATGCAGTATGACTTGATGAAGCTGTCCTCCGCTATCATGATCGGCGTCTTTATTGTTGTTATGCTGATCTTTACGTACGTCCTTATCCGTTACCGTAAGCGTCCAGGACAGCAAGGCGTTCCAAAACAGGTAGAAGGCAATCATGCACTTGAAATTCTATGGACCGTCATTCCTTTCCTGCTCCTCATTATCATGGCAATTCCAACTGTTACTACTGGATTTGCTCTGCACAAGGAGTATCCGAAAGAGGAAGCAATTCAAGTAAAGGTTACCGCTCACCAGTTCTGGTGGGAATTTGAGTATCCGGATCTTGGAGTATCAACAGCGCAAGACCTTGTTCTGCCAGTCGGTAAAAAGGTTCAATTTAACGTGACCTCTGCTGACGTTATGCACGCATTCTGGATTCCTGCATTGGGTGGTAAAATCGACACCAACCCAGGTCAAGAAAACAAAATTTGGCTGCAAGCAGACAAAACAGGCATTTTCTATGGAAAATGTGCGGAGCTCTGTGGAGCGTCCCATGCCTTGATGGACTTCAAGGTAGAAGTAATGGAACAAGCTGCGTTTGACAGTTGGGCAAATGGCATGAAGGGCGTTCAGTCCGCAGAGCCAGTAGCAGCAACTGCGGCAAGTGCGGCACAAGGACAAGAAATCTTCAATAAGAGCTGTCTGGGTTGTCACGCGATTGCCGGTAAAGGCGGCAAAATGGGTCCAAACCTAACCAACTTTGCAGATCGTGAGCGTGTTGCGGGTATTCTTGCACACACACCTGAAAGCATTGCAGAGTGGCTGAAAGATCCTCAAAAGGTGAAGCCAGGCAACAACATGCCTAACTTGAACCTCGATGATAACCAAGTGAAAGCGCTGGTTGACTACATGTCTACTCTCAGCGTGAAGTAACTACACGTAAGTGATTTACAATCGTCATAGGCAGTGACGCTTAAAAGGAGGTAAACCTGTGTCTGCACATGCTTCTCACGCACCAAATCGTTCAGGGCTGTGGGATTGGCTCACGACAGTGGACCACAAGAAGATTGCAATCCTGTACTTGATTGCCGGCGGAATTTTCTTCCTGGCTGGCGGCCTCGAAGCCATGCTGATTCGTTTGCAATTGATGTACCCAGAGTCTTCTGTTATTGGTGCCAAGACGTTCAACGAAATGATCACCATGCACGGTACGACAATGATTTTCTTGGCAGCGATGCCGGTCATCTTTGCTTTGATGAACGCTGTTGTTCCGCTACAAATCGGTGCACGCGACGTAGCATTCCCGTTTGTTAACTCACTCGGATTCTGGCTCTTTTTCTTCGGTGGGGTGCTGCTGAATACCAGCTGGTTCTTGGGCGGAGCGCCTGATGCTGGTTGGACATCGTACACGACTTTGGCTTTGAATCAATATAGCGGCCACGGTGTAGATTTTTACGTACTGGGTCTGCAAATTGCCGGTATCGGTACGCTGATTGGTGGTATTAACTTCCTGGTTACCATCATCAACATGCGTGCTCCAGGTATGACGTTCATGCGCATGCCAATGTTTACTTGGTCGGCATTCATTACATCCGGTTTGATCTTGTTCGCATTCCCGGCGATCACCGTCGGTTTGGTTCTCTTGATGTTTGACCGTTTGTTCGGTGGTAACTTCTTTAACCCGGATGCGGGTGGTAACGTTGTCATTTGGGAGCACTTGTTCTGGATCTTCGGTCACCCCGAAGTATACATTCTGATTCTCCCGGCATTCGGTGTTATTTCTGAAGTTATTTCCACGTTTGCAAGAAAGCGTCTGTTCGGTTACAGCTCCATGGTATTCGCTACTGCGCTGATCGGTTTCCTCGGCTTCATGGTATGGGCTCACCACATGTTCACAACAGGTCTGGGTGCCATCGCCAACACGCTGTTCGGACTTGCAACGATGTTGATTGCGGTACCTACGGGTATCAAAATCTTTAACTGGCTGTTGACGATGTGGGGCGGTCAAATCCGTTTCACTACAGCAAACCTGTTTGCAGTAGGGTTTATTCCTACCTTTACCATTGGTGGTATGACAGGGGTTATGCTCGCGATTCCAGCGGCTGACTACCAATACCATGACAGCTACTTCGTAGTAGCTCACTTCCACTACGTAATTGTAGGGGGACTCGTTTTCGGTCTCTTCTCAGGTCTGTATTACTGGTGGCCGAAAATGTTTGGTAAAATGCTGAATGAAAAATTGGGTCAATGGAATTTTTGGACATTCTTTATCGGTTTCCACCTGACCTTCTTCCCTCAGCACTTCCTGGGTCTGATGGGGATGCCGCGCCGTGTCTTCACTTACATGAAGGATCAAGATCTGGATGTTGGTAACTTTATCAGTACGATCGGTGCATTTGGAATGGCGATTGGTACCATCCTATTCTTAGTGAACTGTGTCGTCGCAGCGAAGAGCTCCAAACGTGCTCCTGCTGACCCATGGGATGGACGTACACTGGAATGGTCGATTCCCTCGCCACCACCAGAGTACAACTTTGCTCAAACACCGCTGGTTCGTGGTCTGGATGCTTTGTGGATTGAGAAAATGGCTGGTAACAAAGGCATGACGCCTGCAGAACCGCTTGGCGATATTCACATGCCATCACCATCGTTCTTGCCGTTCCTGATGTCTTTGGGTCTATTCATCGCCGGCTACGGTTTCATGTACCACAACTACGTGGTCGTAGCGATCGGGATGCTGGTTACATTCGCTAGCATGTTTGCCCGTTCTATAAAAGACGATCCGGGTTATCATATTCATGAGGACGAAATCGAGGAGAAAGGGGTAAAGGCTTAATGGCTACACATCATGCAAATGCAGTATTGCCTGACGAACCGGAAAAAGCCACCCTTGAAGGCAAGAATAAAGTTCTTGGCTTCTGGCTCTTCCTTGGTGGGGAGACTGTTCTTTTCGGTTCCTTGTTTGCCACATTCATCGCACTTCGCGATCAAGTAAACGGCGGACCTACGTCCCAACAGTTGTTTGATATGCCGCTGGTTGCTGCTGCAACGCTAATCCTCTTAACCAGCTCGATGACAAGCGTTATGGCTACACTTGCTCTACACAAGAAAAACCTGAAAATGATTCAGGTATGGCTGACGATCACCGTATTGCTCGGTCTTGGATTCCTTGGCCTGGAGATTTACGAGTTCGTACACTATGTGCACGAAGGACATAAAGTCTCGACGAGTGCATTCGGTTCTGCCTTCTATACGCTGGTTGGCTTCCACGGAGGCCACGTTGCGTTCGGGATTATCTGGATCACCATTTTGCAGTTGTCTGCAGTGAAAAAAGGCCTGACAGTAGTAACGGCTCCGAAGTTCTACCTGGCCTGCCTGTACTGGCACTTTATTGACGTCGTATGGGTATTCATCTTTACCGTGGTATATCTCATGGGTATGATCGGTGGAAAGGTGGGATAAATCTATGGGGGCACATGCTCATAATGAAGAAGTACGTAAGCCGAAAGTGAAGCACGATGGACCTAAGAGACACGTTGTTGCTTTTATCGGATCTCTCGTATTGACCGCGCTGGCGTTTATCGCAGTAGCATTTGAGGTGATTCCGACTGGATTTACCGTACCATTCATCGTTATCTTGGCTTTTGTCCAGGCGTTCTTCCAACTGTTTGTGTGGATGCACATGGATCAAAAAGGTCATGAGTTTGCACGGATCAGCATTTTTGCAGGATTGTTCGTTATCCTGCTCGCGGTAATCGTATTCGTTTACTGGGTGTGGATCTAGGAAGCAAAGCGATTTAGAGGGGACAGACATTGCGTCTGTCCTCTTTTTTTTGTGCGACTATTTGGTGCGGCAGTGGAGAGGAGGAAACAGGAGAAAACGCTCAAGGTTCTTGGGTCTCTTTCTGGGGGAGTACTGTCCGCTTCCGTGGAAAAAGGGAAACCACGTCCAAAGTTGTTCTCTCAAAGATGTTGTCGCAGAGGTGGACGCTTAAAAGCGTGTTTCCCTTTTACCCCTCCAGCTCGGTAGGAGCCCCAAAGACCTTCGCTTATTTCTCCTGTTTCCTCTGGGAGCGAAAGATTTCAGTCGAGCTTAAAAAATAGTTAGTTAATCGAGATGACGACAAGATTTACTTATTTAAAGAAATTGTTACCAAAAAAATCCTCGACCTTAAAAAATACTTCTAAACGATTTACCTCTTGAAAAGCCTTACGAATATCCGATCCATCATCAAAAGCTGCTCACGAGGAAAGAGGAGAAATAAACGAAAGATCTTTGGGATCCCAACCGAGGCGGAAAGGAAAAAGTGAAACACGCCTTTAGCGTCCACCTCTGAGAAGCTTCCGGGATGGGCGACTTTGGACGCGGTTTCGCTTTTTCCTTGTAGCCGGGCACAGACTCCCCGCAGGGATCCCAAGAAGCTGGAGTGTTTTCTCCTCTTTCCTCGCCTCCACTACAAGCAACGATAAAGTGGTTTTGTTTTTTATTTTGCAGCTGATTCTGCCAGCGGTTTTTTAGCATAAGTAGGAATATAACAGACTGAGTTTTCTTGCTTTTTGAAAAATACTTGCACCTGCTTCAAAGGCTTTATATAATAAAAATATCAACATGCGTTAAAATAACGTTATATTATTTACTCGTTACATGTTTTGACTATTTTTCAAAGAAAGCAGGGATCATGATGGTGAAATTGGTGGCAATTTATCGCAAGCCTGAGGATATCGAAGCTTTTGACAAGCATTATTTCGAAGTGCATGGCCCATTGGCAGAAAAAATGCCTGGCTTGATCAAGATGGAAGTCAGCAAAGTGTATGGAACGCCGATGGGTGAATCTGACCTTCATCTGATGGCAGAAATGTACTTCGAATCTAAAGAAGCTTTGATGGAAGCGTTGTCATCTCCTGAAGGCCGCGCAGCGGGAAAAGATCTGCGTGGATTTGCGGGTCCAGTTGTGTCCATGCATTTCGCTGAAGTGGTATAGACGTGAGCACAAAGCAGTTTATTGACGAGAGCGAGCTTCACCGCAAGCACTACGATGAAATTTGCCAAAAACTGAAGCAAGATCAATTCGCACAATTTCTGGGCATCAAGCTGATTGAGCTGGGAGAGGGAACAGCCACAGCAGAAGTGACGGTTGCCGATCATATGCTGAATGCACATGGCACTGCTCATGGAGCGATCATTTTCTCTCTGGCAGACTTTGTTTTTGCAGCAGCCTGTAATTCCTATGGGAAGACTTCCGTAGCGCTATCTATGAACATTGGATTTCTGGCAGCGGCGATGAAAGGAAATCGGTTGGTCGCAACCGCTACAGAAGAGAAGAAAAACAACCGGACCGCCTGGTATCGTATCCGTGTCGAAACGGAAAATGGCCTGGTAGCGACATTGGACGCACTGGCTTACCGAAAAAGCGAGTACTTTGTCCAGGTCGACGAAGAAAAATAGACAAATGCGAAACGAAAACGGAGAAAGGAAGCCGATGCCAGGTGCTTTGGCTCCTTTCACTGTTTTACGCCGAAACGTTGAAAAGGGGACGCTAGAGATGACAGGGGAAAACCGAAATCGTTTCAACCACTACCTGGGCATAGAAATCGTGCATCGAGATGAGCAGGGGTGCAAAGCAGCACTGAAAATCCGCCCTGATCTCTTCAATAGTATAGAAGGCGTCGTGCACGGAGGGGTTACTGCTACGTTGGCCGATGTGGTTATGGGACATGGAGCGGCGCCTCACGTCGACGGCGTACAGCAGTGTGTCACCGTGGAAAGTAAAATTCAATATCTGTATCCAGCGCGCGGTGAACTGCTGGAAGCAGAGTCTAAAGTTTTAAAACAGGGAAAAAGCCTGATTATCATGGAAGCACGCGTCACCTGTGATGGCAAACTGGTCGCATTTGCAACCGGCACCTATGCACGGGTAACTACAAAATAAAAGGAACCAAGCACGTGCGGGGGAGGACAAGGATGAACCAGGATACAGTGCGATTTGAACGAGACGGACACATAGGGTTAATCACGTTGAACCGTCCGGATGAGCTCAATGCCCTTAATTACGAAACATTGGAGCGATTGGGCGACTTCATTGAGCAGGTGCGTCTCGATTCGAAAGAGATTCGTGTATTGATCGTGAAGGCAGAGGGCCGTGCTTTTTGTGCCGGTGCTGACTTGAAAGAACGTCGTACGCTAACAGAGCAACAGGTGCGCCGTAATGTGCGAAAAATTCGGGACGTATTTACTGCATTGGAGAGACTTCCACAGCCGACGATTGCCATGATCAACGGGTTTGCCTTTGGCGGGGGCTTCGAGCTCGCACTAGCCTGTGATTTCCGTTATGCGGTAGCAGAAGCCAAGATGGGATTGACGGAAGTAAGCCTTGGAATCATCCCGGGTGCAGGCGGTACGCAGCGACTTTCCCGTTTAATTGGGCCGTCCAAAGCAAAAGAGCTCATATTGACAGCTCGTCGGATTTCCGCTGCTGACGCACAGGAGCTTGGCTTCGTTAATGGAGTGGCAGAGGATAATGTCATATTGGAAGCGTTGGCAATGGGACTGGCAAATGAGATTTTGGCCAATGCACCGCTTGCTGTTTATCAGGCAAAGTCAGCGATCGACCGTGGTTCTAGCGTCGACTTGCAAACGGGACTGGATCTGGAAACGATGTGCTATGAAGTAATTATTCCAACCAAAGACCGTTTAGAAGCATTGGAAGCATTCCAAGAAAAACGAAAGCCCGTGTTTTTAGGTGAATAGATATAAATTAAACGCATACAAGAAGTAACAGAATGGGGGAAGAGATATGATCTTTAATAAGGAGATGGAAGCGCTGTCAAGGGATGAAATGACAGAACTTCAATTGGGACGCCTCAAAGAGACTGTGAAACGCGTATACGAACGAGTTCCCTTTCACAAAGAAGCGATGGATGCAGCAGGGGTAAAGCCGGAGGATATTCAATCCATCGAAGATATTCAGAAACTTCCGTTTATGAAAAAGACGCATTTGCGTGAAAACTATCCATTCAATCTGTTCGCGGTTGATATGAAGGACGTAGCCCGAATCCACGGTTCGTCTGGAACAAAAGGAAAACCGACTGTCGTAGGCTACACCAAAAAAGACCTCGAAAACTGGGCGGAAATCGTAGCTCGTGCCATCTGCTGCGCAGGTGGACAGCTTGGGGATATTTTTCACAATGCTTACGGTTATGGACTGTTCACGGGTGGACTCGGTCTGCACAACGGAATCGAATATATGGGAGCAGTAGCTGTACCGGTATCAGGTGGAAACACGTCCCGTCAGATTTGCCTGATTGAAGACTTCAAACCGCGCGGACTGGCAGCTACACCTTCGTACGTGCTGAACATCGTGGAAGAAATGAAAAAGATGGGGATCAACCCGCGAGAAACGAGCGTCAAGTACGGCATTTTTGGTGCAGAGCCATGGTCCGAAGAGATGCGCGTTCAATTGGAAGAAGCACTCGACATCAAGGCAGTCGACATTTACGGTCTCTCTGAAGTCATGGGACCAGGTGTATCCATCGAGTGTCATGAAGCGCAGGATGGTCTGCATATCGCCGAAGACCATTTCTATGCAGAAATTATTGATCCGAGCACGGGTGAAGTGCAGCCATACGGTCAAGAAGGAGAGCTCGTGTTCACCTCCTTGACGAAGGAAGCTTTTCCAGTTGTACGCTACCGTACTGGTGATATCGCTTCGCTCAATCCTGAGCCATGTAAATGCGGCCGCACGACCATGCGCATGTCGCGCATCAAAGGGCGTGTGGACGACATGCTGATCATTCGCGGCGTCAACGTGTTCCCGACGGAGATTGAGTCTGTCTTGTTAACCTTTGAACAACTGGCACCTCAGTACCAAGTAGTGATCGAACGCGATGGGGCATTAGACCGATTTGAAGTTCACTGCGAGCTAAATCAGGATTATGCAAGTAAAATCGCCGAGAATGAAAATGCTGCACTTGCGCCATTAACCAAAGAGATCGGTCATATGATCAAAAATACGTTGGGTGTTTCCGTAGTCCTGCGCATCTTGCCGCCAAACTCCTTGTTGCGGAGTGAAAGTAAAGCTATCCGTGTCGTGGATAACCGGAACAAACCCCAAGCTGCCATTTAATCGGTTGCAATCTAAATCGACATGTCTGGGGAAAGGTGTGACTCTTCGTGTCCTATGAATACATCACGGTAACAAATGATGAAGCCGTAGGTATTGTAACGCTCAATCGACCGAAAATTCTCAATGCCCTAAATTTGCAGTTGATAGATGAGCTGGTGGAAGCGCTAGAGCAGTTTGACCGCGACCCCGCGATCGGTGCGATTGTTATCACTGGCAATGACAGAGCTTTTGCCGCTGGGGCGGATATCAATGAAATGGCGGAAGCATCTGCAATCGAAATCATGCAAAGAGATCAGTTTGCCGTATGGGATCGCATGTCAAGGATTTCCAAGCCAATCATCGGAGCTGTCAGCGGCTTTGTACTTGGTGGCGGCTGTGAATTAATGATGAACTGCGACATCGTAATCGCATCGGAAACGGCGGTAATCGGACAACCGGAGATCAATCTTGGCGTGATGCCGGGGGCAGGTGGCACGCAGCGTCTGACTCGCGCGGTCGGTCTTCGCAAAGCGATGGAAATGCTGCTCACGGGAGAGCCAATCTCTGCCAAGGAAGCCTGGCAGTATGGTTTGGTCAACCGTGTAGTGCCAGTGGAAGCATATTACAGCGAGGCACTCAAACTGGCCAAACGAATCGCCAATCAGGCACCGCTCGCTGTCAAAGTGATCAAGAAAACAGTGCATAAGGCAGAGGATCTGCCGCTTCAAGAAGGCATGGATTATGAACGGAACAGTTTTTATTTGCTGCTCGCAAGCGAAGATCGGAAGGAAGGAATGCAAGCCTTCCTGGAAAAACGCAAACCCCGGTTTACGGGAAACTAGGAGGCAGCCATGTACGAAACGATTCTCTACGAAGTATCCGAAGGCGTCGCAGTCATTACGATGAACCGTCCAGAAAAATTCAACGCTTTTACTGAGCTGATGAACAAGGAAATCACTGAAGCCTTGAAACAGGCGCAAAAGGCACCCGAGGTTCGCTGCATTTTGTTTACGGGAACAGGTCGGGCGTTTAATGCTGGACAGGATTTAGGAGATGTGTCAGGCGGGAATGTGGACTTTGGCGGATTTTTGCGCAAACGATACAATCCGATGATTCTGCAATTCCAAAAAACGGAAAAGCCAATTGTAGCTGCGATCAATGGAGTAGCAGCAGGTGCAGGAATGAGTGTAGCGCTTGCTTGTGATATTCGGCTCGCGTCTGATAAGGCTTCGCTCGTTAATGCGTTTGTCAACATCGGATTGGTGCCAGACTCGGGTGGCTGCTACTTCCTGCCGCGCATCGTCGGGATCGGCAAAGCGCTGGAGCTAGCGATGACCGGCGAAAAGATCTCTGCAGAGGAAGCGCTGCGCATTGGCCTCGTCAACCAAATATATCCTGCTGACTCCTTCAGGGAAGAAGCGATGTCGTATGCGCGCAAGCTGGCTGCGCTGCCTACCCGTGCAATCGGTTTAATCAAGCGCACCATGTACAAGGGGCTTGAGATGAATTTGGAAGAGACCTTGGAATATGAAGCGTTTGCGCAGGATGCGGCAGGCAGTACGGAGGATCACAAAGAAGGGGTTACCGCCTTCATGGAAAAACGTGCTCCTCGCTTTACAGGCCGATAGCCAAAAGGGGAGGTTTATAGCAGTGGAGACGAAAACAGTGGGCGTCATCGGTGCCGGAACGATGGGGGCAGGAATCGCTCTTGTATGTGGCCGCAAAGGGCATCAGGTCAAATTATTGGATGCGAATCAGGCTGTTTTGGACAAAGCGCGCAGCTATCTGCAATCCATCCTGACCAAGGATGTGGAAAAAGGCAAAATCAGTGAGCAGCAAAAGGTAGACACACTTGAGCGAATGAATCTCGTCTCGGATATGGATCAATTGGCTACGTGCGATATCGTAATTGAAGCGGTACCAGAGCGGCTGGATCTGAAAAAAACGATTTTTGGCGAGCTCTCTCGGATTTGTCGGAGCGATGCACTGCTCTTGACCAATACTTCCTCCATTTCGATTACGGAAATTGCTGGAGGATTACCTCATCCCGAGCGTATTCTCGGGTTTCATTTTTTCAATCCCGCACCCGTCATGCCTCTGGTTGAGGTCATACGCGGAAAGAAATCTAACGAAGAAAATGTGGAGCTGGCCTACTGTTTTGCGAAGCAACTGGGCAAAGTGCCTGTACTCGTGACGGATACACCTGGTTTTATCGTTAATCGGATCGCCCGCCCTTACTATAATGAAGCCTTGCGTATTCTCGGCGACAATGTAGCCGGTGTGGAACAGATTGATCGAATCATGAAAAGGGCTGGCGGATTCAAAATGGGGCCGTTCGAGCTGCAGGACATGATTGGGATCGACATCAATTTTGCTACGACTGAGTCGGTGTATTGCGATTTCTTCCACGAAGGACGATTCAAGCCCAGCCGGATTCAGCAACGGATGGTACAGGCCGGCAGCCTGGGCAGAAAGACGGGGGAAGGCTTCTATGACTACAGCAAATAAGGCGGTTCTGCTTGCGGGTGACAGCCCGCTCTATGCAGAGTTTCATCAACTGCTTACCGATAAGGGCTTTCGGGTGCTATCGCGCGAGGAAGCAGCAAGTGAGCCGGGTACGGTTTTACTCGCGATGGAAGTAAACAGCGTCGATCTAGAGGCGAAGCGACAAGAGCTTTGCGCACTAGACCAATTGCTGCCAGTTGGTGTGCCCATTGTGACGACTTCGCTCGCCATTACGGCGACAGAAGCTGCCTCCTGGACCAAGCATCCTGAGCGCGTGTGCGGCTTTGGGACGCTCGTGCCTTTGGCTGAGCGAGAGCTGATCGAAATCGCCCCTGCCCTGCAAACGGAAGAAGCGGCGTTACTGGCGGCGGTGTCTCTTTTTCAATCGCTCGGCAAAGAGACAGAAGTCGTGGAGGACGAGGTGGGGCTCGTATTTCCGCGCATCCTTTCATTGATTATTAACGAGGCGGCATTTGCTTTGATGGAAAAGGCAGCGACCCGAGAGGACATCGACACAGCGATGAAAAAGGGAACCAATTATCCGTATGGGCCGCTGGAATGGGCAGATCGGATCGGACTGGATGAAGTGTATGCCATTTCGCGTGGCTTGCAGCGCGATCTGGCCGAAGAACGATATCGCACAGCACCGCTTCTGCGAAAGCTGGTACTCGCCAAACGTTTTGGTGTGAGAAGCGGCCTGGGCTTTTACCATTATGAAACCAAAGAGGGGTGTGAGCAATGACACAGGCACGTAAGGGTGTATATGTGACGGCAGCTGTTCGCACACCGATCGGTAAATTAGGCGGCAGTCTGAAAAATACGCCCATCGATGATCTGACTGCGATCGTTTTAAACGGTGCGCTGAAGCAGGCAGGACAAACTGGTGAGAGTGTGGATGGAGTCATTATGGGGAACGTGATTTCGGCGGGACCTTTTATCAACATCGCACGTGTGGGGCTTCTAAAAGCAAGCTTGCCGGAAACGGTGCCGGGCTTGACTGTAAACCGGGTATGCGCTTCTGGCTTGGAGGCGGTCAATCTGGCAGCGCAGTCCATCCAGGCCGGACACAGCAGTGTCATGCTGGCGGGTGGTGTGGAAAACCTGACCCGCTCGCCGTATATCATGGAAAAATTTGAACTGCCGTTCCAACGCGGTGGACAGACCCTGATGGAATCATTCGGCGGGCCTCGTTCTGCACCGATCTCCCTTTACGGCGAGCTGACGATGGGAGATACAGCAGAGAATGTGGCAGAACGCTACGGAATCAGCCGCGAGGATCAGGATCAGTTTGCCGCGGAAAGCCAAAGACGGGCGATTGCGGCAATTGATGAGGGACGATTTCGTGAGGAGATCGTACCCGTTATACTCCGTGGCAAAAAAGGCGAAGAAACCATATTCGACACAGATGAATTCCCGCGTCGCGATTCCAGTGTAGAGTCGCTAGCCAAGCTACGCCCTGCATTCCGCAAAAATGGCAGCGTCACTGCTGGCAATTCGTCCGGGATTAATGATGGAGCGGCTGCTCTCCTGCTGATGAACGAAGAAAAGCTGAAAGAGTCAGGCCTCGAACCGTTGGGACGGATTATCCATTTCGTCAGTGCCGGGGTAGACCCGCGTATCATGGGGATTGGGCCGGTCGCGGCGATTCAAAAGCTGCTCGCAGAAGTCAACATGACCGTAGATCAAATTGATCTATTCGAATTAAATGAAGCCTTTGCTTCTCAATCACTCGCTTGCATGCGCGAGCTGGGACTGCCGCCAGAGAAGACAAACGTAAATGGCGGGGCAATCGCTCTTGGCCATCCGCTTGGCTGCAGCGGTGCCCGGTTGGCAGGTACGATTTTGTACGAGCTGCGCCGTCGTAAAAAACGCTATGGCATCGTTTCTTTGTGTATCGGTGGAGGACAAGGATTGGCTACGTTGGTAGAAGTACTGTAAGGAAAGAGAAACTGGCCAAGAAGTGGAGGAGTTGGCGATGAATACACCTGTAATTGTAGATGCTCTGCGGACGCCGATTGGACGTATTGGCGGAGCTTTAAAAGACGTGCGCCCGGATGATCTGGGTGCTCTAGTGATTCGGAAACTGTTGGAGCGAAATCCGATCGATCCAAAGAGTATTGACGATGTCATTTTTGGTTGTGCCAATCAGGCTGGCGAGGACAATCGCAACGTAGCCCGCATGTCTTTGCTGCTCGCTGGTGTACCGGTTGATGTTCCTGGTGTCACGGTGAATCGTTTGTGTGGATCAGGTCTGGAGGCTGTCAACCAAAGCGCCAATGCGATCAAAGCAGGCGCGGGAAAAGTGTATATTGCCGGTGGCACTGAAAGCATGACACGTTCGCCGCTCGTGATGATGAAGCCAGGTACGGCTTTTCAGCGCGGCAACCAGCAGTTGGTTGATACTACGTTGGGCTGGAGACTGGTCAATGACAAAATGGCAGAGATGTATCCCCCGATCAGTCTGGGTGAAACCGCTGAAAATGTAGCGGAGCAGCACCGGATCAGCCGCGAAGATCAGGATGCGTTTGCTCTTCGAAGCCAGCAAAACTATGCGCGTGCACTGGCAGAAGGCAAATGGGAGGCGGAAATCGTTCCAGTAGAGCTGCGCGGGCGAAAGGGTGATGTGTCTTATTTTGATCGCGATGAGCATGCCCGTCCGGAAACGACTATCGAGCAATTGCAAAAGCTAAAACCGGTGTTTAAATCAGATGGTTCAGTGACTGCAGGTAATTCGAGCGGTCTGAATGACGGCGCCAGTGCATTGCTGATCATGAAACAGGAGGCGGCGCTGCAAGCAGGCTTTAAGCCGCGCGCACGTATCGTCGCTTCCTCTGTGGCAGGTGTCGATCCATCCGTCATGGGTATTGGTCCTGTTCCAGCTACACGCAAGGCACTCAAGCAAGCGGGTCTTGGCATAGAGCAGATCGATCTGTTTGAGTTCAACGAGGCATTCGCAGCACAAGCTGTAGCCAGCGTACGCGAGCTGGGTGTCGATCCCGACCGCGTCAATGTAAACGGCGGGGCCATCGCGTTGGGACATCCGCTTGGTTGCAGCGGGGCACGTATCCTGACGACCTTGCTGTACGAAATGGAGCGCCGCGACGCCAGGTATGGTCTGGCAGCGATGTGTATCGGTGTTGGTCAAGGAATCGCGACAATTATCGAGCGTGTGTGACATCAAAACAGAGCGGGGAGCAATGCTCCCTTGTTTCGTTATATATTCTAGGTCGATAACGCACTTGCAAAAGATATGATACAATTTCACAGCAAAGAGGTAAGAATCGATCTGGGGGTTGAAGAAACATGAAGCCACAATCCATGCTGTTCACCATTTACGGTGACTATGTGCGCCATTATGGAAATGAGATCTGGATTGGTAGTTTGACCAGGCTAATGGGAGAGTTCGGTTTGTCTGAGCCTGCGGTTCGCGCCGCGATCTCACGGATGCTCCGCCAAGGCTGGCTTGAATCTAGAAAGATAGGAAATCGCAGCTATTATTCGTTTTCCGAACGTGGCAAAAAACGTCTGGAAGAGGCCGCTGCCCGTATCTACAAGGTAGAAACGGACCGTTGGGATGGAAAATGGTGCATTGCCAGCTACAACATTCCGGAAGAACGTCGCGCACTGCGGGATCAACTGCGCAAGGAGCTAGGCTGGATGGGCTTCGGAATGTTGACGACCAGCACCTGGATCAGCCCTAACAATCTGGCTGATCGGATCAAGGAGCTGACCGAGGCACATGAGATCACCGAGCACGTAGAGATCTTTTCAGCAGAACATCTCGGGTGGAGAGATCCTAAGCAACTGGTGCAAAAATGCTGGAATATCGAGGAGATCAATGCGAAATACCGCGAATTCATTGACGCTTACCAAACCGAGTACGAGGCGCTGGGTGAGAGGCTCCGTCATAACGAAGAAGTTGCTGACAGCCACTGCTTTGTAGAAAAGACCAAGCTGGTCCACCAATATCGCAAGTTTTTGTTCATTGATCCTGATTTGCCGCAGGAGCTTCTGCCAGATCTCTGGTTAGGAAAAGAAGCGGACGAGCTGTTCCAAAATTACTATCAGATGTTAAATCCAGGGGCTGTTCGATTCTTCGAGACATTATACGAGGGAGCACCACAATAGGTGGCAGCCATGCACAGAGGCGCCCTAGAAAGCCTAGGGCCTTTTTTGCCCGGACATTTTCCAAAAAATTAGATGTAAACTTTTAAATTAGGAAAAAAAGAGACGTGATACCAAGGGGTACGAGCTAACTAAAATAGTTAGATTATTCCGATAACAATTAACTTTACACTGATTCGCGGGCTAGCTAGCTTCATCTGGACAAGGGAAAAATGAATGTATACGGGTGTAACAGGGGAGTTTTCTTTCTCTGCTGAAGACCACAACGGTTTGATGGAAGACAGCATGATCATGGTTGAAGTGAAAGATGGAAAGTTCCAGATTTTAAAATAACGAAAAAACGATCGGGCATGATGAACTGGCTGTTCTTTCCGCAAATGGAGTCCTGCGGAGGGAATAGAACTAGCATTCTGATGGTTGCCCCCATGCTGCAAAAGGCATTTTTACTCGAGCGTATGGTGGGCGTCGCAGATAGAGAAAAATTTCTGGCTTATTATCCGGCAAAAGGCTTGAACCTGGGGATACAGGTAGGGGACGAATTGCGGGAAGGAAGTATCAATGCCATGGCCATAGCAGAAAAACGGCGGGTGGTAAAAAAGATTGGCAAAGAGGTATGTCCGAGGAGTTGAGAAAGCAGCAGTATCAACGGACCCTTCGGAATGAATGTTTTGAAAATGATGCCTATTGCGAAAATGTATGACGTTATGTTATTATTGCGTTATAAAAACGTATCATAAAAAATTCGTAATGAATTTGGTTTTAAGGAGGGCTTGCTCCATGCAAACACAGATTGAGCGTTTTGACATGACAGAGAACGAAAAAATGGAAGCGTTTTTAGCGCGTATCGACCGCGGTGAAAAAATGGAAGCCGACGACTGGATGCCAGATGACTACCGTAATCAATTGATCAAACTCATTTCGATGCACGGCATGAGTGAAATTATGGGAGCATTGCCGGAGAAGGAATGGGTACCAAAAGCACCAACGCTGCGTCGCAAGCTGGCGATCATGGCGAAGGTACAGGATGAAATGGGTCACGGACAGCTTCTGTTGCGAGTGGCGGAAGACCTCATCGCGCCTCTGGGTAAAACGCGTGAAGATATGATGCAAGATTTGTTTACTGGCCGGCTGAAGTTTCACAACGTATTTCACATGGAGGCACCAACCTGGGCGGACGCAGGTGTGATTGGATGGTTAGTGGACGGAGCGGCGATCATCACACAATCCATGTCGCTTGATACATCTTACGCACCTTATGCGCGGGCCTTGCACCGGATTTGTGCGGAGGAGAAGTTCCACGCGCAACATGGAGAAAGCATCGTGCTTGAGCTGGCTGAGGGTACAGCCGAGCAGCGTCAAATGCTGCAAGAGGCGATCACTCGCTGGTGGCCATCGCTCTTGATGTTCTTTGGCCCGCCTGAGAACGGCAACATCACGAGCAATCAAGCATCCAACATGCGTTACAAGATCCGTACGCAAACCAACGAAGAGCTGCGCCAAATTTTCTTAAAAAAATATTTGCCACGGGTATTCCACCTTGGATTCACTGTACCAGACGATACGATTTACTTCGATGAAGAGAAGGATATGTGGGTGTACCAACAACCTGATTGGGAAGAGTTCAAACAGATTGTGAAAGGCAAAGGACCTCGTTCAGCCCACCGCCTGAATCTGCGTGAAATGTCTTATGAAGAAACAAAATGGGTGCGGGACGCAATCATGTCGTTCGGCCGACGTGCAGGGTAGGTGAATGAAATGAGCATGGAAGCGAAAGCAAATGAGAACTTTTTCATATACGAAGTTTTTAGTCAGAAAAACGTAAGCGCTTCATTTGTCCACCAATTCAGCTTGTTGGCACCAAATGAAGAGGTAGCGCTCACCATGGCCCGCGAGAATTTCCTTCGGAGGGAACCTTGTTTTAATCTTTGGGTGGTAAAAAGGGATAACATCCATGGCTTGCCGCCTGAAGAACGTCCTTTCCTGGAGCGATTGGACAACAAGAGCTACCGGGAGACGAGAGGCTACGGTGACCTGCAGGCGAGATGGCGCCATCATAAGGAACAGTACGAAGAACAACAAAAGCATGCAGGAAACGGCAGCTAAGGAGGCGTTTATTCAATCATGGGCGATATCGTACGTGTAGAAACAGTTGAACAAGCAAAACAAAACCAGGAATACGCGCAGGCCTTGGCTGATCTGTTGTTCCAACTTGCTGACGATGATTTCATCCTCGCTTATCGGGGTTCGGAGTGGCTCGGGCTCGCTCCTCATATTGAGGAAGACGTGGCTTTCTCCTCCATGTCTCAGGACATGATGGGGCATGCTGTGATGTACTATCAGATGCTGGAAGACTTAGGTCTGGGCAAAGCTGACGATCTCGCACAGCTGCGTGATTCCTCAGCATTCCGCAATGCCATTCTGGTTGAACGCAAAAACGGTACTGGCGAGTACAACGACAATCCGCACTACGATTGGGCGTATGCGATTGTCCGCAGCTACGTATACGGTCTGCACAAGCAGGTGCGCCTCGAAGCACTGCTCCAATCCTCTTATGAGCCGCTTGCTCTGATTAGTCGCAAAATGCTGACAGAGCATCGTTATCACCTGATGCACTGGCAGGTATGGCTGAAGCAGCTTGCGAATAGTACACAAGAAGCCCACGGCAAGCTAGAGGCCGCCATTGCCAAAGTGTGGGAAGATGCGGGAGAGCTTTGCAGCCTCGGTCAAAATGCAGAAAACATCGTCCGCTTTGGTCTGATTGCAGGGGAAGAGCTGCTCAGACAAAAATGGCTGACCAACACCAAAGACATTTTCCAAAAAGCAGGACTGAGCTGGCCGGGTGATCCTGGCGTACCCGCAGAAAAGGGACGCGCAGGAGAGCACACAGCAGATCTTACTCAAGCGCTCGCAACCTTGTCTGAAGTGTACCGCATGGATCCAGCCGCGAAATGGTAAAGGGGTGATTCTCTATGACGAGCGATAAAACCACGCAGTATGAATCGCAAGAAGCGATTTGCTGGGAAATGCTGCAGGATGTAAAAGATCCGGAGATCCCGGTGATCAGCATGGTCGAAATGGGCATGATTCACAAGGTGCGAGTGGAGTCGGGCGTCGTGGAGGTTGAAGTACTCCCTACTTTTGTCGGTTGTCCGGCACTCGAAATCATGAAAAAGAACATCACAGAAAAGCTGATAGAAGTGAAAGGCATTGCAGAAGTACAGGTTCGCTTCGTTTATGATCCGGCTTGGACTTCGGACCGCATTGCTCTCGATGCTCGGGACAAGTTGAAAAGCTTTGGCATCGCACCGCCGCCGACAGGTTTTATGCCGGGAGATTCGTGGGATGTGTCATGTCCTTTCTGTGATTCTGTCTACACACAGCTGGAAAATCTGTTTGGTCCTGCAGCCTGTCGCAGTATTTTGTATTGCCGAAACTGCAAGAATCCGTTTGAGGCTCTAAAACCAATTTATTGAAGAGAATGAGAGGAGCGAGTGTCGTGGGAGAGTACAAACAAATGTATATCAATGGAGAATGGGTTGCTGCCCAGAGCGGCGAAACCACCCGAATTACAAATCCGGCAACGGGCGAGGTAGTAGGGGAAGCCTCCTTCGGTGACGGCCGTGATGCCAAAAAAGCAATTGATGCTGCACATGAGGCGTTTGCCGGCTGGTCTCGCCTGACTGCCCGTGAGCGCTCCAAATACTTATACAACCTGTCCGAGCTGGTGAAAAAGAATCGCGATGAGCTGGCAGGACTCATCTCCGCTGAGATGGGTAAACCGCTTGGTGAAGCAAAAGGAGAAGTGCTGGGCGCAGCGGACAACTTTGTCTGGTACGCAGAGGAAGCAAAGCGTGTATACGGCGAGACGATCCCGTCTTCCGTACCGAACAAGCGTATCATGGTCCTGCGTCAGCCAGTGGGTGTAGTCGGAGCGATTACGCCATGGAATTTCCCTGTGAACATGGTTGCTCGTAAAATTGCCCCAGCCTTGGCAGCGGGTTGCACCGTAGTCCTGAAGCCTGCCGAAAGCACGCCCTTGTCCGCAATTCGTCTGTTTGAGCTAATCGAGCAAGCCGGTTTTCCGAAAGGCGTAGTCAACCTCGTTGTCGGCAAGCCGGAGTCGATCGGCCAGGAATTCATTGATAATCCGAAGCTTAGCAAAATTGGCTTTACTGGATCCACTCGCGTCGGCAAGCTCCTGATGGAAGGGGCAGCCAAGCAAGTAAAGCGCGTCAGCATGGAGCTTGGCGGACATGCGCCGTTCATCGTGTTTGCCGATGCTGATTTGGATGCAGCCGTAAAAGGTTTGTTTGAAAGTAAATTCCGCAACTCCGGTCAAATGTGCATTTGCACAAATCGCCTGTATGTTCACGAAGAAGTGGCGGAAGCCTTCACGGAAAAATTGGTTGAGCGTCTGAAAAGAGCGAAGGTGGGAGACGGTCGCCAGAAGGAAACGGAAATCGGTCCATTGGTGAACGAGCGCGCTCTGAACAAAGTACTGGAGCATATTGAAGATGCAAAAGGAAAAGGCGGTCAGGTCGTCTTCGGCGGCAACCGCTTGACTGATGGCGAATATGCAAACGGCTTCTATTGCGAACCAACTGTCATCACGGGTGTAACGGAAGAAATGAGAATTTCTGTTGAAGAGACGTTTGGACCTGTTGTTCCAATGGTACGATTCACTGACGAAGCAGAGGTAGTGAAGCAGGCAAACAACACGCGTTACGGCTTGGCCGCATATGTATACACGAAGGACAACCAACGCTGCTTCCGCATGGCAGAGGAATTGGAATACGGCATCGTCGGCATCAATGACGGTTCGCCAACCCAAACCCAGGCGCCATTCGGTGGTTTCAAGGAAAGCGGAATCGGCCGCGAAGGCGGCCACTTCGGAATGGATGAGTACCTGGAAACGAAATTTGTTTCCTTTGGTCTATAAAAAACGGAGCAATCTCCAGCTAGAAGTCCAGATTAAGATCTGGGCTTCTTTTTTTTGCCCTCAGCGTTTACCCCCAAAAAGAAAGCCAGTGTAAAACTAAACACTCGTGAGAGGAAACCGGAGAAAACAGCGAAGGTCTTTGGGGCACAGCCGAGGTGGAACGAAAAAAGAGAAACACGCTCTTAAGCGTCCACCTCTGAGAAGCGTCATGGACCGTCTACTTTGGACGCGGTTTCTCTTTTTTCATGGAGCCGTGCAGGAATGACCCCCAGCAAGTGACCCAAGAACCTGGAGTGTTTTCTCCGATTTCCTCTCCTCCCCTACAGCCCGCCCACTTCTTGCTTTCTTCGCCACCCTATTTGTCAACACTTTGTTCATTTTTATCCTCTAAGAAGAGTGGAAACAACGGTATAATGAAGAATGTAAAGAGGGCACCCTTTTTAGTACAGATAGGAATTTATAAAATTCATATCCAGTATAAGAGCAACCGCGACTCCGCCAAAAGGCATGGCGTAGCCAGGTTTTCTAATAGGAAGGGAGGATATTCATGGGAAGTCATCAACACGATATGTCATCCGGAGTAGGGACGGCATCGTTTTCGGATTTGTGGAGTCCTGATGTGATGCTATTTACGCTTTTAGTAGCCTGTCTATATTTTCTGGTGACGGGTCCGCTGCATAAGCGATTTGCCAATGCAACAGTGGCCACAACTCGGCAAAAATTACTGTTTATCTTTGCTTTAGTATTGTTTTACACAGCTCAGGGGAGCCCAATCAGCTATTATGGCCATCATTACCTGTTTAGTTTGCACATGCTGCAACAATCTATCTTATACTTTGCACTGCCTCCCATCGTGCTGCTGGCGATGCCCGAGTGGCTCCTGGAAAGAATCTTTCGACCCAAAGCACTAAAAGCCATACTTCGAGCAGTGACACATCCGCTAGTCGCAGCGCTTATGTTCAATACGTTGTTTTCCTTTTACCATATTCCGTTCATCTTTGATGCGGCAGCCCTCAATCATCAGTGGATGACTGTCTATCACGTTATTCTGGTCTTTGCCGCGTTTGCCATGTGGTGGCCGATTGTGAGCCCGCTATCAGATAATAAGAAGCAGCTGGCAGGTTTGAAAAAACTCACCTATATTTTTGCGAACGGGGTACTCATTACCCCAGCCTGTGCGCTGATTATTTTTGCTGAAAATCCTTTGTACGCCACCTACATTTCGGCTCCGCAGATTTTCTCTAGCCTCGATACGTTTAGTGACCAGCGTTTGGGCGGGATTATTATGAAACTGGTGCAGGAACTCGTATACGGGTGTGTGTTGGCCTATGTCTTCTATCACTGGTATAAGCAAGAGAAGCAAGAAGACTTGCCGATGGACCTACAGCCATCCGCTGCAAACATCCTAATGAAAACTCCTGCCACTGACGAAGGCAGAGCGTAAACAGACAGATTAGATGAATGAGGTGTAGGAAATGTCCATTTTGTTGCCTACAATAAGCACTTTGTTTATCGTCATCAGCGGCATTCTGGTCGCTTTTGGCTGGTATGCGATTGCAAAGAGACAAATAGAAAGACATATGAAGATTATGAAGTGGGCTGCAATCTGTGCGACGATCTTCTTTATCACATATGTTTCCAGAACCGCTTTTCTCGGAAATACCCATTTTGGCGGTCCTGACAGCTTAAAGCCGATCTACCAGACTTTCTTGATCTTCCACATTATACTGGCAACGGTTGGTGGCGTGATGGGACTGGTCACGATCAGACACGCTTACAAAAAGAATTATGCAAAGCATAGAAAAATTGGTCCTTGGACTTCTATTGTCTGGTTCATCACAGCGATTACGGGCGCAACGGTTTATACCTTGTTGTACCTGATTTATCCTGGCGGTGAAACAGCGGGCGTTATCGATGTTATTTTTGGAAGATAGATTCAGGACAGGAGGTACAAAACGTGGACCAGCAAGTGACTATGCAGGAATCGCTCCAAACCGATCCCTCTTTGCATACACAATCGGTAGAACAGGCAACTTGGCGTGATTATGTACAACTGACGAAGCCTGGTATTACGATGTCCAACCTGATGACTACATTCGCAGCCCTTTGGTTGGCGTCTTATGGATATCCAGACTGGGTACTCGCAATCTTCACCATGATAGGTACTGCTTTGGTGATTATGTCAGGTGCGGCGTTAAACAACTTTTATGATCGTGACCTGGATAAAAAAATGGAACGGACCAAAGGCCGAGCACTTGCAACGGGGCGAATTTCACCTCGAAATGCTCTGCTTGTCGGGATTGGTTTGCTCTTGGCTGGCTTGGCTGTCCTCGCTGTTTTTGCTAACCCATTGGCTGCAGTGTGGGGATTGATTGGTCATATTTTCTACGTGTTGATCTATACACCACTGAAGCGCGTAACTACGCTCAATACGGTGATTGGCGGAATTTCCGGTGCTGCTCCTCCAGTGATCGGATGGGTAGCGGTAACGAATAGCATGGACTCGGCCGCTTGGCTGTTGTTCCTCGTATTGTTCTTGTGGCAGCCGCCGCATTTCTTGGCGCTGGCGATGCTGAAAACAGAAGAATACCGTGCTGGCAATCTGCCCATGCTACCAGTAGTCAAAGGCTTTGCCGAAACAAAGAGACAAATGATGCTGTGGGGATCCGTATTGTTCCCGGCTTCTCTGTTGCTCTTCATTCATGGCAGCGTAGGGTATGTCTACCTGATTGTCATGGGTGTGATGGGGCTTGTGTACATGGTACTTCTGTTCCAAGGCTTCAAGGCCAAGGATGATCTCGCATGGGCTCGCAAGCTGTTTGGCTATTCGATTTTGTATTTGACGATTTTCTGTGCTTCGATCGTCATTAGCACCATGGTGCACTATTATTGACACGAAACACTCACCAAATGTTCACGGAACATCCCTTGTTTAACAGGGGATGTTTCATTAATGTAAGAGAGGACAATAAGTAAGAGGCCACTATTGTACAGGGTCTTAATCCTCTCTAGAAACAGGGTGTATTCACTATGGAAAAATGGCTGAAACCTCTAGCCGTTCTTGCTACTCTCGTCATGTTTATCGTCATGATAGCCGGGTCGCTCGTAACCAAAACGGATTCCGGTCTTGGATGTGGAAACGACTGGCCGCTTTGCAATGGCAAATGGGTCCCGGAGTATACCTTGGCTTCAATAATTGAATATATGCACCGTCTAATAACCGGGGTTGCCGGTATTATCGTAGTGATTTTTTCGGTGCTGTGCTGGCGCCACTTTCGGGGCAACAAGGAAGTACGCAATCTGGCACTGTTCGGCTTGTTTTTCATCGTGCTGGAGTCCATTCTGGGCGCTTCCGCAGTAATCTGGCCGCAATCCTCTTCTGTACTGGCCCTTCACTTTGGTTTCTCGCTGCTTGCGTTTACGGGTGTGTTTTTGCTTAGCCTGTATGTTCTGCAGCGGGACAAAATGGAAGCGGTCGTACAAGGAACAGTCTCCAAAGGATTTCGCAATTGGATCTGGGGAGTAACGATTTATGCGTATGGTGTGGTCTATTTGGGCGCGTACGTACGTCATACGGGGTCTAGCATGGCTTGCAGCGACTGGCCACTGTGCGGTGGCAAGCTGATTCCGGAGCTTTCCGGCCAGGTAGGGATTCAGTTTGTACACAGGCTCGGTGCCTTGGTTCTGGCAATTTTGCTCCTTGCGACGATGATTTACGCCGTTCGTCATTTTAAGGAAACGCGTCGAGATCTTTATGGTGCGAGCATCCTGTCGTTTGTGCTGGTCATGGCGCAAGTGTTCAGTGGGGGCTTCGTGGTATTGTTTAAGCTCCACCTGTACGCGACCCTTATTCACTCGATGATCATTACGATTTTGTTCGGGGTCATTTGCTACATGTGCCTGCAAGTGCTAAAGACGCCTCGGCGTAACAATTTGAGGAAATAGCAAAAGAGAAAAGCCAACTGGAAAAAGCCGCTGTCCCGGGTAAACGGGAAAGCGGCTTTTCACATGTAAGTCAGTTAGCTTCTAAAAGCCGGTATTTTGCCTGTGGATGCTCTGTGTTATAGTGAAGCCAAAATCGGTTGCAGAAGGTGGGGCAAGGAATGGAGCATTTTTTACTGTTTGTGGTGATGTCCATCTTGTTGATCATTTTACCCGGCCCGGATACGGGATTGGTCACGAAGAACACAGTGACACACGGAAGCAAAGGCGGGCTGCAAACACTAGCAGGCATCTCTACCGGACTTCTCATTCATACGATGGCGGCTGTTTGTGGTCTTTCTGCGCTCATTGTCAAATCCGCGATGCTGTTTTCGGTGTTCAAGTACGTAGGGGCGATTTATCTGGTGTATCTCGGTGTAACTACCCTGTACGCCGTCATTAAGAAAAAAGAGAGCTTTGCCCCAGTAGAGGTAGAATCAAAATATCGCCACAAATCGGCGTTTTTACAAGGCTTTCTGACTAATCTTTTGAATCCAAAGGTAGCCGTTTTTTTCCTTACCTTTCTACCGCAATTTTTGCCGGCGGGCAGTGAGCCATTCTTCCCGTTTCTCATGATGGGAATAACCTATACGGTTCTCACCGTTATCTGGTTTTTGCTCTATGTGTACGTCATTGATCTGATGAGTACGTGGATGAAGAAGCCTTCTACGCAGCGTGCTGTTCAGGGCATATCGGGATTGGTGCTACTGCTATTTGGCATGAAGCTGGCTTTTGAAAAAAATCCATAGGGATGTGAGCAAACGATTCCCTTCAGTGTTGCTCATGGATTGTAGCTAAAACCTTGTTGCTATCGGTCTGAATCATTCTATCACTCCACTTTTGCTGATACTTGAGTGGAATCTGCAGCATATCCTTGATTTTTTCTGGAGTCAGGAAGCTGGTGTCGATCTGAATGTTCACGTCACTGGGCGATATCGGTCTGGTGGCTGCTAAACAAAAGCACCAGTCCTGTTCATATTTCTCTATGGCGTCGAAGTGATAGGGCAACACATAATAACCAGCTGCCTTAAGGGTTGCCACAATACTCCAGCAGAATTCTGGCATCTCCGATAGAATGGAGGAAGCAATAGCTATCACTCCGCCTGGTGTTAGTCTTTGTTTCAGGAGTCTGTAAAACTCCCTGCTGTACAGTTTGCCAAGTGCAAGGGCCTTATTGCTGGGTTCTGGGATGTCAATGATGATGACATCCCACTGCTTCCGGCTTTTCTCCACGAATGCCCTGCCGTCCTTTATTATTGTGCGCACCTTGGGGTCGTTCAGCGAGCCCTTATTAAATTTAACCAGAGGCTTGAATGTTTTCCCTAAATCCATCATTACATCGTCTTTGTCAATCACCGTGACCTTATTCACCTCAGTGTATCGAAGGATTTCTCGCGTTGTAATTCCACCGCCGCCGCCAATCATCAGGATTCGCTTCGGTGTCTGGGCAACGGACATAGGTATATGCACCAAGGCTTCGGCCCACATATTGTCATCCTCTGTGGTTCCAAACATCACGTAGCCATCACCATAGACCAGCACTTCCCCATTTTTTTGCCGGACTACCGCGATTCGCTGTATCGGCGTCTTAACTCGGCGCAGAATTCGGTACTTTCCGTCCGGCTCGTCATCCTTGGAAATATAATCGCGGAGGGACACAGTTCTTGCATCGAACAGAGAACCGTCAGATACCATTTGCCGTATCCTATTAACCATGAAATCCTCCTTTCAGCTGCTGTCCGGATCAAACACATGTAATCCTAATATACGTAACTAGCAGACTTTTAGTTGACTCCGACTTCCTTCATATATAATTTGTGTAAGTTAATGTTGCTCATTCTGTTTGCCTTGGCATGCCTCCGAACAGATTGGATTTTCTTCGAGAAATGAAACCACGAGTTGAGCTTTTCCGGAATCGTTTCATTCTGAACGGTGATCTTTCTATCCCCCCACACAAGAGGCTTATTTGCCGCCAAATGAAATCCCCAATCACCGAACGAGGGTACAGTGACGTGGTAGCTTAGGGTGTTTAATCCTATGCTTTTAAGTGTTTTTCCTATGCTCCAGTACACAGACGGAGCGCTCTCCGGTGAATGAGATTGACAAACCAAGACGCCGTTCGGAGTCAAATGCTGGAACATGGTATGAAAGAACTCTGCCGTATACAAGCTGCTTACCACTTCATCGGCAGGATCTGGGAAATCAACAATTATGGCATCATAAAAATCCCCTTGCTTCGACAAAAACACACGGGCATCCATTTGATGGATCGTGACTCGTGTATCACTCAAAGAATGTTCATTTAATGACGCCACTTTTTTTACACTCTTTGCCACTTTAAGAACTAGCGGATCAAGATCTACAAGATCAACGTGCCCCACATCCGTATATTTGAGGGCTTCTCGCACGGCAAATCCGTCGCCTCCCCCTACTATTAGGATACGTTCACGTTTGGGAATAAGTGTCATTGCGGGGTGAACGAGTGCTTCATGGTAAATTCGTTCATCCAAAGAGCTGAATTGCAACTGCTTATCCAAGTACATACGAACATCTTTCGATTGGATGATAAAAACTTGGTTACCGTCAAAGGAGCCTTGCTCCAGGATCCGGTTGGGTCCAGACAGCAATTGCTGCAATTCAATTAAGTCTTCGGTGTCACTGGAACTATTTTCGTTCGAATTACTTTGATCGTAATCTTGGAGACCGCTTAAAGCGATGAGCTTTGCTGTCGGATCTGGAAGCAGAGGGGAGTAGAGTTTGTGCATGTTTGGATTGTCTACTGTGTTGACATGGGCACTCTTGCGAACGGATAGAACCTGTGTGGGGAATTGAAACCATGCCGATATATCTTCAGGAAGTGTTCGATGTGGAATAGTGAAATTCTTTTTCTGCCAAACAAGAGGGTTTTTTCCTGCGATATGAAATCCCCAATCACCAAATGAAGGGACAGTCAGATGATAGCTAAGTGTCTTAAAACTGGCACTTTCAAGTGTACGTGCTATACTCCAGAACAACAATGGTACTTTCTTCGGAGAATGTGACTGACAAACTAATATGCCATCTTCGGATAAAAGGGAGAATAGACCATTAAAAATCGGCAATGAATAGAAATTCCCAATTTCTTTATTGACCGGGTCTGGAAAATCTACAATGATCACA
Organism: Brevibacillus sp. NRS-1366; assembly: GCF_050467985.1. Taxonomy (NCBI): domain Bacteria; kingdom Bacillati; phylum Bacillota; class Bacilli; order Caryophanales; family Paenibacillaceae; genus Brevibacillus; species Brevibacillus sp. NRS-1366. The sequence continues at coordinate 226,183 of NZ_JBITPN010000021.1, read as the reverse complement.
TCGTATTTTTCGCTTTCCCTTGTTAAGTACGTATTAATATCCTCACCAAAAACTCTCAAGCGCTTGTCGAACAACGCTCGCTCGTTGAGGGCATTCATTTCAGGCAATTGCTTGATGACATTCAGTAAACTTAGGGAGATACCAACCAAATCGACTTCTTTGACATCCGCATATTTGAAAACTTCACGCAGCAACAGACCATCATTACCGCCTACACACAAAACACGATCATGCTTGTGAGCAAGGTTCATAGCAGGGTGAACAAGAGCTTCGTGATAAATCCGTTCGTCCATCGAGTTGAATTGCAACTGATTATTCAAGTACATCTGTATATTTGGAGATTCTAAAACCAGCACATTTTGATACTCACTAGTACCCTCATACAGAATTTTATGCGGACCTGCCAATAACTGCTGCAGCTCTATGAAGTCTTCCATATCCCCACGTTCATGAGAAAATGATAATTTTGGACGATTCCCATCTTTCAAAATTTCACCCCATCTCATGTATGCATTACGCTACAGTATACGAACGACGTTAAAAAATGCCTGGGTGTCTACCTAATAAAAGTGGAGTAAATTTCAACCACGTACAGCGCTGTCTTTTGTTACAATAAAAAGCAAACACATGATCGTGGCGAAAGGATGGAATTCATGCGTATTTTACATACAGCCGACTGGCATTTCGGGCGACAGCTGGAAGGCAGGGATCGACGGGTGGAGCAGGCGGCCTTTGTGGACGAGCTAGCTCGCATTGCCGATGAACGAAAGGTTGATTTGGTTCTGATTGCGGGTGATGTGTACGATTCAGTCAATCCGCCTGCCTGGGCAGAAGAGCTGTTTTATGAGGCTTTGGAGCGATTGTCCGCAGAGGGCAAACGTGGGGTTGTCGTCATCGCCGGAAACCATGATCAGCCTGAGAGGGTGAGAGCGGCAGCGCCACTGGCGACCAAGCACGGCATTGTGCTTTTGGGCTTGCCTAAGGAAGCCCCACTGCAAGTGCAGGAAACTCCTCATGACCGGGTAAGGATTGTCCAGGGAGGCCCCTCATGGCTGGAGCTTGCGGTGCCTGGGTGTGAGCATCATGCGGTTGTGCTTGCGCTGCCATATCCTTCTGAATCTCGGTTAAAAGAACTGCTCAGCGAGAGCTTTACCCAGGAGCAGATGCAGTTGGCCTTTTCCGAGCGTATTGCCCAATTGTTCGACGAGCTATCCAGCCACTTTCGTGCGGATACCGTCAATCTGGTCACCAGCCATCTGTTTGTCATGGGAGGAATGGAAACGGATTCGGAGCGTCCCATACAAATCGGGGGAGCGCTGACTGTTTCACCGCAAGCTTTTCCGAAGAATGCTGATTACGTGGCGCTTGGGCATCTGCATCGCTTGCAAAAGCTAAGTGACAAGCCATTGGTGCGCTATAGCGGATCGCCGCTTTCCTACAGCTTTTCTGAAGCAGGACAAAGCAAGGCTGTCGTCTTGGTCGAGGTGGTCCCTGGAGAAGACGTGCGCGAGGAAATCATTTATTTGACGAGCGGCAGGCCTTTAGCACGCTGGAGAGCAACAGAAGGGATTGCCCAGGTGGAGCGATGGCTTGCAGAAGGACGGGATGCAGGTGCATGGATTGATCTGGAGCTGCACGTCTCTGATGTCATCGACCCGGCAGAATTTCAGCGTGTCCGCAAGCTCAGTGACGACTTCCTCAAGATCCAGCGCGTCGTAATCAGAGAAGATAGCGAGGTAGAAGCAGGGGCGCAGAGGGTCGAGCTGACGGAGCTGACCTCGGATCAATTGTTTCGCCGCTTTTATGAACGGAGACGGGGAGCCGAGCCGGATGAACGATTGGTAGCGCTGTTTCAGCGACTGCTGGCTGAGACCGGGGGAGAGGAGGAAGCGCAGTGAGACCGATACGATTGAAGCTGGCTGGGATGCACAGCTACCGGGAAATGCAAGAGGTTGATTTCGAAATCCTTTGCCAGGCGGGACTGTTTGGGATATTCGGTCCTACTGGAAGCGGTAAATCCACGATTTTGGATGCGATAACACTGGCTCTCTACGGGCAGGTCGTGCGCCTCGGCGGGGGGAACCATCCCAAGGAAGTACTGAACCAGTTGGAGCAGCGCGTGTTCGTTTCGTTTACCTTTGAGCTGGGAAAAGGGGCTGACCGCAGGCAGTACACCGTAGAGCGGGAATTTGGTCTGGACAAAAAAGGAAATAAGCGTCAGCCAGAAGTGAGACTAATTCAATCGGGAGCCATTACCGGAGAGGCAGATGTCGTTCTGGAGTCCAAGGCGACTGCAGCAACCGCCGCGATCGAGGCATTGATTGGTCTCACCCTGCAAGACTTTACCCGTGCTGTCGTCTTGCCGCAGGGTCAGTTCTCCCGTTTCTTGACCTTAAAGGGGAGCGAGCGAAACGAGATGCTCCAGCGGATGTTTCGTCTGCACATTTATGGTGAAAAGCTGAGTGAGCGTGTCCGGCATGCGTTGGAGCAGACAAAGGAACAGATGCATCGGTTGCAGCTGGAGATGGCTGCTTTGGGCGAGGCAGGCCCCGAGGCGCTTGAAGAGGCACGGCAAATTTTTGGGGAAGCGGCTCAAAAAGAACAGGAATTCACGCAGCAGAAGCAGGAGCTGGCCGGAAAGCAAAAGGAACTGGAGCAGCTATATCAATGGCAGCAGGAGCTGGCTTCGGTACAACGGCATTTGCGGGAACATACAGCCAAAGAAGAGGAGATAAAGGTCTGGAAGTCCAGCATTCAAAACTGGGAATCCAGCATTCGCCTCTATCCGCTGGTGCAGCAATATGAGCGTTTGGACAAGGAGTGGCTTTCGACCGAGCAGGCTCTGGGACAAAGTACGAAAGAGCAGGAAAAGGCCAATCTTGCTATGGAGGCAGCAGACAGCGAGTACCAGCGCGCACATTCTGAGCTGACGATTCAAGAGCCAGACTTGATACTGCAAAAAGGAAGGCTCTCTCAAGCCCTCGAATGGGAAGAGGAGCTGAAGGCGATCCGCGAAGAGTGGACAGGCCTCGAACGGGAATGGAATGAAGTGTCGCTTGCACTTACCCAGGTAGAGGAGCAACTGGTTCGGGACGAAGCAGCCTTGCAAGAGTGGGAGGATGAGTGGAAGCAGTTGGAGGAACAGTTGCGACAGACTGCAGTCACTCCCGAATGGCGAGACCAGATCGCTAGGGCCAGAGAAGCGAAGCAGCAGTGGGAGCGGGAACAAGCGAAGCAGCAAGAGCTGGAAGCGGCGCAGACAGCAGCTATGCAACAGCTGCAGCAGGCAACGAATGCGGCAAATGAGCACCGGATTGGCTGGGAAGCAAGTGCAAACAGGCTGGCGCAGCTAAAGGAGCAGGTGGCCGTTTTTGCGGGGCAGCCACAGATGAGCGATGCAGACTGGGAGCAAGCGAGGAATGTGCTGGCGGAAATGAAGCAAATCGGTCGTCAGTGGCGAGAAGTCTTGCAACAAGTAGCTGGCTGGCAGGAAAAATCGCAGCGCATTGCTGGGGAGCGGGAGCAAGTGTCCGCTCGCTATCGTGAATTGACCGAGGCATTTGATAAAAGTGAAGCGCTTGTTGCAGGGAGGCTTGCCAGGCGTGATCAGCTTCGGCAGGAGTGGGAGCAGTGGCAGCAAGAGAATATGGCACGGTTCCTCCGCGAGCGTCTCGAGGATGGCAAAGAATGCCCGGTATGCGGTTCTACTCACCATCAGCATGGTAATGACAGTCATGACGCTGCATTGGCAGGATCGCAGGGAGATGAGCTGCGTGCCCGAATGAAAACAGCGGAAGAAGAGCTGCGTTCCGCTGAGCAGCAGTCTAGTCTTGCCAAGGAAGCGCTGCTCGGGGCAAAAGGAGAGCTGGCTGCTTATGACGAACGGTTAGCTGCTCTAACAGAAGAGCGTAGTGGACTGGAAGGACGAATAGAGGCAATCCAGGCAGAGTGCCGCGGATACGGAACACCATGGGATGTAGAATCGTTCGAAGTGCTCTTGGGAGTCTACCAGCGCGAGGAAAAAGAGCTGTCTCAAAGACAGGCAGAGCGCGAACGGGCAAAAGAAGAGCAGGAGCGACTGCAAAAGCAGGTAGAGTCGCTGCGTGAGGAAGAGGCAGAGCAGAAGCGCCTTTTGGAGCGAAGCGTGATTCTTCAGGAGCAGTTTCAAAAGACGGTAGAGGAAGGAAAAGTCCGGTTGGAAACGGCTGCAATACTGGCTGAGCGTGCAGCGATGGAGCTGGATGCCAAACGCAAAGACGTGCTCGTGGAGGAAATTGAACAGCGTTACGAGGAAATCGGGAGAATGGACCGACGTCTGGCAGAGCTTGCGCGAATCCGTGTGGAAAAGGAAGCACTGCGCGGTTCGCTTTTGTCCCAAGTCGAAACGGGCAAGACCAGTCAAATCGAAGGAAAGTCGCGAGTAGCTGCAATCAGCGAAAAGCTGGCAGACAGAAAACGCATGTGGGAACAAAAGCATATGCAGTGGTTGGAGCGGACTGGCGGACAGCCCGCACAGGAGAGGCTCGCTCAAGTAGAGGAGCGACTGACAGGATTACGGCAAGCTGCTGCTCAAGCGGAGATTAAACGCAAGGAAGCAGCAGAAGCACGTGAAACGGTACAGAACAATCTGGTTAAGTATTCCGAAGCTTTAGCGGTTCTGACCCGGCAACGCCAAGAGGCGCATGAAACGGTGTATCACGGCTTGCAGCAGTACGGTATGGCAACTATCGATCAGGTAAAGCAGTTGTACGAAGAACGCGGACAGCTACCTAAGGCACAAGAACAAGTGGAAGCGTATGAACGAGTCCTGGGACAGCTTCGCTATGAGGAAGACCGGTTGGTTCAGGCTGTAGGGGGCCGCACTCTCACTACAGAAGAGTTTGCCGCTGCAAAAGAGGCGTGGCAACAGTGGGAGCAAATCTTTCAGGACGTGCAAAAACAAGTGGCAGTGGCAAAAGAGTATGTCGACCGGATGGAAAAAAACCATGTCAAATGGCAAGAGCTGTACAAGCAACTCGAAGGCCAGCAAGACGAGCAAAGCCGCTTGGAAGAGCTGAAAAAGCTGTTTGAAGCGAAGGCATTTGTCCAGTTTATCGCAGAAGAAAAGCTGGTTTCGATCGCTCGCGACGCTTCGTACCATTTAAAGCGAATGACTGCCAATCGTTACGGTTTGGAGATCGGGGACGAGGGTGAATTCGTCTTGCGTGATGAGGGAGCCGGAGGGATGCGTCGATCGGTCAGTACGTTATCTGGCGGAGAAACTTTCCTGACCTCTCTCTCGCTTGCGCTAGCCTTGTCTATGGAAATTCAGATGCGCGGAGGACGGTTGGAGTTCTTTTTTCTGGACGAAGGCTTTGGAACACTCGATCCCGAGCTGTTGGAAGTCGTCATGGATGCATTGGAACGACTCCGCATGGACGACTTTACGATTGGTGTGATCAGCCATGTCCCGGAAATCCGTGTCCGCATGCCGCGGCGTTTGGTCGTGACACCAGCTGAACCAATGGGAAAAGGAAGCACACTCCAGCTGGAAATGGAGTAAGGAGGAAGAAATTCATGGCAGTCCAATTTATATTGGGACGGGCGGGAACTGGAAAAACGGACGCCATCCATCGACAGCTTCAAGAACGGCTGCGGGATAAGCCGCTCGGTTCACCGATGATCCTGCTCGTTCCTGAACAGGCCAGCTTTCAGGCAGAGTATGCGCTAGCCACACTTCCTGAGCTAGGTGGCGTGATGGGGACGCAAGTGCTCAGCTTTGGCCGACTGGCTCATCGACTGATGCAGGAGCTAGGCGATTTGACGACTGTGCCTGTCGATGATTTGGGTAAGCATATGGTATTGCGGATGCTTTTGGAGCGGCACAAAGAAGAGCTTCAAGTGTTTGGCCGCTCTGCGATGCAACCGGGATTTGCCTCTCAGCTCGGTCGCTTGATCAGTGAGTGCAAGTCTTACGGCGTTTCTTTTCCTCCCTCGGAAAATGTGGAGTGGGGTACCGCCAATTTAAATCAAAAGGTAAACGACCTGCGACTGATTATGAACGCGTACGAAGCGTATCTGGCGGAAGGCTACTGTGATGCGGATGACATCCTGAATCGGGTAGCTGTCATGGTGAGAGACTCCGCCTACATCAGACAAGCAGAGATTTTCATAGATGGATTTACAGGGTTTACGAATCAGGAACTGCGTTTGATCGACCAATTGATGACGCATGCCAAACAGGTGACCATTGCGCTCGCGCTTGATCCGAACGAACGTGAAGCTTCGGTCGATGAGCTGGGGTTGTTCCATCCTACGCTGCGTACCTATCAGGATCTTACGCTGATGGCACGCGAAGCAGGCGTCACGGTAGTAAGGCCGATGCTGCTGACAGAATCGCACCGGTTTGCCAGCAGTCCGCGGCTACGGCATATGGAGCAAGTCTATTTTCAATGGGGGGACACAGGAGCTGCCCCCCAATCTGGGCGGACAGATGAGGTAGTTCTGCTCTCAGTAGTTAACAGACGGGCTGAGGTAGAGGCGGTTGCCCTGAAAATGTTGGCTCTCACCAGAGAAGAAGGATACCGCTGGAGGGACATGGGGATTTTGCTGCGAGAGATCGGAACGTATGCAGATGAGATAGCTGCTGTCTTTACGGACTACGGCATTCCTCACTTCCTCGATCAGAAGCGGACGGTCATGCACCATCCGTTGGTGGAGCTGGTTCGCTCGGCACTTGAGGTGATTGTGACCAGATGGCGCTACGATGCGGTCTTTCGCTGTCTGAAAACCGACCTGCTCACGGTAGGGATCACTGATGAAGCTACGACGCGCAAAGAAATTGACCGACTAGAAAATTATGTGCTGGCACATGGCGTATTTGGTTATCAATGGGGAGAAGAATCGGCCTGGCGTTTTCGTGGTCAGTCAGGGACTGAGGAAGATGCGATTGCCGATGAGCTGCGGAGAAAATACGCTGCGCCGCTTCTCGCTTTTGAAATGGAGATGAAGCAGGCCACGCGTCAAAACGTACGCGACATGACGACTGCTTTGTACAATCTCCTGCTGACGCTCGATGTACCGGGCAAGCTGGAATATTGGCAGCGAATGGCGGAAAAGGACGGCGATTTGGACGCGGCACAGGTGCATGGACAGGTGTGGACCGGACTGGTTGAGCTGATGGATCAAGTGGTGGAGGTCATGGGCGAGGAAAGTATGGAGCTTGCGACATTTGCCCGCGTCCTCGATAGCGGTTTGGAAACCATCGAGCTAGGCCTCGTTCCCCCCGCACTGGACCAAGTGCTGGTAGGGTCGATAGAGCGTTCGCGTCAGCCAGAAGTAAAAGCACTGTTTTTGCTGGGAGTAAATGAGGGAGTCATCCCCTTGCGTCCAAAAGAAGAAGGAATCTTGGATGAGGCAGAGCGTGAGCGGTTAGCGGAAATGGGTCTGACTCTGGCTCCGGGAGCCAAGCAGCGTTTGATGGCGGAGCCGTATCTCTTATACCAGGCGATGACGAGACCGTCAGAGAGACTCTTGCTTAGCTGTGCCCTCGCAGACCACGAAGGCAAGGCACTGCTGCCTTCTTCCGTATTTGCCCGCGTCAAGGAAGTGCTTCCTGATGTCGCTTCACAGGTATTTTATAACGAACCCACAGGCGAGCAAACAGAAGATACCTTTTTGCTGGGCAATCGACGGCGTGTATTCAGTCATTTGCTGACACTGCTTCGGGGGATGAAAAAAACAGGGGAACTTCCGCCATTTTGGTGGGAGGTATACGACTGGTTCATACGTTCTTCTCCAGAGGTTTCCCGGGAAAAATGGCTATTGTCCGGTTTGCGTTACAGAAACCAACCGGGTGAGTTAGATAGAGCCACGAGCGCGACTTTGTACGGCAAGCAGTTGAAAATGAGTGTTTCGCGACTGGAGCGGTTCCAGTCCTGTCCGTTTTCTCATTTTTCTTCGCATGGACTTAAGCTTTCGGAGCGCACCCTATACAAGCTGGAGCGATTTGATGTCGGCGAGCTTTTCCATGCTTCCCTCAAACGGGCTGTTGAAAAAATGAACGAAGAAAACATGGAGTGGGGTAGACTGACCGAGGCCAATAGCATGGATTTGGCGAGCGAGGTCGTAGAAGAGCTGGTTCCTGCTACACGAAGCAGTATTTTGACGAGGACGGCGCGCTACCGTTACTTGTCAGGCAAGCTGAAAAGAGCGGTGGGCAGAGCGATTTTCGTATTAGGTGAACATGCAAAGCGAAGCCGCTTCGCCCCAGTCGGGCTAGAGGTTTCCTTTGGGCCAAACGCAGACTTGCCAGGTCTTGCGCTGTCGCTGGAGAATGGCGTGGATCTGCAACTGATTGGCCGAATCGACCGTGTGGACCAGTCGCTGGATAGCGAAGTTCCATATTTGCGGGTCATTGATTACAAGTCGAGTCCCAAGCAGCTACAGCTTTCTGACGTATGGAACGGTCTGAATCTGCAGCTTTTGGTTTACCTCGATGTGGTCGTTGCGAATGCAGAACAGTGGCTGGGGAGAAAAGCCGAAATGGGCGGCGTCTTTTACTATCAGGTTGCCGATCCATTCGTTACAGCAAAGCGTCTTTTGAGTTCCGATGAAGCAGCAAAAGAACGGGCGAAGCGCTTGCGGATGAAAGGGCTGATGCTAGCCGATCCCGAGCTGGCGCGAATGATGGATGCCCAGGTGGAGCAAGGAGCATCAGAGCTCGTCCCGTTTGAGATCAAAAAGGACGGGACTCTCTCCTCACGTTCATCGGTAGCAACTGCAGAGCAGTTTCAGGCGTTGACCACCTACGTTCGCGATACAGTCAAGGAAATCAGTACGCGTATGACCAATGGAGAGATTCACATCGAACCGTATTCCAATGGAACCATGACGGCATGTGATTACTGCTCGTACAAGCCTGTTTGCCAGTTTGACAAAGAGACTGGCGGAAATGGGCATCGTCAACTGTCAAAATGGAACAACAAGCAAATATGGAGCATGTTAGCCGAGCAGCTGACAGGAGAGGGGGAGAGCCAGGGTGACGGAGCAACGACCACAGGCCAAGCCTGAGCAGTGGACAGATGAACAGTGGCAAGCGATTACGCAGCGCGGGAACAATTTGCTGGTAGCTGCCGCAGCGGGTTCAGGCAAGACCTCTGTGCTGGTAGAGCGAATTATCCGGCGAATCATGGATGAGAGCGACCCGATTGGGGTCGATCAGCTTTTAGTAGTGACCTTTACCAATGCAGCAGCGGCCGAAATGCGCCATCGGATTGGCGATGCTCTACGCAAAGCATTGAAGGACGACCCGCATTCTGCGCATTTGCGCCGTCAGCTCGCCTTGCTGCAAAGAGCGACAATCACGACACTGCACTCTTTTTGTCTCGGAATCCTGCGTCAGTACTACTATTTGATCGATCTCGACCCTGATTTTCGCATTGCCGATCAGCTAGAAGGGGAGCTGCTGCGTCAGGACGTTCTCGAGGAGCAACTGGAAGCCTGGTACGAAGATGACGCAGATTTTCACGCACTGGCCGACGTCATGCTGGACGGACAGGATGACCAGGCGCTTACCATTCTGTTATTGCGTCTGTATGAGTTTTCACGCAGTCACCCCGATCCGGCACATTGGTTAGAGGAAGCTGCGGGAATGTTTGAAAGAAGCAAGGAGCGCGGATTGGATGGACTTCTTTGGACTAGAAGTGTGCTGCGTTCCCTGGAGCTTGCATTGGGAGGAATGGCAGGGAAAATGAGAAGGGCCGTGCTTTTGGCGTCATCACCAGACGGCCCTGCTGCTTACCTGCCCCTGCTGGAATCCGAGGCAGCCGCATTGGAGTACGCTAGCAATTCGTGTGCAGCTGGCTGGGAAGCGGCTGTTCAAGCAGTGCGTGGAGTTGTCTTTGCCAAACTGCCTCCGGTGAAAGGCACTGATCCCGCTATCAAGGAACAAGTGCAAGATTTGCGAAACAGCGTGAAAAAGGAATTGGGGGAGCAAATCGAGCAATATTTCTCGATGACAACCGAGCAGTATTTGGCTGATTTAGAACGTATAGCACCGCATATGCAAACACTTGCGAGGCTCGTGACTACGTTCGCTGACGCCTTTCAAAAGGAAAAGCGTGCACGAAGCCTGGTCGACTTCGGCGATTTGGAGCATCTCGCCCTGCGTGTACTGACCAAGCGTAATGAAGCGGGAAGCGTGATGCCATCCTCCGTATCGGAGCAACTGCGAGCGCAGTTTGCCGAGGTTCTAGTCGATGAGTATCAAGATATCAATCTGGTCCAAGAGACTATTCTTCAAATGGTTTCCCAGGACAAAACGAGTGGTACCGCAGCAAATCGCTTTATGGTAGGTGACGTCAAGCAGAGTATTTATCGGTTCCGATTGGCAGAGCCCAAGCTGTTTCTCGATAAATACTTGACCTATCAAAAAGAGGGAGCTGACCTCGAAAAAGAGGATGTAAGCACTCTCGGTCTGCGAATTGATCTGGCAGCCAACTTTCGCAGCAGACGAGAAGTAGTGGACGCTGTTAATTTCCTGTTTCGCCAGATCATGTCTCCCGGAGCAGGTGAGATTGATTACGATCGGTCTGCGGAGTTGATCAATCGCGCCGCTTATCCTGAGGTGGAAACAGACCGTCTGCGCGTAGAAATGCACCTCATTGACCGCAGCGACAGCCAAATAGAGTCTGGACCAGCAGAAGCGACCGAAGCTGTGGAAGAGTCAGATACGGGCATTCCGGACGGATCGGGAGAGTCTGGAGAAGAAGCGAGCGCAGCACAACTGGAAGCGCGATTGATCGCCAGTCGGATTCGCCGCTGGATGGAGCCCGGCGAGGGAGAAGCCCCTCTGCTTGTTTTTGATAAAAAGGCAGGGGGACTGCGTCCTCTGGCCTATCGTGATATCGTGATCTTGCTGCGAGCCACTGCAGGCTGGGGCCAGACGCTGCAAGAGGAGCTGAAAGCCGCTGGCATCCCTGTGTATGCAGAGCAAACAGCGGGGTACTTCGCAGCGACAGAAGTAGAGACGATGCTTTCCTTGCTGCGAGTGATTGACAACCCGTTGCAGGATATTCCCCTGGCTGCGGTATTACGATCTCCGATAGTTGGCCTTCGTGAGGAAGATCTCGCCCAGATCCGCATTCAATATGCTTCCGGTCCGTTCCATCTCGCTGTCGTTCAGTATGCCGAGGACCGTGACCCCCGGGAGCCTTGGGAAAAACGGCTGCGCTATTTTTTTAACCGTCTGGGGGACTGGCGGTCTCAAGCACGCAGAGGCGCACTATCAGAGCTGCTCTCTGTCTTGTACCGGGAGACCGGTTACCTCGATTATGTGGCGGCCTTGGAAAATGGCCAGCAAAGGGAGGCAAATTTGCGTGCTTTGTACGATCGTGCAAGACAATATGAGTCTGGATCGTATCGTGGGTTGTTCCGGTTCCTACGCTTCGTCGACCGTCTTCAGGAGGCGGGCAATGACCTGGGCGAAGCCCGGACGATCGGGGAAAACGAGGATGTCGTCAGAATCATGACAATCCACAAAAGTAAGGGATTGGAATTCCCCGTTGTGTTTGTAGCGGGGATGGGCAAGCAGTTTAATACGATGGATTTAAAGAGTCAGTTCCTGTTGCACAAGGATCTTGGCTTTGGGCCTATAGCTGTGGAACCTTCGTTGCAGGTTCGCTATCCGAGTCTCGCCGCTTTGGGGATTCGGCAGCAGCTCAGGCGGGATATGCTGGCCGAAGAGATGCGCGTCCTGTATGTGGCATTGACTCGTGCACGTGAAAAGCTGATTCTCGTTGGGGCAGCAAAGGATTTGGCAAAAAGCATTACAGATTGGGGGCGACAGGACGAGGGAGAGCGCCTCAGTGACGAAGATCTGGTTCAGGCAAAAGGCTATTTGGATTGGGTAGGACGTGCCATGCTGCGCCATCCCGAGGCAGGTATGCTGCGTTCCTATCCAGAGACGCAGGGAACTGGCGAGGTGGTAAGAGTCCGGACGATTCCAGATGAGTCGGTATGGTCATTCCACTTTTATCAGGCAGATGAGCTGCGAGCGCAGACGGAACCGCAATTGGGCGATATGTCCGTGTGGGAGCGCATGACGAAACGGGAGCCCATCGACGATCGTCCGGCAGATGAGCTGCTCCAAAGTATTGTGGAGAGTCGTCTGGGCTGGAAGGATCCACATACGATCGCCCCTCGCGTACAAGCGAAGTGGAGTGTCAGTGAATTGAAGCGGCAGGCCAAGACGAGCAAAAGCGGCAATCAAGTTGTGCTCCCATCGATTACAGAAAGGCCCAAGTTTTTGGCGGAGCAAAAACGGGGTCGCATAACAGGGGCGGAAAAAGGCACCATTACTCACCTGATTATGCAGCATCTCGACTTGCAGCGACCATTGGACGAGGAGGATATCCGTGAGCAGTTGTCTTCGCTTGCGGCCCGTCGCTTTTTGACCGAAGAGCAAGTGCAGGCGGTGGATGTGGGGCAAATCGCCCGATTTTTTACCGATCCGCTTGGACAACGAATGAAGCAGGCACGGGTGGTACATCGCGAGTTGCCGTTTACATTGGTCATCCCTGCCCGCGAGGTAGAACCAGAGCTTGGAGAGGAAAGTATTGAGCAGGTGATCGTTCAAGGGGTGATCGATTGTCTTCTTGAAGAGCCTGACGGCAGCCTGGTCCTGATTGATTTCAAGACAGACTGGATGGCAAAAGAACCTTCTGCTGCAGCCATCGAGGAACTGACCAGAAGGTACGAGGGACAGATTAGGCTCTATGTACGCGCGATTCAGCAAATCGTTAAACCGAATCAGGAAGTATCGAGTTACCTGTATCTCCTTTCAGGTGGATTTGCGATCGCTTTCTCGTAAATGAAAATACTAGGTAAGGACGCCGTTCTTAAATGAGCGGCGTTTTTTATTTAGATGTGAGTAAGTATATACGGTGGACCCGAGGAGCTGGGGCGTTTCGCCTGTTCCTTCCTTGCACAACCATTTGAACGATGGAAAATAGTCGTTTTCTTCTTTATTTATACGAGATGGCGAACATACGTGCTATTATGAAGAGGAATAGTTAATAGTCATCTAATTAAAACGCATACCGTCCATGCAGGGCGATTCTTTCTGGGGGTGGAGTAGAGTGAAGCTGTTTTTTCAATACAATTGGCAAGTAAGAGATGAGTGGTTTGATTGGTGCAAGCAGCTTTCCCGTGAAGAATTGCTGCGCCAGCGTGAAGGTGGAGCAGGCACCATCCTCTACACCTTGTTTCATATTGCCGATGTAGAGTATAGCTGGCTGAGGGGAATACAAGGAAAGCCGGATGTGCAGGTTTCCTATGGAGATCACGTATCACTCCAGCAGGTAAAGGAGCTGTCCGACGCCTGGCGGGAAGAGGTTGCCGCGTTTTTGGATACATGGACAGACGAATGGGACAATGAGCCCGTGGTCGTATCATGGAGTGAAGAGGGACACACGAAAGGGGAAATATTACGACATGTGATCGCGCATGAGATACATCATATGGGGCAATTGTCTATTTGGGCGAGGGAGCTTGGATACAGGCCTATTTCCGCTAATGTGATTGGAAGAGGATTGGCACCAAAGCAAGCGAAGCTAGGATAGGCAGCGAATTCAAAGCCAGATACACCTTGAATAAAGGGGATTTCTTGACATACATGCATAATATGGCTCTCTACAGATCATACTCCAACTGTTTTAGATAGAAAAAATGGTGAGCGGAATGTGAGTGTGGGGGGATATCATACGTGTCTATCAAGCAACAACTGCTAAGGAAAAAAAGCATCACCTACTTGCTTGAACAGATAGAGGACAAGAAGGGAGCGCTAAAAAAGTCATTGAGTGCATTTGACCTGACCATGCTAGGAGTCGGCGCGATCGTGGGTACAGGCATTTTTGTCCTCACAGGGGTAGCGGCAGCGGAGCACGCTGGTCCCGCTCTTGTTTTGTCGTTTGTTCTCTCCGGGCTCGCCTGTGCCTTTTCCGCTCTTTGTTATGCAGAGTTTGCTTCTACCGTTCCGGTGTCAGGAAGTGCCCATACGTATAGCTATGCAGCTTTTGGTGAACTAGTTGCCTGGATGATAGGCTGGGATTTGATTCTCGAATACGGCGTGGCCTCTGCTGCTGTTGCCAGTGGCTGGTCAGGCTACGCCCAGGGCCTACTGGCAGGATTCCAGATTCATTTACCGCTCGCCTTAACGAGTGCGTTTGATGCATCAAAAGGGACGATCATTGATTTGCCCGCCGTTATTATTATTTTTATCATTACCATGTTACTGATGAAGGGAACTCGGGAGTCCGCCCGCTTTAATACGGTCATGGTGTTGATTAAGATCGCCGTCATTCTTTTGTTTCTCATTGTTGGGGTTGGTTATGTCAAGCCAGAAAACTGGAGTCCCTTTATGCCGTTTGGCTTTGCTGGAGTGGCGACTGGAGCTGCTACCGTATTTTTTGCTTTTATTGGATTTGATGCCGTCTCCACCGCAGCGGAGGAAGTTCGTAACCACAGCGGGACATGCCCGTCGGAATCATTACCTCTCTCTTGGTTTGCACCATCCTCTATATTGCTGTCTCCTTGACCCTGACAGGGATCGTTCCTTACGAAATGCTGAATGTCAAAAACCCTGTTGCCTTTGCATTGTCGTATGTGAAGCAGGATTGGGTTGCCGGTTTTATTTCCTTGGGGGCGATTGTGGGGATTACGACGGTCCTTCTTGTCATGATGTACGGGCAGACCCGTCTGTTTTTTGCCATGAGTAGAGATGGACTGTTGCCTGCTATCTTTTCGCAGGTGAATCCAAAAACACAAGTTCCCCAAAAAAGTACGCTCATCGTCGGAATTCTCGTAGCGATCTTCAGCGGCCTCCTGCCTTTGAACAAATTGGCGGAGTTGACGAACATCGGAACGCTGTTTGCCTTTATTCTCGTCTCCATCGGAGTAGCTGTCCTTCGAAAAACAAATCCGGACTTGCGGCGTGCCTTTCGCGTGCCATTCGTGCCCCTCGTTCCGATTCTCGCCGTCTTCTTTTGTGGGTATCTGGTCTATAGCCTGCCTACGGTAACCAAAATCGGGTTTATTGGCTGGCTAGCAGTGGGGGCCATCGTCTATTTTCTTTATGGGCGAACACGTAGTTTCTTGGGGAAAGATGAATCTCGACGGTCGTGACATCAGGACTTTGTAATACCAACGGACAGGGACGAGCTAGCCAAAGTGGAGGGGTTAGGATGCTCTACTCACAGTTATGTAGCATCTGACAAAAGTGTCCAATTCGTGGTAGAGTAAAAAGTACCAAATCGACGAGGAGAACAGGCCATGAAGCGAAAAAGAGCAGACCGCCCTGGTTGGAGACGGGTCAAACGATTGGGCTATCAGGAAAAGTGGGTAGATGCCTTGTCCTTTACCGGCTATGCCGTCCGTTTAACATTGGATGAGGTGAGCGATCCGGCGTACATGCCTGTCGGCGAAAAAATACTGTGTGTGGGAGATCGAGGGTACGTATATTTGCAGTACTTTCCTCGTGATCAGGCGTATGCTGTTACGAAAATGTTAGACGAACTGGGCAACACCGTGCAGTGGTATATTGATATTTGCAAAAGGCATGGCAAGGATGAAAAAGGACACATCTGGTATGATGATCTCTATTTGGACATCGTAGTGTTGCCACAAGGAGAGGTATACCTTTTGGATCAGGATGAACTGGATGAGGCATTGCAAAAGGGGATCATTACTAGCCAGGACTACCACTTTGCTTGTGAAACAGCAGATAAGCTTCTAAAAGAAATCATGGCTGGCAAGAGAGATGCCTTTGACTTTCCGAACTTCTTTGCATAAACTGATGAAGAGTTTTTGGATTAACCAATAAAAGGGGGAACAGGGTATGAAAAAAGCGATGAAGCAGGACCTGTTCCATTCCCTATTTCCCTAAGAACGAAAGCGATTGTTGCTTTCGTTCTTTTTTTGTAATGGGGAAGGAAGCAGTCAGGCTTGAGGAGAGAGAACGCGTAGCGAAGGGGGATGCCGATGCGGTACAAACGTGTATTGGTGAAGCTGAGCGGTGGAGCGGTAGCAAAAGAGAATGGCTTTGGATTTAATCCTGTACAGCTAGAGCACATTGCCGGTGAAATTCTGGCGCTCGTAAACTTGGGCGTAGAAGTGGCGATCGTGATCGGGGGAGGCAATATTTTTCGAGGCAATATGGCCGACATGTGGGGCATTGAACGAGTGGAAGCCGATAATATCGGCACATTGGCAACCGTCATCAACAGCTTGATGCTGCGGGGTGTCCTGAAAGCACGCGTAGAGCGAGAGGTTCGGGTAATGACTGCCGTTCCGATCAATGCGGTAGCCGAGCCGTATATTCGCTTGCGTGCCGTTCATCATCTGGAAAAGGGGTACGTGGTCATTTTCGCAGGAGGAAATGGTCAACCGTACGTTACGACTGATTATCCAGCCGTCCAACGCGCACTGGAGGTAGAAGTGGACGCCCTTCTCGTAGCGAAGCACGGTGTCGATGGCGTCTTTACGGCTGACCCGCGAACCGATTCGACCGCGAAACAATACGTGGAGGTTTCTTTTGACGAGATTGTCAGACGGGACCTGCGCGTCATGGATCAGGCTGCGATGATTTTGGCGAGAGATCACGGACTGCCCTTGCACGTATTCAATTTTGACCAGCCAGGGGCGATGGCACAAATTTGTAACGGAGAACAAGTAGGCACTTATATCAGCCGCCAAGGAGAAGCTGTATATAAATGATCGAAGAGAAAGCTCACAACCTTCTCCGCGTGGAGGGGGTTTTTCTATTGCTTCAAAAACGTTTTACATATTACGACAAAGGAGCATATAATCATAATAAAAGTGAGTGATCACTCGCGTTTGTCTTAAGCGTGTAGTTTTCATTAATGGAGCAAGCAGGCCATCGAGTTGCACTTTTATTTCTCATTTTTTGGCGAGTGATTACTCACATCAATAACGACGAGGTGGATCGTATGAAACGGTTCTTCCATTCCATCCTGATCGGCGGACTCGTGCTCGCGTTGTCGGGCTGCACATGGTTTGGGCAAAAGGAGCAATCTTTATCAGGGACGATAGAGGCGGAGGAGTTGCCGATTGTTGCAGAGGTAGGGGGATTGGTCACGAACGTCAAGGCAGAAGAGGGAAGCACGGTGAAAAAAGGACAGGTGCTCGCGGAAATTGACAAGCGAAGCTACGAGATCGGCGTAGCAGAGGCCAAGGCAGCACTAGAGCAAGCGATAGTCCGGGTAGAAGAAGCAAAGGCAGGCTCACGCGATTCGGCTATCCAAAAAGGGATTGCAGGCGTGCAACAGGCTGACGCCAACATTCGTCTGGCCCAAGCGAGAAAGAAACAGGCCGATGCGGGTATTGCTAGAGCCAGGGAACAGTTGACGCAGGCGGAATCGCAATTGAAGGGTGCTGAGCAGACACTGCTCTATCAACAAAGACGTGTCCGGGAAGCGAATGAGCTGTTCGCAAAAGGAGCGATTTCCAGGAAGGATTTGGAGACGCAAGCGGAGACAGCCAGCCAGGCCCAAACACAGTTCAATCAGTTGACGGCACAGGTCGCTCAAGCACAAGCAGCGTACCGCTCCGCGGGGGAGGATGCAGCCGCGGCTTTAGCTCAAACCGGTACTGCACAGGCCGAGCAAGCAGGGGCAAAGGCCGATCTGGACCTGTTAAAGGAAGGGAGCACGGACTATACGATTCGAGCGTTACTAGCGACACAGCAGCAAGCACAGGCTAGGCTGGATCAGGCGATACTACAAGTAGAAAAGGCACAAATAAAAGCAGCGGCAGACGGGGTGTTGCTCCGTTCCTCGATCGAGCAGGGCGAGGTGGCAAAAGTCGGAGCGACGCTGTTTACGATGATGAAAGAGAATCGGCTCAAGCTCGTTGTGTACATTCCGGAAGCACAGTTAAACCGCGTCCAAAAAGGGCAAGCGGTAGGAATACAAGTGGACGCTTATCCCGGCGAGACGTTTACGGGACGAATCAGCACGATCTCGGAAAAAGCAGAGTTTACACCGAAAAACGTGCAAACGCCGGATGAGAGGACCAAGCTCGTATTTGCGGTGACGATCCATATTACGGAGGCACTGGGCAAGATCAAGCCAGGTATGCCTGCCGACGTGTTGCTGCCTGACCAGGGGGGAGCCCAATGAGTGTTGCCATTCATTGCGAGCAACTGACCAAACGCTTCGGGGATCGCGTCGCCGTCAACAAGCTCACACTGACTGTTCCCAAAGGCTCCATTTACGGATTCCTGGGACCCAATGGCTCTGGTAAATCGACCACGATCCGTATGCTGTGTGGCCTTTTGACACCTACGACAGGAACGGGAACAGTGCTAGGTTTTGACGTTATGACGCAGAGTGAGGAGATTAAGCAGCGAATCGGATATATGTCACAAAAGTTTAGTCTGTATGAAGATTTGACGGTAGAGGAAAACCTCGATTTTTATGCGGGCGTGTATCAGCTGCATGCTGCAGAACGAAAACAGCGTAAAGCCGAGCTGATCGAAATGGCGGGTCTGAGTGGCAGGGAAAAGCAGATCGCAGGCTCTTTGTCTGGCGGCTGGAAACAGCGTCTTGCTCTTTCCTGCGCTCTTTTACACAAGCCGGAGCTGCTGATTTTGGACGAACCGACCGCAGGTGTCGATCCGGTATCCAGGCGTATTTTTTGGGAAGTGATCCACGAGCTGGCAAACCAGGGAATTACGGTTCTCGTGACCACTCATTACATGGATGAAGCGCAGACCTGCGACTGGATCGGGTTTATCTTTTTCGGCAATCTGCTGGCAGAAGGGACGCCGCAGGAATTGATCGATCAGCGCGGTGGCGGCAATCTGGAGGATGTCTTCATTGATCTGGTCAGACGAGAAGAAGCCCGGCAGAGAGAGGAGGGGGCGTGATGAAGAGGTTCGTCTGGGGGCGCTACTGGTCCGTGGTCAAAAAGGAAATCATCCAGATCAAACGGGACCGCCCGAGTCTCGGGATTGCGCTCGTGATGCCCTTGATGCTCTTGTTTTTATTCGGGTATGCCGTCAATACAGACGTGAA
This sequence comes from Brevibacillus sp. NRS-1366, assembly GCF_050467985.1. NCBI lineage: Bacteria > Bacillati > Bacillota > Bacilli > Caryophanales > Paenibacillaceae > Brevibacillus > Brevibacillus sp. NRS-1366. Next base: position 207,110 of record NZ_JBITPN010000021.1, on the reverse strand, counting down.
TGATATCAAGATGGTCGTCTGGAATCAGAGTCCTTCTGCTGTGAGCCGGGAATTGGTCGATCAGTTCGTCAATACGCGGGTATTCCAAGTGACAGCGCAGGTGAGCGGTTATGAAGGGATCGAGGCGATGCTGGATGAAGGCAGTGCCGATGTGGCCCTAGTCATCGGGCCAGATTATACGCGTAAACGAGACCGCAATGAGCCTGTTCACGTGCAGATGCTCATTGACGGCTCCGATCCGAATATCGCCAGAACGGCTGTCTCCCATGCCCAGTTGATCGTGCAGAACCAAGCCATTACCTTGCAGGAAAAAAGGCTGCAAAAACAAGGGATGGGAGAGCTGGAACTGCCTATGGGTCTGGACTCGCGTGTGCTGTTCAATCCCAATATGGAGAGCATCGTGTTTAACATCCCCGGGCTGATCGGGCTGATCATGCAGAACGTCACGATGATATTGACGGCCTTTTCCCTCGTCCGTGAAAAAGAACGTGGAACGATGGAGCAGCTGATCGTTACGCCGATTCGTCCATTGGAATTGATGCTCGGAAAAATTACTCCATACGTGGGAGTGGGGCTGTTTTCGTTTTGCCTGGTGCTTGTGGTCGGCACCTATTGGTTTGGCGTCCCGGTAAAAGGGAGCATCCCGCTTTTGGTCTCTTTGTCTATCCTGTTTCTCGTGACGACACTTCTTCTGGGGATATTTATCTCCACAGTTGCACGCACCCAGTTACAGGCGATGCAGATGGCATTTGCTCTGATCCTTCCGAGTGTGCTTTTGTCAGGATTTATGTTCCCGCGCGATTCCATGCCGGTCGTGATACAATGGTTGGGCGGTCTTGTCCCGTTGACCTATTTTCTAGAAATTTTGCGTGGAATCTTTTTAAAAGGGGCTGGACTCTGTGCCTTATGGCGGGAAGTCGTTGGAATGGGGATGTTTAGTCTCTTCATTTTGGCAGTAGCAATCCTGCGGTTCCGCAAAAAGATCGAATAGAGGAGCGTATATAAGGTATGAACAAGCCATCATTGGTAGAGGGCCTGTTGCAATATGTGGAAGAGCTCAAAGACGAGAGCGAAATGACAGAAAAGCAGCGAAATATTTTGCGGGCCTCGATTAAGCTGTTCGCGGAAAAAGGGTTTCATGCCAGCTCTACTTCGGAAATTGCCAAGGAAGCGGGAGTGGCAGAAGGAACGATCTTTCGTCACTACAAATCGAAAAAGGACATTTTGCTTGCTGTCGTGGCACCTGTGCTTTTGAAGGTTGCGGCACCGTTCATTTTGAAGGACGTCCGTGAAATATTCAAAGAGGAGGCCAAAAAACCATTTGCCGAGGTTATGACTGAGTTGTACCGGAACCGACTGGAATTGGTCATGGCAAACGAAAAGCATATTCGCATCCTGCTGCAGGAGGCATTCTTCCATGATGAGATCAGGGAAGCCTTGATTGTCAGCGTATTTGCAGACGTCAAAGAGATGGCCAATAAGCTGATCGAAGCAAAGGTAGATGTCGGTGAGCTGCGTCCATTGCCCACCCAGGCTGTTTTTCGGGCTGTGCTGTCCTCCATGATTGGTTTGGTCTTGTTTCGGCAAGTTTTAGACCCGGATGAGTTTGGTGTTTATAGTGACGAAGAGCAAATAGCCCTGAATGTCGATATTTTAATGAACGGCATTGGGAATCGTGAATAAAGGTATGTTCTATCTAAAAAAATTTATTGATCAACGCTTCTTATCTTGCATATATGGTATAGAAAATAGTACAGGGAATGGTATAATTGCAAACAACTTTTTGCTGTTTACCATGGAGGAGAGAACATCATGCAATTGTTATCAGAGAGAGAATGGCTGGCGTACCGTGAAAAAAACAAAGATCGTGCGCGCATGCTGATTTCTTGCCCGGACCGTGCGGGTATCGTAGCGGCTGTATCCAATTTCCTGTTTCAACAGGGAGCAAACATTGTCCAGTCTGACCAGTACACAACCGATCCGGAGACGGGCCGTTTTTTCATGCGAATCGAATTTGATCTGGTCAACCTGGGAGAGCGCTGCGAAGCCATCAAGGACGAGTTTAAGCCGTTAGCCGAAAGCCTTGGCATGGAATGGTCACTGGTGGAGGCGCATAAACGCAAGAAGGTAGCCTTGTTTGTATCGAAGGAAGACCACTGTCTCTTGGAGCTGTTGTGGCGCTGGAAGTCAGGAGAGCTGCATGCGGATATCGCAGTAGTCATCAGCAACCACCCAGACATGCAGGAGACGGTAGAGTCCTTTGGCATTCCGTACCGCTGCATTCCGGTTACGAAAGAAAACAAGCCGCACGCAGAAGAAGAGCAGATCGCGGCAGCCGCAGGGGTAGACCTGATCGTACTCGCCCGTTACATGCAGATCCTGTCCCCTCGCTTTTTGGAGGATTACGCGATGCGCATCATCAACATCCACCATTCCTTTCTGCCCGCCTTTGTGGGGGCAAAGCCATATGAGCAAGCATACCGCCGCGGTGTGAAGCTGATCGGAGCTACTGCCCATTACGTCACAGAAGAACTGGACGCAGGCCCGATCATCGAGCAGGATGTTCAGCGCGTTTCGCATCAGGAAGACGTGGAGACCTTGAAACAATTGGGTCGTCAGGTAGAGCGTACCGTACTCGCTCGCGCCGTTGGCTGGCATTTGGAAGACCGCGTGCTGGTGTATGGGAATAAAACGATTGTGTTTCCGTAGAAGAAAACATAGCGAAAGAGCCCGTCCATATGGATCGGGCTTTTTTGATGCATCGTGCAGGAATGACTCCAAGCAAGTGTTCCAAGAACCTAGAGCGTTTCTCCTGTTTCCTCCTCCCCTCCACCTACAGCCCGCGGAAAACTTTACCTGACAAGCCCCGTAAGTTCAAAAAATTCAGGCTCAGGCTTCATCAACTTTGTCCCTTTTTCTGACTGAAAATAGATTTCTTGATCGCTCTCATACAGCACTGACACTTTTTGATCCCCAAAATCAAGAGTGCTTTTATTCTGACGAGGAGTTACTTCTTCCTTCCAATCAAACGCATCATTCACCATCCGGACGATTTCGGTTATTTTCGCCTTGTCAGTGATTTCCACACAGTCGCTGTCTTGACCCGCCTTTTCAGATACGCATATGCGGTCAGGAACATTTTCAATCCACGTAGTGGAATGAAGGATCCCATGCTTATCGAAAACGACCTCAGTCTGTTTCGAGAGTGCAAAGGAACTGCCGCGAACGGATAACTCCCAATCTACATCAGGCTTTCTCCACCGCGTGATAAAACCGGACACACTTTCATCCTCATTCTCAGAAGCATGTTGATAAGTAAGCGTCCAGCCATACTTTGGCAGTTCATTTTGATAAAAATGATAAATATCCTCCCAATGATCCCCCTGCATTTCGTAGTGAAACTCAGTAGGCTTGAGGCCTTTAAATAAAGGGATGTCCTCCTGTTTTTCTGGAATGATCGACATCCCTGAATAGGTTTCATCCTTTAGGGTAGCTGTTTGATAGATGAACCCACCGACTACAACGAGCACGAGTACGATTACGATGGTTAACCATTTCCCTTTTTTCACGTGGTACCCCCATTGAGTAAAGGATTGACACGGTTCCCTATAATCATCTCCAAAAACCGCGCCACCACTGGACGGTGATTGTGATCATCCTCACGCATGCAGAGGTAGACGGGGCGATTGATATCTACTTTTGGAGTTTAAATAGATCTACGTGATAAAAAAATTTACTCTTACATTGGAAAAAGGGCTAAAGGGAACAGTTATCTTAATTAACAGGAAACTTATTTAATAAACCTCCGTCTATATAAATAGGAAAATATTACCGTAATGGTTGACGGATACAAAATATTCCATTATATTGAAAAATATGTAAATACAATCAATAACAGGGGGATTATTAATGAAGGCAAGTAATATCATGACTTCCGCTGTAGCTACGATCGCAGCACTAACAATTGTTACTCAAGCTTATGCAGCTCCTGATGTGTATTCTCTAGGAGTCCCTGATGTCCAACAAGAAGAGACTAACTGGTGCTGGGCCGGATCATCCATATCAGTCTTAGGTTACAATGATATCGATGCTTTCCAAGATGATTTTGTGAGAAGCGTTAAAGGCTCAGTTGTTAATAGAACCGCTTCATTCAGTGAAGTTAAGAGAGGTCTTGCTGGAGAAGGTCTATCTTCCACATTTACCTCTGATTATCTCAGTTTTTCAACACTCAAATCAAAACTATATAATGGAGATCAACCAGTAATGGCTGGAATTAAATGGACTTCTGGTGGGGGGCATATGGTTGTTATAGATGGGTATGATGATGATTCTACAAATTACATTGAATATATGGACCCATGGGATGGTGACCATTATGTTAAATCATACTCGTCGTTTAGAAGCAGCAGCAGTCAAACATGGATTGAATCTCTTCATGACTTTAATTAAAGGGAGGCACTTTACAAATGAATAAGAAGATACTGATATCCGTAGTTGCATTAACTTTAAGTTTTGGTCTTATTGCAAGTGCATATGCAGGCGATAAAGGAAGTAAAAAGGCGTTGGAAGATTATAAGCGTATCCAATTGTCAAAAACAATTAGTAAAGCTGAAGAAAAAGGTATTGCAGATCTCCAACTGTCAGATTATTCGATTCCTGAATACGTGATTAGCGCAGAGGATATTTTAGCTTCTGAAGGTACTGACATTTCAGCAATTTTAAAACCGACTGAAAATCAATTGTGGTTTATGATGAATGACAATGAAGCCGAAGGTATTATTATTGCAAATGACAAAGAACCAGTATTAATGGGTGGCAAAAAAGGAGCAAAAAAGCTGCAAAAATTATATAAGGAATTACAAAAAGACATTACTAAAGGCGATAAAATACTATATTTTGAGTTTCAAGGTGGAGGGATTTTTCTAATTGAAAAAAGCAATAAACAGGATGTTTGGCTAAGTGAACGAGCTTCTACTATTTTAGAGCTTGAGGCATACAAGAAACTGAAACCAGAAGTTGTATTGAAAAGCATGAAAGAAAGAATTAATGATGGGGTTTCCGGGTTTACACCTAGCGATTAGGAGGCGGGCTAACGTTTGTCAAACCACTTTTCAAAGTAATAATCGGTTAAAATGGATAGCCGGAATTCCTTGGAGTACAGGAATTCCGGCTTCCCGTTTATTACGAGTGAAATTATTTTTTCTCAGGGGATGTAAACGTTCCCTACAATCATCTCCAAAAACCGCGCCACCACGGGACGGTGATTGTGATCGTCCTCACGCATGCAGAGATAGACGGGACGATTGATATCGACTCCGGGCACGATCACGCGTCCTACTTCACCGCGGGCTACCATTTCGCGAACAGCCAGTTCGGGAGCGAGCATGACGCCGTAGCCAGCACGAACGGATTGGATCGACTCGACCAGACCGTGGTATTGCAGCCCGACACGGGGCGGATTCACCCCGTTTTCGCGGCAGAGGGAAAAGAGGCGTTCCCTGGTTGAGCTGCCTTGCTCCCGCAGCAGAAACGGTTCTTCCACGAGCTGAGCCAGTGAGATTTTTTGCCCAGCAAACGGATGCGAAGAAGGGACAATAAACCAATAGAGGACATCAGTCAGATGAAGGCGCCGGATGGGGCGATCATCCCATGACTCGTTCGTGATCACAGCCAGATCAGCCTGGCAGCGAAGAAGACGCTCAATCGACTGCTCCGAGTTGCCAGTGCGAATTTCTATCTCTACGTGCTCATGCGCCTGTTTGTAGTCAGCCAGCCATTTTGGGACGAGATAATGGGAAGGGAGGAAGGTGGAAGCGAGACGCAGCTTTCCCTTTGTCCCTTCTTTGATTTCTTCCAGCTGTGACTCGATTTCCTTTTCCCAGTCGTAAATGCGACGTGCTTTTTCATATAGAAAGCGGCCTTCATACGTAAGCGAGATTCCTCGTCCATCAGGCGTGACCAACGTAACGCCCAGCTCGTGCTCCAGCTTACGAATTTGAGCACTGACAGCAGGCTGACTGATGGTGAGTGTATCTGCTGCTGCGGTGACGCTGCCCCGAGCAGCCACCTCGACGAAGATTCGCAAGGCGTGCAAATTCATCGTGTACCTCCCATTCATCCATTTTATTTATGAGTGAGGTAGAAAGATGTATTAGATCAGATGAATCATTCTATTTACTGTATAACATAGAAGCGTGGTAGAGAAAAGGAGCAGGTCATGAGAGAAATCAGCGGAAAGACACAGGTCATCGCAGTAGCTTTGGTAACGGCGTTATGTATGCTAGGGGATTCCATGCTGTATGTAGTCCTTCCTATTTACTGGAGGGAAGCAGGACTCACATCCTTATGGGAAGTGGGCGTATTATTGTCCATTAATCGTTTGGTTCGAGTGCCGCTTGGTCCGCTCGTGGGGAAATGGTATGAACGAACAGGAGGACGGACTGGCTTGATCGTGGCTGTCGGTCTGGCTATTGTAACTACTCTCGCGTACGGTTTTCAAGGATTTTGGCTGTGGCTGGTGGTGCGCTGTTTATGGGGCGTAGCCTGGACGTTTTTGCGGCTGGGTGCCTATTCTTTGATTGTGACGGTTTCAGAGGGGCACAATCGTGGACAATTGATGGGCCTCTATAACGGCTTGTACCGCTTAGGCAGCTTGGGCGGGATGCTTGGAGGAGCATTGCTTGTTTCGGTTTATGGGATGTCCATCGCGTCTTTCGTGCTAGCCATGTTTTCGCTTTTTGCCGTCATTCTTTTGTTTCTGTACGTGCGTCCTTCCTTTACCAAAGAAGGTAATGGAACGGCTGAGATCGCCAATGAACGAAGTCTATGGAAGCAGGGCAGTGTGCTGGCCACGATGGGTACCGCACTTATCGTTACGATGGTGTATCAGGGAATGTTTGCCTCTACACTGAGCAGGCTGATCGAGGTGCGTCAGCCGCTTGTCGTCGTAAGCGGGGTGGTAGTAGGGGCGGCAGTTCTCTCCAGTCTGGTGCAAGGAATTCGCTGGGGCTGGGAGCCATGGGCAGCTCCCTTGTTTGGCAAGCTGTCTGATCGATATGGGAGAAAGAAAATGTTCATTTGGACGCTCATCGTGGGGGCCATGCTTTTTGGACTGATGCATTCGCCAGCTACTGTTGTCGTCTGGTTTGCGATCTTGATGGGGATACAATTGACAGCAACCATTGTCACTACCGTGATGGATACACTAGCGGCTGATGAAGCAGCCAAGCAGACGAATAGTACAGCGCTGATGACCGTTTATTCGGTTGTCACTGATCTCGGAGCGGCATTGGGCCCCCTGATTGCCTTTTGGATGGATGGCAGCTTGGGACTGGACGTGATGTACGTCGTCATCGCAGTCGCCCTGCTTGCCATCGCCATCGCCTGGGCAGGAGAGAAGAAGTGGGTCAAGATGGGCAATGTTTCCTGATGGTCGCCATGACATGAGCGATCACCTCTTCCTTGTCAGGACCATGCAGGAGCATATGGTTGGAGTGCTCATACCAACTGATTTGCGGGGCTGCTGCCTTGTCCACACTCGTCGCTAAAAGCTCGGCGCTCACAGCATGCACCGTGTCGTCCCGTTTTGCCTGCAGCAGTACATAGGGTGTCTTGATTTTCGGGAGCAGCGGCTTCGTTTCTGATAACAGAAGGCGAAATTGCAGCATGCTGCTGAGCGGGATTCTGCCGATGCTCTGGATGTAACGACGGGAGTGGGTAGGAAAGTCCTCTCGCAAATAGTGGACGGCTTCTTTTACATCCCAGTATTTATACGGGGTATTCATAGTGATTAACAGCTTTACCGGATAGGACGTAGCCAGATGAAAGGCGAGCAATCCGCCCATGGAAAATCCGATGACGACGATGGAATCGACCCGCATCGAAAGGAGCTTGTAGGCTTCTTCTGCTGATTTCAGCCACTCATGACGGGTGCTTTTGGCCATATGCCGTCGGGTCGTTCCATGTCCCTCGAGCGTTGGACATTCTACCGGAAAACCAGCTTCGCGCAGATGCTTGGCAAGCGGGAGGATGTCATTGATGTCCCCAGCAAAGCCATGGATAACGAGACAACCGACAGTACCTGACATGCTTGATCTTCCTCTCAAATAATGGGAAATTGGTTTACCTATCTATTATATACGCTATGGTACAGGGAAGCGACTGTACAAGTGTGGCAACGGCAACGCAAAAAAGCGACCTTCACCGATAACATCGATGAGGCCGCTTTTTTCATGGCCCTAAGCAGGGGAACCAAGAAGCTGGTGCGTTTTTTCCTTAAAGTCCAATCGTTTTCAATTCAGGGGAGACAATCAACTTAGGCTGTGTGCAGGCCTGGATGTCTTCTGCGGTATAACCTTCTGCCACTTCTACGAGGACGAGACCTTCTGATGTTACATCCAGAACAGCACGGTCTGTAATGATGCGATTGACGACCTTTTTGCCTGTAAGTGGAAGGGCGCATTCATTCAAAATTTTCGTCTCGCCATGCTTGTTGACGTGGTCCATGATGACGACGATTTTTTTGGCACCATGCACCAAATCCATCGCGCCGCCCATCCCTTTCACCATTTTGCCGGGGATCATCCAGTTTGCGAGGTCACCTTCGGCGGATACTTCCATCGCCCCTAAAATAGCGAGGTCAATGTGACCGCCACGGATCATGGCAAACGACTCAGCACTGGTGAAGTAAGCAGCACCAGGAATAGCGGTTACGGTTTCTTTTCCGGCATTGATCAAATCAGGATCAAGCTCATCTTCCGTCGGATAAGGACCAATTCCCAAGAGACCATTCTCTGATTGAAGCACGACTGTTTTTCCTTCAGGGATATAGTTGGCTACCAAAGTAGGCATCCCGATCCCCAGGTTAACGTAAAAGCCATCTTCTACTTCCTGAGCAGCACGAGTGGCGATTTGTTCACGTGTCAGCGACATGTTTATTGCCTCCTTTGTATGCAAAGTATTTCTTGTCTATTAGGAGCGGACCGTACGCCGCTCAATCCGTTTTTCGAACGATGGAGCCAAGATTACACGCTGTACATAGACGCTCGGAGTGTGGATTTGATCAGGAGCCAGCTCGCCTGTCTCCACGATTTCTTCTACTTCCACGATCGTAATTTTACCGGCGGCCGCCATCATTGGATTAAAGTTTTGCGCGGTTTTTCGGAAGACGAGGTTTCCCATCTTATCCGCCTTCCATGCTTTGATGAGGGCGAAATCACCTGTAATCGCATGCTCCAACAAATATTCCTTGCCGTTGAAGTCTCGGGTTTCACGACCTTCGGCGATAGGAGTGCCGACGCCAGCCGGGGTGTAGAAAGCAGGAATGCCTGCGCCGCCAGCACGTATGCGCTCAGCCAGTGTTCCTTGTGGGGTCAGCTCGACCTCCAGCTCTCCGGAGAGGAATTGACGCTCGAACTCCTTGTTTTCTCCGACATAGGAGGAGACCATTTTTTTGATTTGTTTTTCCTTCAGCAATAGACCAAGGCCCCAATCATCCACACCGCAGTTGTTGGAGACGATGGTCAGGTTTTTGATTCCCTTGTCACGCAGGGCGATGATCAAATTTTCCGGAATTCCTACCAGGCCAAATCCGCCGACGAGCAAAGTAGCATGATCGTGGATATCAGCCACGATATCAGTGTAAGACGTGTAAATTTTTGCCATGACGATCACTCCCACCATGAAAAAATGATAAACCTGACTGATTTGAAAGCGCTAACAAGCAAGAGCAGAGCTGCCCTGCTTGTTTTCACACTTCTATCATACAGCATCTGAGTTACAAAAAAGTGACGAATAATCTGTTTGTTTTGCTAACTTGGCATGAATAATAAAAAAATATAAAAAATGACAGAAAAGTGATACAACTAGTTCGTTTTTTCTGTAAAATATATTTTGCCAGCTATTCTTCTTGTATAGACAAAGTTTTGGCGCAAAATGTGGGGTTGCTGAGGTGGATAGTATGAAAAAGTGGATCAGTCTCGTGGTCGTGGCCCTGCTTCTAACAGGCTGCGAAAAGCTGGAGGGGCAAGTAGCCCAACTGAAAAAGATAGAAGAAGAGTCCGTTATCAAGGTGAAAACGGTAAACGCCTATACGGTGGAAGAAAGCCAGGAGGGGCGGGCGATGGAAGTCTCGGGTGTCGTAACTCCACGTCAGGAGCTGGCCCTGTCCTTTGGTACTTCCGGTAAAATTGCCAATATTCTGGTTCAAAAGGGCGGCAGCGTCAAAGCGGGACAAACGCTTGCTACCTTGGAAGAATCCGTCTGGCAGCAAGGAGTAAATGCAGCGCAAGGCCAAGTGGCAAGTGCGAACATCCGGCGGAGCAAGGCGATCCAAGGTCCCGAGAGTCATGAGATACAAACGCAGATACTGCAGGTAGAAAAAGCAAAAGAGACTGCCCTCAAAGCGGAGCGAGAGCATGCGCAGGCAAAAGTTCTCTTTGCAAATGGGGCGATTGCGAAGGACGAATTGGACAGACTGGCACTTGCACAGCGGCAAGCACAGCTCAATCTGGAGGAAGAGCAGGTCGCATTCAACAAGCTAAAGCAAGGTGCTGACCGATTGGACATCGAGGAGGCCAATGCCGATGTGCAGCAGGCCAATGTTCAGTTGAGTCGTGCCAAGCAGGATGCAGCAGATGCCGTAATCAAGGCGCCTTTTGCAGGGGTAGTTGCCGCGATTACCAAGGTAGAGTCTGAGCAAGCTGGTGCAGGCAGCGAAGTAATCCGCTTGGTTGACACCTCATCCTGGCTGGTCAAGCTGCAAGTAGAAAGTGAACAGATCGGCAACTGGAAGCCGGGGGCAGCGGTCAAAGTCAAATCAGCATATGGCAGCGAGGCAGAGGGCAAGGTGACATTTGTCTCACCCGTTATGGATCAAGGCCTGGGATCGTATCCGGTAGAAGTGACGATTGTCGGAAGCGATGTGAACTGGAAGGGCGGCATGACGGTTACGTGTCAGTATCAGCTGGACGCGAAGAATGTTGCGATCGTACCTGTCAGCAGCATCGGGATTGCTGAAGAAGAATACTATGTGATGAAAATCCGTGAAAATACAGTGGAAAAGACTCAGGTTAAATTGGGGGGCCTGTATGGGACATTTTATGAGGTTTTGGAAGGGCTGGCACCTGGTGATCAGATCGTAGGCGCGGGACTTTCTTACGTAGTGGACGGCGAGGCGGTGCAGGTCGCTGATGAATAACAGAACTTTTTTATCCATCCTTCCTTCTCTCGCTAGAGTACTCGCCGTTATTTGTTGTCTATTGGCTGTTGGGGCAGCGCTGAGGATGGACCTGAAGACGTTTCCAGACAGACCTGTTCCAGTGTATACCATTACCCTGATCGCGCCTGGACTTACATCGGACAAAGTGGATGAGTCTGTGACCAGGCGCGTCGAGGAAGCCGTGCGTGCCATGGGCAGTGCACTGACGATAAAGACTGCGTCTCGTCCAGGCCTTGGAACAGTTACAGTAGAAACGACACAGAGTATCGGCTCTGACTACAAGGAGCGCTTGGAAAAGAAACTGGGTGAAGTCACGAAGCAGCTTCCGGTGAAAGAATGGAGCATCAGTCAGGACAATCTGGCAGACAGTCGGATCGGGTTATACCTTGTGCATGGAGCTGATCTGGTGACGTTATCAGACGTCGCTCGCTATACGGTTTATGAAAAGCTCATTAGTACGCCCGGAATTGCGCGCGTCGATGTAGATAACAGCGCAGTACGGCAGCAGGTAGATCTCGTTTTCCGTCCCTCCATGCTACTTGCATACGGACTGACTCCCGCTGATGTGCTGGGGCAATTGCCAGGAGACGTAGTCGCGCAGCAAGTAGGCAGTGTCGGGAAGAACCAGGATCGTACGTCTTTCCAATGGACAAGCCAATCCGAGGGACCACAGGGCCTCGGCAAGCAGCTCATTTCTACAGACAAAGGATACGTTCCGCTCAAGACACTGGTTGACATCCGCGACCTTCGAGGGAGCAAAGGAGAGGAAGTAAGTGTATATCGAGGGTCTCCTGCGATAGGGATTACCGTGTATGCGGCAGATGTAGGGCAGATTCCGTCGATCCGATCAGAAGCAGCCAAAGCGATTGCTGAATTAAACACAGACGCGGCTGGCAAGTATGCGATTGACATGATTGAAGATGATGCGCTTCCCGTTGCAGGTGCAGTGAAGCAGCTTGCGTTGTTGGCCGCAATTGCCGCTTTATTGAGCGCCCTCTTCCTTTACTTGACCCTGCGAAGCAAGGGGGCAGCAGCGCTTTCGCTTTTTGCGAACTTCCTCGCGGTGGGCAGCGTGCTTGGAGGGATGTGGCTTGGTGGAATGCCACTGACGCTCGCATCTCTGGGGCCAGTCATTATTTTTTCGCTTTTGTTTACGGGAGCAGGCTCCGCCCTGTTTCATCGTCTGCACCGCTTGGCTGGCTATAACCTCATCGACAATTTGCGAGAAGCAGGGAAGCTGATGAAGCCTTTGCTTTTAACGATTGTGGTTTTGGGAGCTGGCTGGTCATGCCAGATGATGACCGATTTTCTCGAAGCACAGGATAGGATCGTCCTGTACGATGCTTGGCCTGTGATGCTGCTTGGTACAGCGGGACTTTGGCTCGTCTACGGATTTATCATTCCCGTGCTGGCGGGGACGTGGCTGACAGACGCTGAGAGCAGGATCGTCCGTTCTACCCGACCGCCCAAAAAAGCGAAAGCCTATTTAACCATGCGCTGGGAGCGACTTGTGAAACAAGGGTACTTGCCGTATGGAATTACCCTCGCGGCATCCGTGGGCATCGTCATTTTGTTCAAGTCCTTTGTCCTGGTTGATTCATACGGGGAAGTGGCAACGAATAAAAAGACGCTGACGTTGCATATGGTTCAGGGGAGCAGTGTAGATGATGCCATCCGTGCAGCCCAACTGACAGAAGAACGGTTGCGCGGGCTTTCGGAAGTACGTGATCTGTACACAGTTGCTTCCCGCGAGCAGTTGTCCTTTCATTTGCAACTGGCGGACAAGTACGATTGGGAGCGCACCGTAGTTGATTTTGAAAAAGAACTGGATAAACAACTGCGCGGCATCCCCAATACCGATCCGTTCGCGTTGGTGGTCAGTGACGATATCGCGACACGTCTTGAATTTACCGTTAAGGGACCTTCTTTGGAAACGACCAGAGATATTGCCAATGCGATTCTTGTCTACCTCCAAAAATTAAGCTGGAGCGATAAAGAAGGACGAGAGATGATCACCGATGAAAGGCTGGGCGCTGGACAGACCGGAACGTATGTTGACATTCGCCCCAAACAGGAGATGCTGGCTCGCTACCGTGTGACGGAAGACGAGATCAAGCGCCAGTTGGAAAGCTATTTGGGTGATCAAGCGGCCGGTTCGGTCTATTGGAACGAACGAAATATACCTGTTAACGTCCGATTCCCGGAAAAGTGGATGGATCATCCGGACCAGGTGAAGAACATCCTCATTCGTACACAAGAAGGAACGGTGCGTCTGGCTGACTTGGTAAATTGGTCCATGACCACAGAGTCCCTTGTTTATGAGCGCAAAGATGGTTTATACGTCTTCGTAGTAAGCAGCGCGGTCTCCTCTCCTAGCTGGCTCAACGATTTGGCTGATAACATTCCGCTGCGTATGCAAAAATCGTTGACGATTCCTGAGGGGTATACGGTCTTCAATGCCAAGGAATTGAAGAAGCTGGAGGAACAGCAGTCAGACAAGCAGGATTGGAGCGGGCGGGTTCTTGTAATCGGAGGCCTCGTTGCCGCTGTATGGATGGCGAGTCTTGTTCTTCAGCGCAGAGCCCGGGACGGACTGTTCGCACTTGTCCTCATCCCAGCTTTAGCGGGAAGCGTCCTTTTGGGATTGCTGGTCACCGACCGCCAGATGAACGCTATGGCTTTTTACGGAATTGCTGCCGCCTTGGCTGTACTGCTCCAGCAAGCGTTGGTCCATCTCGACGAGCTGTATCTGGCCAAAGCCGAAGAAGATAGCATTTGGGATGGCGTGCAGAAAGGCACCAGCCGCGCTCTTTTTCATCAGCTCAGTGTCCTGGCTGCTATCGCGATTGCCAGCCTGCCGCTAGCTGGAGGGTGGGTAAGCGGGATTGACTCGTTTGCCTCCTTTGCCAGTCCGTTATTGTTTGGCACTTTGTTTTCTGGTTTTGCCGTGATTGTGCTCATCCCGGGCATGCAGCATGCGTCCGAATGGAAACAAGTCACTCAGGCTGAATTCTCCATTCCCATTCTGCTGCGTCGTCTCCGCATTTGGTGGGAAAATGATCAGGTCCGCCGCGCAGATGCGAAAATCAGAAAACGCCAGCAAAAACAGCTCAGACAAGAGCAACGTACGCAAGCGAACGAATATAAATCAAAAAAAGAGAGTGATTTGGCAAAGGAAGATTTCTTGCCTTTGTCAACTTCCACAAAAGACGTCAATCTGTAAGGAAGTATGGACTACATCGACACCTCTCCGTATAGGATTGGTGTCTTTTTTCTACCTCATGTAAGATAGAGAGGAATCAAATCGGGGGGAGATCAAGTGTGCGCCGATACGTGAAAGTGATGGATTACCTGCTGCTGGCGGCGATCCTGATCGGATTGTTTATCTCTTCGTCCCAACCGTATTACAAGCAGGACCTGCGAGGGACGATTTCGAACATGGTCGATGGGGACACGTGGGGGGATCGGATTGGGGACGTGTCGATCCCGTATGGGGGCAAGGAAATAAGCGTAGAGGAAAAAGGAATTGCCGGATTCATTGAGTTCTTTTTACGCAAAGGGACACATTTTCTGGTGTTTGCCCTATTGGCATTTGCTTGGTTTCGTGTCTATTCCCATCATCTGAGCTTTGCAGTAGCCCTGCCCTGGAGCGCTTTTTCCAGCGTGATGACGGCAGCGTTGGACGAGTGGCATCAGACTTTTTCTCCAGACCGGGCGGGAATGGTTGCCGACGTGCTGCTGGATGCATCCGGTTCTGTCACGATGTTGTTGATAATTACTCTCATATACAGGTATTCACGACAGAAATGATGTAATAAGATGGGAGAGGCTCAACCGTCCTAGAATGGGAAGAGGCGTTGATTGGAAGAGTAGAGGGAGTGGATAACAGCATGGAAGAAAAACAGAACGTGCTAGTGCTCAATTGCGGCAGTTCCTCGGTCAAGTACAAGGTGTACGAGATGCCGGCAAAACAATTAATTGCGCATGGTTATTTACAGCAGATCGAGCGTGATCAATACGAGGACGCCATTCGCAGCGTTTTCGATACATTGAAAGACATTCCGATTCATCTTGTATCCCACCGCGTCGTGCATGGGGGCGAGACGTTCAAGGAATCCGTGTGTATCGATGAGAATGTGAAAGCAAAGATTGGAGAGCTAGCTCGGTTTGCTCCGCTCCACAATCCCATTAATCTGATAGGGATCGAGGTCGCGCAAAGCATTTATCCAGATGTCATGCACGTCGCTGTCTTTGATACGGCTTTTCATCAGTCGATGCCGCCTTCTTCCTTTTTATACGCCTTGCCATACGAATACTATGAGAAATATGGCATCCGGAAATACGGCTTCCACGGAACTTCGCACCGCTACGTGATGGGACGCGTGGAAGAGCTTTTGGAACGGCCGAAAGAGCAGCTTCGACTAATCAGTTGCCATATTGGAAGCGGAGTCAGCATTACGGCGATCAAATACGGAGAGTCTTTTGATACGTCTATGGGAATGACGCCACTCGCTGGCCTATCAATGGGAACACGTAGTGGCAATATAGATCCGGGAATTATTCCTTATATTGAAGAGATCGAAAAAACCGATACAGCTGGAGCCATTGGTATTTTAAACAATGAGAGTGGCCTGATGGGCGTATCCGGCGTCTCTAATGATTTGCGTGAAGTAATGGCCAAAGCAAAGGATGGCCACTATCGGAGTCAGCTAGCATTAGAGCTTTTTACGACTATCATTCATAAACATATTGGATTGTATCTCGCGAGACTCAATGGTGTGGACGGTATTATCTTCACAGCAGGCGTAGGTGAAAATAACCCGATCGTTCGTGAATTAGTGTGCACAGGTCTGGAATTTGCTGGTGTGATTCTGGATCGGGAGGCAAATCGCAGTTGCAAAGGAGAGGCGTTTATCAGCACGCCGTACTCTATGGTAAAGGTGATGGTAATACCTACCAATGAGGAGCTGATCATGGCTACAGACGCATTTGAACTATCTCGCATACAGTCCGATTGCTCGACCTAGAAAGAATAGGCTTTTCAGTATTTGAATTTCTCTGCTATACTAAGAGAATGAGGGTACTGGTTGAGGCTCTCACCATTTTTCGGAAATGATAAAAGGAGTGCAAACTGGATGGCAGTACAAGTGGGAAGCATCATCGAAGGAAAAGTGACAGCGATTAAACCGTTTGGGATGTTCGTAGCAGTCAGCGAAACGGAGCAGGGGCTGGTCCACATTTCCCAAGTAGCAAACGGTTTTGTAAAAGATATCAATGATCACTTTACCGTGGGGGCACAAGTAAAAGTTAAAGTACTCTCCATTGATGATGCAGGAAAAATCTCGCTTTCGGTTCGCGCCGCACTCCCAGCGCCTGAGCGTCCGGAACGTGAAGAGCGTCGTGGTGGTGGATATCGTGGAGGCGACCGCGGAGGGAATGCAAGACGGGAAAGCGGTGCTTCTTTCGAGGATAAGCTGAAAAAATGGATGAAGCATAGCGAAGAAAATCTTGCGACTATCAATAAAAAGAACGCAAAACGCGGCTACTAAGCCTTGGGATAACTGAGAAGGACGGGATATCTTCCCGTCCTTTTCTTTTTTTTCTAACTGCGACATTCTTCTATAGCAAATCCTCAGAGACATGTAGTTCCTACCTAATTCATAAAACCCTTGACTCTATTCCGTAAATGAATCGATACTTAGATCGAAAGTAAATTTTTTGAAAAATATATGATTAATACCAATTTTCTTGTCATAACCGTCTCAGTATTTCTGATGAGCTTATTTACGAATTTGTTTTCTCCTGCTTCTCGAGCATTGGTCAGCCAATTGTTAGATGGAGAAGATTTGGCGCTCGTACTGCAACGTATGTGATCGGCTCCATCGGGATTGCGGCTCGATCTGCCGGGCTTCGCTGAACGAGTTCATCGGATTTCACGCTAAGCCATCGGCCGTTTCCAGTGCCGATGGCTGTTTTTTTTCATCCTATCCTAGTCAAACCGAAATCCTTGCTGCTCCAAAAAGTTGCGCATGTGGGGGCGGGCATGCTTGCTGAATTTATCCGCCATTTCATTTGACCAGGTGGTGTCTTTCTGACGTCCGCGATAATACTCCTGCATAACCTGATCATAGCTTTCAATTCCGGCCGCAACGTGCTCGGAGTCATACGAATTGTGATGGTAAACCGCTTTGGCATCCAGCCGGGGACGGATCGACGGCACCTGATCCGGTACGCCGACACACATGCCAAAAACAGGATATACCAGTTCAGGGAGACGCAATAAAGCGGCTACATCCCCCGGATTGTTGCGGATGCCGCCGATATAGACGATGCCCAATCCCATCGATTCAGCGGCCAGCGCGGCATTTTGCGCGGCGAGCGCCACATCGACTGTGGACACGATGAAATTTTCCATGGTCGGAATGTACGCGGTCGTAGACTCCCGCTGTTCACATGCCATCTTGGAACGGTGCAGATCGGCGCACCAGACGAGAAACAGCGGACATTGCGCAACATACGCCTGATTGCCGGTGAGAACGGCCAGTTGTTGCTTTAATCCCGAATCCGTCACGCCAATGACGCTGTAGGCCTGCACATTGCTGGAGGTGGAGGCCGATTTTGCACTGGTAATGATCGCTTCAAGCTGCGTGTCTGAAAGCGGTGTTTCCTTGAATTTGCGAATGGAACGGTGGCTGCAAATGGTGTCAATTACCTGATTCATGCGGTTCCTCCAATAGCTGGGAAGTGATTGAAAGCGGCTGCAAAAACGGTCAGTCAAGTTGGAACTGCGCGGCTGCATACCCGGCGATTTCTTCCCCGATCATCAGCGAGGCTGTGGCGGCGGGAGAGGGCGCATTGCATACATGGATGCTGTTTTGGCGCGGGATGATATAGAAATCATCGACCAGCGAACCGTTTGACTGCAATGCTTGGGCTCTCACCCCAGCAGGAGCCGGAATTAGATCGGCTTCTTGGATTTCGGGAATCAAACGCTGGGCAGCGCGAACGAAGGCACCCTTGTGAAACGATTGGTACATCTCCCGAAGCCCGTTGCGCCAATGGGTTGCAGCCAGCTTCCAGAAGGCCGGGTAGCGTATCGTCTCCAGAAAGTCGTTCCAATCAAAATCCATTTTTCGGTAGCCTTCTCGTTTCAAGCTTAACACGGCATTAGGACCGACATCCACATGCCCATCAATCATGCGGGTAAAATGCACCCCGAGAAACGGGAACTGGGGATTGGGCACCGGGTAGATGAGATGCTTGACCAGATGTTGCTTTTCCGGCTTCAACAAATAGTATTCGCCGCGGAACGGGATGATTTTTACGTCCGGATGCTCGCCGTTCATCCGGGCGATCCGGTCGCTGTGCAGCCCTGCACAGTTGATCAGATGCCGTGCCAAGAACGTGCCTTTTGTCGTTTCCACCGCCAGCTCGTGTGGTTTTTGCGAGATGGCCAGCACCTTTGTCGAAAGCGAAAGCGTGGCGCCGTCTGCTGCCAGCAGTGCCGCCAGCTTTTCCGCCACCTCGGCGTAACGGACGATCCCGACGCTGTGTACCTTGATGGCAGCAAGACCGCTCACATGCGGCTCGATTTCGTGCAGCTCGTCTGGTGTAAGCCGGGTCAGCTCAAGTTCATTTTGCAAGCCTTGATGGTAGAGCCGTTTAAGCAACGGCAGCTCTTGCTCGTCGGCCGCTACGATTACTTTGCCACACACCTCATGCCGGATTCCATGTTCCTCGCAGAACGCGACCATCTGCCGGTTTCCTTCGCGGGCCAGCCTTGCTTTCAGGCTGCCCGGCTTATAGTAAATCCCCGAATGAATGACGCCGCTGTTGTGACCGGTCTGGTGAAATGCCCATGCTGCTTCTTTTTCCAAAAGCGCGATGTGTTTGTCTGGAAACCGCTGTTGCATTGCCCACGCGGTGGACAAGCCGACGATTCCGCCCCCGACGATCAGAAAATCGTATCTCATCGGCGCCTCTACATGCCGAGGGAAACATATTTCGTGTCCAAATATTCCTCGAGACCTTGATGGCCCCCTTCGCGACCATAGCCACTCTGCTTCATGCCGCCAAACGGCGCCTGCGCCACGCCGGGAAGCGCATCGTTTAAGCCGATGATGCCAAACTGCAGCGCTTCGGTGACCCGAATGGCCCGCTTCAGGTCGGACGTATACAGATAGGCGGCCAAACCGTAATCGGTATCGTTGGCCTGCCGGATCACTTCTTCTTCGGAGTCGAACACGATGATCGGCGCTACCGGACCGAACGTTTCTTCAAACGAGATCAGCATATCCGGGGTAACGTCACCAAGTACGGTCGGTGCGTAAAACAAGCCCTGCTCACCGAGCTGTTTGCCGCCACACAGCACTTTGGCCCCTTTGCCGATCGCATCGTTCACATGCTCCGTCACTTTCGCAAGGCCGCCCGCGTTCACCAACGGGCCGATTTCCACGTCATTTTCAAGGCTGTTGCCGACGGTAAGGGCGGCCACCTTTGCTGCAAACAGCTTGGAAAACGACTCCAATACGCCGCGCTGCACATAAATCCGGTTGGCGCATACGCACGTTTGCCCGGCATTGCGGAACTTGCTGGCGAGCACTCCTGCTGCCGCTGCTTCCAGGTCGGCATCGCCAAAGACGATAAATGGCGCATGTCCGCCAAGCTCCAGCGAGAGTCGTTTCAACTGCTCTGCGGACTGTTTGACAAGCTGCTTGCCCACCTCGGTAGAGCCGGTAAACGATACTTTGCGCACGATCGGATTGGAGAAAATTTCATCGGAAATCGGCTGGGACGCACCGGTGACGACATTGACCGTCCCGGCCGGAAAGCCCGCCATCTCCACCAGCTTGCAGAAGGCGATCGCGCTTAGCGGCGACAGGCTGGCAGGCTTGACGATTCCGGTGCAGCCTGCGGCGAGCGCGGGACCGAGCTTGCGGGTCATCATCGCCAGCGGGAAGTTCCACGGCGTAATCGCGGCGACGACGCCGACAGGCTGCTTGATCACCAGCAACCGCTTGTTCGGGGACGAAGCAGGAATCGTTTCGCCATAGATGCGTTTGCCTTCCTCCGCATACCATTCGAGGAAGGAAGCGGCGTAGGCGACCTCGCCCAAAGCCTCTTTATATACTTTTCCCATCTCCATGCTCATAATTGCCGCCAGTTCCTCGCGATGCTCCAGCATCAGGTCGCGCAGGCGCAGCATCAGGCTTGCCCGTTCCTGGGCGGTACGAGTGGACCAAGCCGGGAATGCCTGGTGGGCCGCTTCGATTGCTGCCTTCGTCTCCGCCCCGCCAGCGTTGGGGACGCGACCGATCGTTTCCCCGGTTGACGGGTTGACGACTGCGAATGTCGCTTCATCGTTTGCATTCACCCAGTTGCCGTTTACGTACATGTGCAAATGTTTCAGATCAATCAGTGAGATTGTTCGGGTCATTGGATGGTTCCTCCTTTTAGGGGCTCTAAATGGTCAAATTGTACAGATGGATCAAGTCCGACTTCGTCGTGTGACGCGGATTCACCACGATGTTTCCACTCTTCATCGCATCATCCGCCATCGCGTTGATTGATTCGGGATCGATCTTGTATTCGCTGAAGCTGTCCGGGATGCCGATATCGGCCGAAAGCCGGCGTACAGCTCGCACGGATTGGTTGGAGAGGTTGAGTGCCGTATCGCTTCCGGGGCTCGCTTCTCCCATCAGCACCGCGATTTTGGCGAACTTTTCCGGAATGGCAAGGCGGTTAAATTCCATCACATGGGAAAGCAGCACCGAATTGGCGATGCCGTGCGGAATCTGGTACCAGGCGCTTAATGGATGACTCATCGCATGGACGTTGCCCAGACGCGTATTGTTAAAGGCCAGACCGGCGACGAGACTGCCGTACAGCATGTTTGTCCGCGCTTCCAGGTTGTCGGGATTGTAGACGGCCTTTCGGAGATTGGCGGAGATGACCGAAATCGCCTCCTGCGCCAGCAACTCACTCAACGGGTACGCCTTTTTGGAAACGTATGACTCAATCGCGTGAACGAGTGCGTCCAGGCCGGTTGCGGCTGTCAGCATGGGCGGCAGCGTGAGCGTCAGGCATGGGTCCACGACAGCCCAGCGGGCACTCAGCTTGCGGCCGCCGATCGTGATTTTGTACTGCCGTTTCACATCCGTAATGACAGTGAAGATGGTTATCTCGCTCGCTGTGCCGGCTGTGGTCGGAATGGCGATCATCGGCAGCGCGGTACAGGGGAATTTATCCATCCCTTCATAGTCGGTGATGTCTCCCCCGTTCGTTGCCAATAGGGCAAGCGCCTTGGCAGTATCGAGCGGGCTTCCCCCGCCAACCCCGATGACCAGATCGGCGTTGCAATCCTTCAGTACGTGAAAGCCGGCATCGACGGTAAGTGTGGACGGGTTTGGTTCGACACTGGAAAACACCGTACAGTCAGCGGTCGTTTTGGCAATTTGCGCCAGCACCGTATCCAGAATCCCAGATCGTTCAATTCCTTCATCACAGACGACCAGAACACGTGAAAAAGCGTGCTCATTGATAATTCGGCTGACTTCCTCGACGACCCCGGGCCCAAACAAAATTTCCGTGCTGCAATTAAATGCGGATACAGACGTTGGCAACATTAACAAGGACACTCCTTTACGAAAAATAACTGTACTGATTTAGAAGAGAGAAATAGCAATAAACATGCCAACAATCCGAAAATGGGTTCAGCGGAAGAAAAGCGCTACTCGTTTTGGGGAGAGAGCGGTTTGACTGGTCTTGGATGGGGGAATACGTGTTGTCGTTTTGTGCAAGATTGCACCTGTTGTGCAAAAATGCAATTGTGAAGATGAATGTAATCGTTTACAGTTTATACACTACTTCAAAAATTCGAACAAAGGTGAGTGCTGATGAAAAGGAATTGGAATCAACCTGACTTGCAGGATGGACGAATCACATCGTCCAAAATGAATCAGTTTGTCGATTGCATCGAACAACCGGCATGGCTGCTGGACAAGCAATGCAAGCTGCTGTATGCAAACGAGGCCGGGCAAGCGCTGGCTTGCGACGACCTCCCTTTTCTCGGCGAGCGGCTGATCGCTGTGGATGACATGATGCTGGAGGATCGCTATGTATATGCGAAGGGCTCCTATACCCGAACGGTTCGCAGGGTTTTGCTGGAGGAAGAAGTGTATTATCTGGAGATCTGGAACCAGGCGGAAGAAGCGCAGCCTCCGTTTGATATTACTAGGGAGCTGGAGCTGATTATCGATTCAGTACAGGAGGGGATCTATGTCACCGATGAGCACGGATTTACGATCCGGATCAACAAATCGTATTCGGAAAATACGGGCATTTCCCGAAGCGAGGTATTGGGAAAGCATGTATCCGAGTTGATCAGTACAGGCTATTTTGACGATTCCGTCACTCTGAAGGTGATGAAGCACAAAAAACCGGTTTCCCTGCTGCAAAAAATCAAGGAAAAAAATCAGATGTGGCTGGTAATGGGGAAGCCTGTTCTGGACGAGGAGGGCAATATCAGAAGGATAGTCAATACGCTGCACAATATGACCGAGCTCAACGAGATGCGCGAGGTGCTGAAGGAGCAGTCCTTGCTCATTCGCGAGCAGACTCGCGAGCTGGAAATCTTGCGCTCACAGCTGACGGAAACCGGCGAGGTCATTGCCAACAGCTACAAGATGCAGCAGGTCGTCTCGCGTATTCGCAGGCTGGCAAAAGTGGACAGCTCCGTGATTATCCTGGGTGAGACGGGCTGCGGGAAAAACATGTTCGCTCGTGCCATTCACCGGCTGAGTGACCGTAGCGCGATGAACTTCATTGAGGTCAACTGCGGGGCGATTCCCGAGCATTTGTTTGAATCGGAGTTGTTCGGCTACGAGAACGGGGCGTTCACCGGAGCGACCCGCGGCGGCAAAACGGGACTGCTGGAGGCGGCCCATATGGGCACGCTGTTCCTTGATGAAGTGGCGGAAATGCCGATGAATTTGCAGGTGAAGCTGCTATCTGTTCTGCAAAGCAAAAAAATCCGGCGAATCGGCGGTGTGAAGGAGATCGATGTGGATGTACGAATTGTCGCTGCGACCAACAAGGATCCGCAGCAGTTGATCGCGGAGAAAAAGCTGCGCGAAGACTTATATTACCGGCTGTCGGTCGTCCCGGTCATGATTCCGCCGCTGCGCGAACGAAAAGACGACGTGTATGCGTTGGCCGAGCATTTTATCAAGCGGTACAACAGCAAGCACAACCTGAACGTCAAGTTTTCCAAGGCGGTGTTTCTCACCTTGGAATCGTATCATTGGCCGGGCAATGTGCGGGAGCTTGAGCATCTGATCGAGCAGTTGATCGTGTTGGCAGACAACCAATTTGTCGATGTGGACGATCTGCCGCGCGAACTGCAGCTGTACAACAAGGTTCACGAAGGAGATCTGGGCAAGGATTTGAAGACGATCGTGGAGGATGTGGAGCGGAAGCTGATCACGGAAGAGTGGGAAAAGTACCAGGATATCTATGTGGTAGCGGAGCGTCTAGGCATGCATCGCACGACGTTGATCCGCAAAATCAAGAAGCTCGGCTTGCAATTTACAAAGCTCAAACAAATTTAGTGCAACTTTGCACAGAATTGTGCGAAGATGCACGGATTGGACCGGGAAAAATCGACTGTATTTTCTGATGATGAGGCGAAAATCCCGACAGTTCGCTGTTTTCCTGTTTTGGCACAGGATTTGCTTTAAAGGTGCTGTATCACAACGAGCCGTGCCAGGGCGTTGTCGAATGTAAGCGTTTAAAAGGGAGGTGAAGGAACGGCAGGCACAAGGTCGTTCTCCTAAGCTTGGCTGATTGCAAAAGTTACAGGGGCCATGTTCACACCAAAGATGATGTAAGGGGAGGAATTCAAGTGAAAAAGTTTTTGAGCGTGTTGCTTCTTAGTGTCACGATGCTCGTAAGCGCTTGCGGCAGCGGAGGCGGCGATGCCGCATCGGGTGGTCAATCGGCTGGACAGGAAGCCGGTCAAGCAAGCGGCGGAACAAAAGAGGCGTTGAAAATCGGAGCGATTTTTCCATTTACCGGTGCCAACGCGCTGCTCGGTGACGAAAGCTTCCGTGGTCTGGAGCTGGCAGTCAAAATGAGAAACAAAAACGGCGGCGTCGCTGGTGGCAAAACGGTGGAAATCGTGAAAGGAGACGCTCCTGATGCCAATGCGGCCCAATCGGAAGCAAACCGGCTGATCCAGCAGGAAAACCTCAAGTTGATCACGGGCTCCTATTCCAGTGCAGTTGCGTTTGCCGCAAGCGAAGTAACGGAACGCAACGGTGTGCTGTTCTGGGAAATGGGCGGGATTTCCGACAAGATTACGGAACGTGGCTACCAATACGTGTTCCGCGCGAACCCGCGCTCTGCTACGTTCCAGGAAAAACATCTGGAATTCATCCAGAAGGAACTGGCGCCGAAGCTGAACAAAAAGCCGGAGGAAGTCAAAATCGCCATCGTCCATGAAGATTCGCTCAACGGTGCGACCGGCGCCCAATATTTTGAGAAAATTGCCAAAGTGGCCAACATGAACATCGTCACGGTGCAGTCGTACAGCGCGAAGAGCGTCGATCTGTCGTCCGTGGTGCTGAATGTGAAAAATGCGCAGCCTGATGTGATCGTCATGACTTCGTATTTGAACGATTCCATCCTGTTCGTTCGCCAGGCGAAGGAATTGGGTTTGAACGTCACGGCCATCGTTGGTACCGGCGGCGGCTATTCGATGAAGGACTTCCAGAAATCGGTCGGCAAAGACGCAGAAGGAATCTTCAGTCTCGACTTCCCACAATACAAAATCAACACGCAATTTACACCAGGCTTGGAAGATTTCCAGAAGCTGTACAAGGAAACATACGGTGAAGAACCGCGTTCCGGTCACTCGCTGGCCAACTTTGTAAGCGCAAACGCCCTGCTGGATGTACTGGACAAGGCAGGCGAGGTTGACCCGGACAAGCTGCGTGACGAAATCATCAAGCTGAACGTTGAGCCGGGGAAAACGGCGAACGGCTGGGGAATGCATTTCGACTCAAGCAACGGCCAAAACATATTGGGAACACCGTATGTCCACCAGTGGCAAAACGGTGAGCTCGTTGGCGTATGGCCGAAGGAAATCGCGGTCAAAGAGATGCTGTTCCCAATGCCGAAATGGGAAGACAAAAAATAGCATGGCACTGATCAGGACAGGCTTGTTGCCTCCCTGATCATTTACTCCATGACAGAGGAGGCAACAGTCGAATGCAGTTAGTTCAGGTTCTGATCTCCGGTCTGTTGATCGGCGGCATCTATGCGTTGATCAGCATGGGTCTTAATTTGATTTTAGGTGTCGTCCGCATCATTAATTTTGCCCATGGCGAATTTTTGATGATTGCGATGTATATGAGCTTTGTGTTTTATTCCACGTTTGGCCTGGACCCGTATGTGTCTGCGCCACTTGTGACGATCCTTTTGTTCCTGTTCGGGATGGCGATTCAGCGGGTGATGATCCAGCCGATTCTCGATCAGCCGGCGACCGTGAAAATTTTCGCCACGCTCGGCCTGTCCATCGCCTTGCAAAACTTTGCGCTGATGATGTGGAAAGCTGATTTTCGCAACGTGCAAACGGCCTACCAGACCGATGTCATCCGGCTGGGCGAGGTTGTCATCAGTATTCCGCGGCTGGTTGCGTTTGCTGTCGCAATCCTGATTGCACTCGGTTTGTTCTGGTTTTTGAAACGGACGATGACGGGCAAGGCGATCCGTGCGGTAGCGATGGGACGTACCGCAGCCGCTTTGATGGGGATCAACGTAAAGCGAATCTATTTGCTTGCGTTCGGGATCGGCTCCGCATTGGTCGGTTTGGCCGGTTCGATTCTGATGCCGATTTTCTACGTGTTTCCGACAGTCGGAACGCTGTTTTCGCTCACCGCCTTCGTCGTCGTCGTGCTGGGCGGAATGGGCAGCATGTCCGGCGCATTTCTCGGCGGCCTGCTGATCGGGCTTGTGGAGGCGTTTGCCGGGGTACTGATTTCGCCTGAACTTAAAGAGGCAGTTTATTTCTCGATCTTTATCCTCGTGCTGCTGTTCCGTCCGTCCGGTTTGTTCAGTCTTGGAAAAGGGTCTGAGGAGGTGGGATTGTAATGAAGTTTTTTGGTTCAAAGACCAACGTATCGCTGGCCGTTTTCTTCTTGCTCGCGCTCATTTTGCCATTGCTGGTGGACAACAAGTATTACATGAACATTTTTATTTTGGTGCTGTTCTTTGCGGGGATCAGCGGGTCATGGAACATACTGGCGGGGTATAGCGGGCAATTGTCGCTTGGTCACTCGATTTTTTTCGGGTTGGGACAGTACACATCCACACTGCTGTTGATCAAGCTGGGCGTCTCGCCGTGGATCGGAATGCTGGCGGCATTGGTTCTTTGTATGATTGTCGGGGCCTTGATCGGCTATCCGTGCTTCCGCTTGAAGGGACCGTTTTTTACTCTGGCAACACTCGCTTTTCTCGAAGTGATTCGCCTGCTTGTGTCGTACTTCAAGGACTTCACGAGCGGTGCAGTCGGATTGAACATTCCATTTAAGCCCGGCTGGGGAATGATGATGTTTCGGGGCAAGGAAGAGTATTACTATATTGCGCTTGGCATTTTGTTCGTTGTTCTGGCTGTTACGTACTGGATTGACCGGAGCAAAATAGGTGCTTATCTGATTGCCATCCGCGAAAATGAGGAAGCGGCGGAGATGCTGGGCATTCCGATCAGCCGCTACAAAATGTACGCCGTGCTGATCAGCTCGGGCTTGGCCGGAATTACTGGTGTGTTTTATGCTCAATATTTGCTCTTTGTCGAACCGGCATCTGCTTTTGACATGAACCTGTCCATTCAGGTAGCGCTCATCGCCATCATCGGTGGAATGGGAACCGTGCTGGGACCGGTGATCGGCGCGATTTTGATGGTGCCGCTCAACGAAGTTCTTCGCTCCACCTTTTCGGGATACAACGGTCTGAATTTCTTCATCTACGGGATTGTTCTGATTCTCGTTGTTTCGTTCATTCCAAACGGCATCCTGCCGACCATCTCTGACAAATACAAGAGCTACAAGCAAAGACGGAAGAAGGCAACGGAAATCGCGCCGAACGTCCAGGTGGAAAGGAGAGGAAGGCTTTGATTTTACAGGTAAACAATGTCACCAAGCATTTTGGCGGGATTAAGGCCGTAAACGGTGTCAGCTTCAATGTCAACGATCGGGAAATCGTCGGCATCATCGGTCCGAACGGCGCGGGCAAAACAACCGTGTTCAATCTCATCTCAGGGGCATTTCCGGTAACATCGGGTTCGGTCGTTTTTCAGGGCGAGGAAATTACGAACCAGAAGGCCAATCTGATTTGCAAAAAAGGGATTGGCCGTACCTTTCAGATCGTCAAACCGTTCGGCAGCATCAGCGTGCTGGAAAACGTGATGGTCGGTTCGTACAACTGGACGTCGCGACCGCGCGAAGCCCGTGAGTATGCGCTGGAAATTTTGGAGAAGGTCGATTTGGTGCATCGCAAGGATGATGTGGCGAAAAGCTTGACGATTGCCGACAAAAAGCGTCTGGAAGTAGCGAAGGCGCTTGCGACAAAACCGAAGCTGCTGCTGCTCGACGAAGTGATGGCAGGCTTGAACCCGAGCGAAGTCAGCGAAATCATTCCGGTGATCGGCAATCTCGTAAACGACGGGATCAGCCTCGTGATCATCGAGCATATCATGGCGGTCATCATGGAGCTGTCCCACAAGGTGGTCGTGATCCACCACGGCGAGAAGATTACGGAAGGATCGCCACAGGAAGTAACGAGCGATCCGAAAGTAATCGAGGCATACCTGGGGGAGGCGGTTACGAGTGCTTAAGGTGCAAAACATCGAGCTTTTTTACGGCGAGGTACAGGCGTTGTGGGATGTATCGCTGGAGATCAAGCAAGGCGAGGTCGTTGCTCTGGTCGGAGCGAACGCAGCCGGCAAGTCAACGACGATCAATGCGATATCCGGTACGGAAAGAATCTCCGGCGGCAAAATTTTGTTCGAGGACGAGGAGATTCAAACGCTCGATTCACATGAGATCGTGGATCGAGGAATCATCCAGGTGCCGGAGGGGCGCAAGCTGTTTTCCTTCATGACGATTGAAGAAAACCTGGAACTCGGTGCGTACAGCAAACGGGGCAGAAAAGATATGAAAAAAAATCTGGAGATGGTTTATCATCTCTTTCCCATCTTGAAAGAGCGAAGCAAGCAGATGGCAGGCTCGATGAGCGGCGGACAGCAGCAAATGTGCGCCATTGGCCGAGGGCTGATGTCCAACCCAAAGCTCTTGATGATCGACGAGATGTCACTTGGTCTGGCGCCGATTCTCGTCACGAAGCTGTTTGAAGTGATGCGAGAGATTACGCAGCTAGGCATCACGGTCATGCTAGTGGAACAGAACGTCAACCACTCGCTGGCGATGGCGGACAAAGGCTTTGTACTGGAAAATGGTCGTGTCACGATGTCAGGGGTTGCCCAGGACCTGCTGCACGATCCGCATCTGAAAGCAGCGTATCTCGGCATGTAAAACCGAAAAGCAGCAGCAGCGGCTGTTTTCATCAACCCCATAACGGAAGGAAGATTTTCACATGATGAAGGCGATCGTCAAAACGGCTCGTCAGGCGGGTCACCTGGAGCTGCGGGAAATGGAGCTTCCACAGCCCCAAGCGGGGGAAGTGCGAGTTCGGGTAAGGGCTGCCTCCATTTGCGGAAGCGATATTCATGCCTACCATTACGATCCTTCCTATTGGTTTATGACCGTGCCGGTCGTGCTGGGACATGAATTTGCTGGCGTGGTCGACGCTGTCGGGGAGGGCGTGGATACGGTAAAGCTGGGCGAGCGGGTAACGGTCGAAGCGATCCATTATTGCGGCGAGTGCAGATCGTGCAGGGAGAACAACCGTCACATCTGCGAGCGGTTCCAGGTCATCGGACTGCACAAAAACGGCGGCTTTGCCCATTATGTGTGTGTGCCGCAGCAGTTCATCCACCCCCTACCAGCCGAATTGAAGCTGGAGCAGGCGGCGGTGGTGGAACCGTTGTCCATCGCGGTCCACGCCGTATACGACCGATTGAAAGCAGAGCGTGGGCAGA
This sequence comes from Brevibacillus sp. NRS-1366, assembly GCF_050467985.1. NCBI lineage: Bacteria > Bacillati > Bacillota > Bacilli > Caryophanales > Paenibacillaceae > Brevibacillus > Brevibacillus sp. NRS-1366. The sequence continues at coordinate 177,738 of NZ_JBITPN010000021.1, read as the reverse complement.
CGGTTGCCGTGTTTGGGCCAGGACCGATCGGGATGTTTACTGCGCAGGTACTGAAAAGCGCAGGTTACATCCCGGTGCTGTTCGGCATTGATTCTGACGAAAAGACGCGCCTTCCTGCCGCCCGTGCACTTGGCATTGCCACGGTTAATCTTTCGCAAGGGATCCAGGAAGCACTGTCCGGGCTTGGCATCGAACGATTTGATCATGCCGTCGATTGCTCCGGCAGTTCGCAGGCGGTCGAGCAGGGGCTTGCGGTCTTGAAAAAGGGCGGCAGCCTGACGCTGGTCGGACTGTTCAAGGATCGGGCGGACATCGACTTTTCGCAGCTCGTGAGGAATGAGATCAGCCTGGTCGGCAGCTATTCGTCTACCTCCGCCAATTACCACGAGGCGATCAGACTGTTGGTCGATGGCGAGGTACGGGTTGACAACTTGCTTACCTATTATCCGCTCGAGGAGTATGAACAGGCGTTCCAAGAGGCGATGGACAAAAATTGCATCAAACCGGTATTGCTCATGTAACGCTTTGAAATATACAGGATTGGAGAAGAATTCATATGCAACTGTTTGAATTGAATGGAAAGACCGCGATCGTTACTGGTGGCGGCAGAGGGCTGGGACGCGGAATCGCGCTCGGACTGGCCCAAGCCGGGGCAGATATCGCGCTGATCAGCCGGACAAGGCAAGAATTGGTTGAGACCGCAGCGGAAATCGAAGCATTGGGAAAAAAATGCTTGTATCAGGATATGGATATTCGCGATAGGGAAGCGCTTGGTCAGTTTGTGAAGCAGGTTGCCCAAGAGCAGGGGCATATCGATGTGCTCGTCAACGGAGCCGGCCTGAATGTACGAAACACCGTACTGGATACGAAAGAGGACGACTGGGATTATGTGATGGACATTAACCTGAAAAGCGTACTGATTGCAAGCCAGACGGTGATCCCTTACATGCAGGAACAAAAAAGCGGCAAGATCATCAATATCGCCTCGCTGACAAGCGAATTGGGCTTCAAGGGGATGGCCGCCTACTGCGCGAGCAAGGGCGGGGTTGCCCAGTTGACCAAGGCGATGGCGGTCGAGCTTGCGGAAGACGGCATTTGCGTCAATGCGATTGGCCCAGGCTATTTCCGCACGAAAATGACGGAAAGGCTGTTTCAAAACGATGACACGACAAAATGGATGCTGTCCCGTATACCGTTGGGCCGTACGGGAGACTACCAGGATTTGTGCGGCACCGCCATTTTCTTGGCGTCAACGGCTTCCGACTATATTACTGGACAAACCATTTACGTTGATGGCGGCTGGTTGGCATCGTAAGCTCCACAAGCGTAAAAACAAGCTGGATTCGAGGGAGGTAATCGTATGACGGGAACTGCCAAACTGCTTGCGGATAACGACAAGCTGACACATTTGCTATACCAAATGGAGCTGATTCGCTCCTTTGAAGAAAAAGTGGAGAAATTGTTCCAACAAGGAAAAATCCACGGAACGATGCACCTGTGCATCGGCCAGGAAGCTACTGCAGTCGGCGTGTGCGCCATACTGGAGAATCGCGACAAAATTATCACCACCCACCGCGGGCATGGGCATTGCATCGCCAAAGGAACCGATATCAACCGGATGATGGCCGAGCTGCTTGGCCGAGAAACCGGCCACTGCAAAGGCAAGGGCGGCTCCATGCATATCGCTGATTTAGACAAAGGGAATCTGGGGGCAAACGGAATTGTTGCTGCCGGGCTTCCGATCGCCACCGGTGCGGCTCTCACGTCGGTCATGAAACAGCTCGGATATGTGGTCGTCTGCTTTTTCGGCGATGGAGCCTCGAATGAAGGCGCGTTTCATGAAGCGTTGAACCTGGCGGCTGTCTGGGATTTGCCGGTCATCTTTTTCTGCGAGAACAATCAGTACGGCATGTCCGGCTCGATCAAGGAAATGGTGAGAATCGAGCATATCGCGGACAGGGCGGCAGCCTACGGCATTCCTGGCAAAGTGGTGGACGGCAACGATATCATCGCCGTGATGGAAACGATGGAAGAGGCGGTTGCCCGGGCACGTAGAGGCGAAGGTGCGACGCTGATCGAAGCGAAAACATACCGCTGGCGCGGACACTCGCGCAGCGATGCACGAAAATACCGGACTCGTGAAGAAGAGGCCGAATGGCGCACACAGCGCGATGCAATCGCCAACTTCCGCGACCGCCTGATGGCTGACGGGGTGATTACTGAAGCGGATTGGCAGACGATTCAGGCAAGGGTGCAGCAGGAGATTGAAGAAGCGGTGACGTTTGCAGAGGAAAGTCCGATGCCGTCTTTCGATTCATTGGAACAAGACGTATACGCATGAACGGATTAGCCGAAAGGTGTGGAACGAGAATGAGAGAAATTACGTATTTGGAAGCGGTTCGTGAGGCCATGTGCCAGGAAATGAGAAGCAACCCGGATGTATTTATCATGGGTGAGGATATCGGCATTTACGGCGGAGCATTTGGCGTCACCAACGGCATGATCGAGGAGTTCGGACAACAGCGGGTTCGCAACACGCCGATTTCGGAAGCGGCGATCAGCGGCTGCGCGGTAGGAGCGGCGGTTACCGGCATGAGACCGATTCTTGAACTGCAATTTTCCGACTTCATCACGATTGCAACCGACAATATCGTCAACCAGGCAGCCAAGCTGCGCTATATGTTTGGCGGAAAAGGAAAGGTGCCGATTGTCGTTCGCACGCCCGCCGGTTCAGGCGCAGGGTTCGCGGCACAGCACTCGCAAAGTCTGGAGGCATGGATGGCGCACATTCCTGGCTTGAAAGTCGTGCAGCCGTCTACCCCGCATGATGCCAAAGGGCTGATGAAAACAGCGATCGATGACGACAATCCGGTGCTGTTTTACGAGCACAAGCTACTTTACGGCTTCAAGGGAGATGTCCCGGCCGAGTCTTACTCCATCCCGTTTGGAGTGGCGGATATCAAAAAGGCAGGCAGCGATGTCACGATCGTCGCCACCGGTATCATGGTGCACCGCGCACTGGAAGCAGCCAAGCAGTTGGAGAAAGACGGAATCAGTGCAGAGGTCATTGACCCGCGGACCCTCGTGCCGCTCGATGAGGAAGCGATCATCCGCTCCGTGAAGAAAACAGGCCGTGTGGTCGTCGTTCATGAAGCGGTCAAACGGGCCGGATTTGGCGCAGAGATCGCCAGTATCATCGCGGAGAGCGAAGCGTTCGACTATCTCGATGCACCGATCATGCGTGTCGGCGGTCTTGCGATTCCGGTTCCCTACAATCCCTTGCTGGAGAAAAAAGCAGTACCACAAGTGGAGGATATTGTCCAGGCGGCTGCATCGACGATCCATCATCGCTAAAGGGGGGAACGGATAATGGCAACGGAAGTGTTGATGCCCAAAATGGGGGCAACGATGGAGAGCGGGACGATCATCCGCTGGTTCAGGCAGACAGGCGAGACGGTTGAGGCCGGGGAGCCGCTCGTCGAGATCATGACCGACAAGATAAATATCGAAGTGGAAGCGGACATCTCCGGCGTTCTGCTCAAGGTGAACCACGAGGCCGATGAAGTGGTCGAGGTCGGCGTAGTTATCGGCTATATCGGCCAGGTGGGAGAGCAAGTCGGTGAAGCAGCCAAGCCGGATTCTGCCACAGCAGCACAGACATATACGGAGCTGCAGCAGACAGATGCTGGCGACGTGGCTTCGCAAGCGGCGGAATCAGACGTGCCTGCCGGACGGGTGCGCAAAACGCCGGCCGCACGCAAATTGGCCGCAGAACAAGGAATCGATCTTCACAGCGTGAAAGGAACCGGACCATCCGGTCGCATTCAGCGTACAGATGTGGAAGCGCACATCGCGAGCGATCCTGTAATGAAGGCAACTTCACTTGCCCGCAAGATTGCTGCCGACAGAGAGATTGAACTTGCCACGATTGAAGGCTCAGGGGTCAACGGCAAAATCATGCGTGACGACGTGATCGGACAGTTGCAGAAAAAGCACGCTACGACGGATTCCGTGGCACCAGCCGAGCGAATTAAGCTGGAGGGGATGCGCAAGGTAATTGCCCAGCGCATGGGACAAAGCGCCTTTACCGCTCCGCACGTCACGCTGGTCAGCGAAGTGGATATGTCGGACGCGATGCGCATGCGCAAGGAGCTTTTGCCTGTGGTTGAAAAAGCGACCGGACAGCGTCTTTCCTATACGGAGATCATCGTGAAATTCGTCGCGCTTGCCCTGTGCAAGCATCCGTTGGTGAATGCCTCGCTACAGGGCGATTACATCGTGATGAACCGCCAGGTAAACGTCGGACTGGCCGTAGCGGTACCAAACGGGTTAATGGTTCCGGTCATCACGGACGCCGACCGGAAGGGACTTGCTGAACTTACTGCCGAATGCAAGAAGCTTGGCGGTTTGGCCCGCGCAGGCAAATTGACGCCGGATTTGCTCAAGGGCGGAACATTTACGATTAGCAATCTCGGCATGTATGCAGTGGATGCCTTTACGCCGATCATCAACCAGCCGGAGTCGGCCATCCTCGGAGTGGGCCGCATCACGGAAAAAGCGGTAGGCGTCAACGGCACTATCCAGCTGCGCCCGATGATGACGCTCAGCCTGTCGTTTGATCATCGCGTGATGGACGGCGCTCCGGCTGCGGCATTTTTGACCGAGCTGAAGCAACTTCTGGAAAATCCATTTCAAGCACTCATATAGGTGAAGCCATGAAAACATATGATGTCGTTATTGTCGGCGGCGGGCCTGGCGGTTACGTAGCCGCCATTCGCGCTGCCAAGTCAGGATGTACGGTTGCATTGGTGGAAGCGGATCATATCGGAGGAACGTGCCTCAATCGGGGCTGCATCCCCTCCAAGACGCTGCTTCGCCATGCCGAAGCGATCGAGCTGATCAAGCAGGCAAAAGAATGGGGCATCGAAACCGGCGAGATGAGCTTTTCTCTGGAGAAGATGATGACGCGCAAAGATCAGGTGATCAAGCGTCTGCGGACCGGGATCGGGTCTTTGCTCAAGGCGGGAAAAATCGAGCTGTATCAAGGAATTGGCACCGTTGGCGAGGATCGCATCGTCTCCGTGAAAACCGCTGAATCGAGGGTGTTGCTGGCAGCGGGCAAAGTCATTCTCGCAACCGGATCGGTCCCGTTTGTCCCACCCATTCCCGGGGCGGATACAGTGAGGATTCAAACGAGCGATACGATCTTTGATCTAACTGCGATTCCGAAATCGATCGTGATCGTTGGCGGCGGGGTAATTGGCGTGGAGTTCGCCTGCATTTTTGCCAGCCTGAATACAGAGGTAACGATTGTGGAGATGGCGGAAACGATTGTGCCGAGCGAAGCCGGCGAGGTGACGGCGGTGCTGCACAAGGCGCTAAAGAAAAAACGGGTCAACATTTTGACCGGGGCTAAGGTAAAGGAATTGGGGCAGGCAGATGGCTGCAAGCAGGTGATTGTGGAAACCAGCTCGGGTCAGACGCAAACGATACCAGCAGACGAAATTCTCGTTGCAGTCGGAAGAAGACCCAACCTTTCGGCGATTCAACGCTTGCCATTACAAATGAAAGGGCCGTTCGTCGCCGTCAACAAGCGGATGGAGACGTCTTTGCCAGGGATTTACGCTGTCGGCGACCTGATCGGCGGATGGCAGCTTGCCCATGTCGCCAGTGCGGAAGGGCTGGTCGCCGCCGCCAATGCTGCCGGTCTTGCCGAAGAGATCGATTACCGAGCCGTTCCCCGTTGCGTTTACACCCAGCCGGAAATAGCCAGCGTCGGTCTGACCGAACAGGAAGCGCGCGAAAAAGGCTACAAGGTGAAAACGGAGGTCCACCATTTTTCCGGAAGCGGCAAAGCGCTGGCGATGGATGAAAAGGAAGGCTTCGTCAAAATTATTGCCGACGAAACGTACGGCGAGATTTTGGGCGTTGTCATGGTTGGCGCTCATGTGACGGAAATGATTTCGGAGGCAACGGCGTTCATTCATTTGGAAGGAACGGTCGAGGAGCTGTCCAACATGATTCACCCGCACCCGGCTCTGGCGGAAAGCCTGTACGAGGCAGGAGCGGCCTGGATGGGCAAAGGGGTTCACAAATAACCGAGAGGTAAAGAACGACCGGGAGAGGACGCGTCATGAAAGCATTGGTAAAAACAAAACCAGGTCCGGGCCATCTGGAGCTGCTGGACATACCAGAGCCAGCTTGCCCGCCGGAGGGCGTCAAGATCAAGATTGCCTACAGCGGAATTTGCGGAACCGACCTGCATATTCGGCACGACAGCTTTCCGCATATACCGCCTGTTGTCCTTGGGCATGAATTTGCCGGAGTTGTTGATGAAGTGGGGGAACACGTTTCTCGGGTCAAGCATGGAGATCGCGTGCTTGTCCTGCCTTCCACGGCGGTAACGTGCGGCACCTGCGAATATTGCAAAACTGGCTATTACTGGTTTTGCTCCGGTCGTCGCGGTATGGGCATCGGGGTAAACGGCAGCTTTACGCAATATGCGGTGGTCCGTGAAGACATGGTATTTTTGCTGCCTGAGCATTTGTCGCTGGAGGAAGCGGCTTTGGGGGAAGCGTTCGCTGCGGCGGTTCAAGCGATTGAAGAGCTGACCACGATCGGCGTGGGTGACACGGTGCTGCTTTCCGGGCCGGGGCCAATCGGCTTGCTCTGCCTGGCGCTTTTGCGGCTCAAAGGCTGCAAAACGATTGTCGCCGGGACAAACGCTGATTCCATTCGCCTTGCGATTGCCAGGGAGATGGGAGCCGATCTTGTCGTCAATGTCGAAGCCGAATCGATCCACGCGATCATCGAGCGGGAAACGGCGGGCAAAGGCGTTGATGTTGCGGTGGAGTGCGCTGGTGCAGGCGCTTCGGTCGCCACCTGCTTGAAAGCGGTCAAAAAGCTGGGACGCTACGTACAGGTCGGCATCCTCGGCAAAGAGATTATGGTTGATTTCGATACGATTCTGTACAAGCAGCTGCAAGTATTCGGCTCAGGCGCCCATTCGCAGAAAACGTGGGAGAAGATGATGAGAATACTGGAGCAGGGCAAAGTCGACCTGTCCCCAATCATCACGCACAAAATTCCGCTCAGCGACTGGGAGCATGGCTTTGTGCTTTGCGAACGCAAAGAGGCAGGCAAGGTGCTTCTCTATTACGATCAGGGATGAGTGGTGAATCAAGGATGAAATACGTACTAGATGCGCAAGGAAAAGTAGCGATTGTAACGGGTGCTGCAAGCGGCATTGGCCGCGAGATCGCTTCCGAGTTGCTTGCTGCCGGTGCCCATGTCGTAGCTGCCGATCTGGATGGTGCAAAGCTTGCGGAGGTGTTTCCACAAGAAACGTTTGCCAACGTGACAACCGTTGCCGCGAACGTGTGCGTTGCAGGTGAACGGAAAAAAATACTGGAAGCGGCGCTGGTGCAGGGCGGAGTCGATTATTTGGTCAATTCGGCGGGAATTGTTCGGACGAGCGACATTTTTTCCGTTTCCGAGGAAGAATGGGACCTGATCCAGAACGTAAACGCCAAATCGTGCTTTTTCATGTGCCAGCTGATCGGCAATTACTGGCGGCAAAACGGCGAAACAGGGGCGATTGTCAACTTCTCCTCGTCTGCTGGAAAAACAGCGAGCACGACGCCGATCGCTCCGTACAATGCCAGCAAGGCAAGTGTGATCGCCGTCACCAAAAGCTTTGCCCACGCCTTGGCCCCGTATGCCTGCCGAGTCAATTGCGTCTGCCCGGGCCTGATCAACACCCCGATGCAGCAATCGTTGAAAAACGGTCTCTCTCACGGCGGGGATGCAGAGGAAGCGGAAGTCGCCAAGCGCCGCGTCGCGATGGTGCCGCTCGGACGGGAAGGGAACGTTGAGGAAGTATCGCGGGTCGTATGCTTCCTGCTGTCGGACGGGGCCGGATATATGACAGGGCAGGCCGTCAACATTACCGGCGGCATGGTGATGTATTAATAAAACATATGCTACCTAACGGAGGAAGTCTGTACGTATTGGGGAATTTCGGAGGAAACCCTTTCGCACAGACAAGCCTCCTTTTTACATTCCATGGGTGTATCAAAAATTAGAAATGGATGTCCCTGATGGAGGAAGGTTACAATTGAAAAGGAGAAGTTAGAAGAGAGAGGAATCGTGGGCAGGATGCAGCTCGATTTTGCTCCATTTGTTGCCGTTACCCCCGAGGAGACGGTCACACCAGGAGTTTTGCTTTTTACAGTCAGCTATTATAGCCAGGACCTGCTGGTGTACGCAGCGCTGGCAGTTCCCGAATCCTTTTTACAGGAAGAGGCGTCATTGCCTGCCTTGTTGTATTGCCGCGGCGGGATAAAGGGTGTCGGCCGCGTAAGACCGGAGCGGATCAGTCAGATGGCTTCTTTTGGCTACGTGGTTCTCGCCCCTCATTACCGAGGCAACGAAGGCGGGGAAGGGCGCGACGAATTTGGCGGTGCAGATCGCCACGATGTGTTTACTGCGTACACTGCGCTTCGCGAATTAAAGGGAGTCGACAGAGAGAGAATCAGCGTATACGGCTTTTCCCGCGGGGGCGTCATGGCCTTGTTTGCTGCGATGGAGTGCGAGGGGATTTTGGCTGCTGTGGTGTGGGGAGGCGTCAGCGACATGTTTTTGACGTACGAGGAAAGGGTGGATCTGCGGCGGATGCTGCGTCGGCTCGTCGGCCATCCGCGCAAGCAGGAGGATGCGTATCGCTATCGTACCCCCTTGTTTCGCGTGGCAGAGATTGCTTGCCCCGTATTGATCATTCATGGGACGGCAGATGAAAATGTGGGGATCGAGCACGCCCACAGGCTGGCAAATGCCTTATCACAAGCTGGAAAGCCGTATGAAATATGGCTGGCAGAAGGCGCCAGCCATTTATTCAAGGGAGAAGATATCGAAAGCTATACCCGAAGAATGTTTGCCTGGTTAGAAAACCAAGCGAACACGCCTCATTCTTAATCGACGCTCGGCGTTAGCGGCAAGGAAATAATGATTTCCGTCCCTTTTCCGAGCTTGCTGTTCACTTGCAGCTCTCCGCCGTGGTTTTCTACCATTCTGCGGGAAATTGGCAGACCGAGCCCCGTTCCATCTTCTTTCAAAGAAAAGAACGGATCAAAAATGCGGACGAGATACTCTGGGGAGATACCTTCTCCGGTATCGCGAACGTGAATATGCACAGCTTTTTCGTCAAGGCGGCTTTCAATCTCCAGAATGCCGCCTTCTTTCATGGACTCAATACTGTTTTTCATCAAATTCAGCAAAATTTGCTTCAGTTGCTCCACATCCACATGAATCCGTATGTCCGGACTGCAGCGATCCACGATTTGGATTCCGTGCAGCATCGCTTCTGCATTCATCAATGGCAGAATGGAATGAATCACACCAGTGAGAGCTACCTCCCGATAGTCCGGTCTAGATGGCTTGGAGAGCATCAGCAGCTCTGTGACGATCCTGTTGACTCGCTCAATTTCTTGCAAAATGAGAGGGAGGTAGTGGAGATCCCGTTCCTCTGTGGGTAATCGCTGTTCCAAGAGCTGAATAAATCCGTATATGACCGTTAGCGGATTGCGAATCTCGTGGGCAGCTCCTGCGGCGAGTTGACCTACCATCGCCAGCTTTTCCGACTGATTCAAATATTCCTGAAGCTGCTCCTGTTCCGTAATATCCAAAAAGGCGACCATCCAGCCGGTTTCTTGGTCATGCTGGTGATTATGCAGGGGAATGTAGGAAACCAAAGCGATAAACGGCGTATTGTCTTGCTTGAACAAAGTCATTTTTCGGTTGACGAACCAGGGAGCATTGTCTGCTCCTGACGATGCTGCCAAAGAATCTTTTGTAACTGGGTAGCCTACCTCATCCAGCTTTACGAGGTGCTTGGCCAGTTGGTTGACGTGGATGTCGGCTGCCGCATAGGGACGGGTAATAATTCCGACTGGAAGCGAGTTTAAGATTTGCTCGCGAACATTCCTCTCCTCCGTCAAAATACGGCGCTGCTCCTCATCTTGGGTAAACAGACTGGAGATGCTGCTGGACATTTTGTTGAACTCTTGAGCCAGCTCCCAGAACTCGTCTTTATTGTTGTAGACGATTTGCTGGCCAAAGGTTCCCTTGGATACCTCCCGTGCTTGCTGCATGAGAGATTCAATGGGACGCAGTAGTTCATTGCGAAAATAAAACGTGCAGAACAAACCGAAAAGAATCGACGCTACTGAAACGGTATACGTTAAGATAAGCGATACCTCGATGCTATCGTTGGTTCGCTGAAATTCTTTGTTTGTCTTGTATTCGAGCTGATTCAGCGAAAAGGAGAGGTCACGCTCCAACTGATCCATCAGCGGCTGCACCTCATGCGTTAAAACATAGCTGACGGCAGGTACGTTATTCGCCTTCAAGAGTGGATTAATCTTATTCAGGAATAAAAAGTCCAGCTTCGAAATAGACTCGATAATCGAAAATAGCCCACTGTTCTCTGCCGTTTGGGTAATAGACGCAAAACGGGATGTATCAATAAGATTCGTATAATACTGATCCAGGTATGACTGATCACGAGTCAAGGTGTAAGTCTTGAGAGCGTATGCTTTGGTGTAAATCTGATTCTTTACCTCCAAAAGAGCGCTTGTCTGCGGCAACACATTTTGGGTGAGATGCATTTCATCAGACGTTACTTTCGTCATCTGATAGCTAAATAAAGTCGTAATACAGCCGATCAAAAGCATCATGACGAGATAGCTGAGCATCATTTTCTTCTGGAATCCCAGATTTCTGAATAAGGACATGCCAATTATCCTCCAGATGAACCGTGGGGCTCGGTAAGTCGTTTTACCTCACGATTGATTTCTTCGCGAATTTTTTCCGGTACCATGGGACCGAATGGGCTGAGATGATTTACGCCTTCTGCAAGTCCGTAAATGACCTGTCCGCTCGGCAGCTTGTTTTGTACATACTGCTCCATAATGATGCGGTAGCATTGGCGGACATCCTGGATCATCGAAGCGAGTACGTAATCCGGAGCGATGTAGCGCTGGTCGGCAATATACCCGATTGTGTACACTTTGGCGTGCTGCGCTTCCGTAATGACCGCGAGATTGAAGCTGTCCCCCGTGGTATAAATGACATCGACGCCTTGGTCAATCATCTGCCGCGTGACCTTTACCGCACCGTCAATATCGCTAAAGTCAGGGACAGTCTCAATGACCACCTTCGTTTTCGCAGAGACGCTTTTTACGCCCTCGAGAAAGCCTTCAGCCTGGTCCATTTCTGGTGGCTTGTCTACGAGAATGTAGCCCACCTTGCCAGCTTTGGACATTTTGGCTGCCAGCACCCCAACCAGATGTCCCGTAGGTTTCATATCGTAACGGATGGTAGTCTGGTTTTTGTGAGGTGCTTCGCCATTAAAGGATACAAAGCGTGAACGCGGATGTTTGGGAGCTACCTCCGTAAATGGTCTTGAAAAAATAACACCGTGTCCGAGGATCAGATCAAAATCGTTGGCCGCGAACTTTTCAGCCACTTTCGTAATCTGGTCTGGTTTAATATTATTGGCGATCTCCAGCGAGAAGCCGAATCGCTTCTGCATCTCAGTAATACTTTCCAATGCACTGCTATTCCAGCCCTGATCATAGCTTGGGCCTTCCAAGAGCAGAGCGACACGCAATTTTTCGGAAGTATGACCACTCTCATTCAGGTCTCGAATATGTTTCATGCTGGTAAAAAACTGACTCGTAATGAGCAGAAGCAGCCCGACAACTAAACCGGCAAACAAGACAGGAAATAGCTGCAGCTTAGGCATGGGATGATTCCTCCAAATAGTTGGCTATTAGGCGCCTTTGGGCTGACCTAACATTCATTATGAAAAACAACAATTGAACACACTTCTATGCTAACGGGAAAAAATCCTGCTGGAAAATAGAGAAAACCCGCGCATAATTACGCGGGTTTGTCTTTCACAATAGGCGTGAGGCGGGAAAATTAAAATTTGGTGCCTCGCTGCAAAGCATTTTGGTTGTCGGTCGTATGGGTAATCTGCGGAGACATAGAATAATTAGGCATTGGATAAGGATTTTGGTATTGGTTCAGGGATTGGATTGCTTGCGGCGAAACCTGTCCCTGGTAGACAAGAGCCACAGGAGAAACCTGATTGTTGTAGGCCGTTGTCTTTTCGCTGTAAGGCTGTTGATTGTTGTACATTTGATGAGGTTGTGCGGTAGTGTTCATGTAAGCCTGATTCTGATAAAACGTAGCTTGTTGTTGGTGGAACAAGGCCTGCTGATGATGAGCATCTGCGTGATAGCGGTGCAGTTGTGCGTGCTGTTGATGAGCAAAGGCCCGTTCTTGGTGTTGCCGTGTATGCATCTGCATCTCCTCCAAAACATGCTGTTTTTCGTATACTGTGGCATCCAAGCGCCTTTCAAAGTATGTCCAACTGACAGAGGAACATACAAATAGGAATGCTCAGATGAAGCTGGGGCAGGATAAAGAGGAATACATCTCCTGACAAGGAGAAGGGAAGGGAGGAACGCAATATGGAAAAGGATTGGGTAGAAATATCGCAACCGGAGATTCCAGATGAAGTGAGGCAGGTGGAAATACCGGAGATTGGTGAAACGACTCCTCACCCAAAACCGGAAAGTCCGGTTGCTTCAAATGGAGAAGCGGGGTCCACAGAAGGCGGGGCGGGGGAGTCAACGGAACAGATCGGTTTTATTTCATAATTGTTTGACAATGGGACATGTGTTCGACAAAAGAAGTCATTTTCTCTCGTAGACAAGCTCAGTGATTTCTGCAAAAGTAAGAAGGAGATGCGAGAATGATGCGAGGGGATAGGACAACATGGCCCGATTGCTAATTGTAGACGATGCAGCCTTTATGAGAAGGATGTTGACCGATATGTTGTCTGGACTACATGAGATCTGTGGAGAGGCGAGCAACGGATTGGAAGCAGTAGAACAATACAAGCGACTGAGGCCTGACATTGTCACGATGGATCTCACGATGCCAGTTATGCACGGAATTGATGCCATGAAAGAAATTTTGCATTACGATGAGGAAGCCAAGGTGCTCATCTGTTCGGCCCTTGGGCACAGGCAAAAGGTGTTAGAGGCGATGAAGACAGGAGCGCTTGATTTCGTCGTCAAGCCTTTTCAGAAAGAACAAATACTAGATGCGATCTCACGTCTTGTGTAGCGTTTGAAAAGCCGCCAGTTCCCAAGTGGAATGGCGGCATCCTTTTTTGCTATTCTCTATCGATTACAATGAAATCTCGGTTCCCAGACCCGCTGCTTTGGCAAGCTCATAGACCGTCTTGGCTACAGCCGTATCCAAATAGGCGATCCCTACTGATTTATAGAGGGTGATTTCATCCGCCGTCTCACGTCCCGGCTTATTGCCCGTGAGAATCTCTCCCAATTCGGCGTGCAACTGGTCAAAGCTCCATTCGCCGCGGCTTATTGGGATGAGCAGATCGCCTGCTTCATGCTGGGCACCTTCGAGCGTGTCCACCACGACCTTGCTGCTTCGCTGCAGTGTGGTCAGGTCGACCTCCTGCATGTGTGGGAGAAACGCACCGATGGCGTTGATATGTGTGCCTGGCTGCAAACGAGCGCCATCAAAGAGAGGCGTAGTTGCTTTGGTGCTGCAAATGATGATGTCCGCTTTTTCTACTGCTAGGTTGGCGTCCTCTACTACATAGATTTCTCCTTGCCAATCCGGATACAGGGCGGACAGCTTTTCTTTCAATTCGTCTGCTTTTGCACGTGTACGATTGTACAAAAAGATCTCAGTCAGTGGGCGGACTTCCATTACGGCTTGAATCTGGCCGATCGATTGAGCTCCGCAACCGAGAACGGCGCAGCTGTGTGCATCTTCCTTTGCCATATATTTGGTCGCGACGCCGCTGCTCGCTCCTGTGCGCATAATGGTCAGCAGGCTGGCATCCATCATGGCGACATGCTGTCCGGTTTTCGCCTCGGTCAGGAGAATCACACTCTGCAGTGCCTTGATTCCATGCTGATGATTATACGGGAAAATGCTGATGACTTTCACAGCGATATAATCATCTGACGCTAAATAGGAAGGCATGTATAAGCTCGTACCTTCATATTTAGGATGGTCGATGGCAGTCCGTACGGGAGTAACGACGAGGCCCTGCACATGTTCGCGAAAAACGTGCTCCACGTCTTCCAGACATTGTTTCATCGTATAAATTTGTTCGATATTTTCTCTGCTAAGTACAAGCACAATGGCTCACCCTTTCTTATTCCTCCATATTTAAATCCTTAGTCTCCTTGGTAGCGGATACGGCAATCAAAGAAATGATTCCTGACAGCACGATGTATAGCGCGATCGGAACCCAGGAGTTGAAAGCGCTTAAAAGTGCAGTCGCAATTAATGGCGCAGTACCACCTGCCAAAGCGGCGCCTAGCTGGTAGCCGACTGTTACTCCAGTATACCGCACATTGGTGCTGAAAATCTCAGAGAACATTGTGCCAAGCACTGCTGTAACCGGAGCCCAGAGAATGCCCAGTGCGATGATCGTTGCGACTGTCAACCACAAGGCCGATTTTAAAGACAGTAAGTAAAAATACGGAAAAGCAAACAGCATCATAGCGATCGTTCCACCGATGTACAGCGGTTTTCTGCCGATTTTGTCAGAGAGCTTGCCCATAAAAGGAATCGCGATTGTCGTGACGAGTGTAGCAATCGTGACCGCATTGAGTGCAGTAATTCGGTCATATTCCAAGTACTTCGTTGCGTAGGCAATGATAAAAGTTGAAAAGATGTAGAAGGGACCGGTTTCTACTACTTTGGCACCTACTGCGATCAAGACAGCCTTCCAGTGGTAACGGAAAGTGTCAACGATCGGAACTTTGGCGATGTTGCCACTTTCTTTTGCTGCTTTAAATGCAGGGGTCTCATCAATCCCATTGCGAATCCATAGCCCAACGAAGACAAGGGCAGCGCTCAGAATAAAGGGAACTCGCCAGCCCCAAGACATGAATTGCTCATCAGGCAGTGCACTCATCAGTGAGATGGCAAGCGTGCCGAGCAGCATACCAATGGTGACGCCCATCTGCGGGATACTTCCAAAGAAGCCGCGTCTGCCTTTACCCGAGTATTCAACCGCCAAGAGCAAAGCGCCGCCCCACTCGCCGCCAATACCGAGTCCTTGAATTAAACGCATGAGAACGAGCAAGACAGGTGCCCATATCCCGATCGAATCGTAATCAGGCAATAACCCGATCAACACGGTGGCGCCGCCCATGAGAGACAGGGTCAGCACAAGCGTTTTCTTGCGTCCAATCTTGTCCCCGATGTGGCTGAAGATGATGCCGCCTAAAGGACGGATGAAAAAGGGAAGTCCAAACGAAAGATAAGAGAGCAGTAAGCCTACCGTAGGATCGGTTGAAGGGAAAAACAACTTGTTGAATACGAGTGACGCCATCGTTCCATAAAGAAAAAAATCAAACCATTCAATCGAGCTTCCGATTAAACTGGCTACCAATGCCTTGGTTTGAACCTGTTTAGAAACTCCCGCTTGAAGTTGTTGTGCCATCGTTTCTAAATCCTCCCTTGATGTTATCTGAGATTATGGTGCGAAGTGGGGTACGTATAGCGGGAAAGCTCCTCCTTTCAAAAAATGCGGACTTCGAATGAATTTGAAGTGTTGCTTCAATTAATGAGTGAAGTGACACTTCAATTTTCGGGAATAAAAAAAGAAAATTTCTTCATGCAGCTGGTAATAGTAACGATTATAAAATGTAATGGGAATTGTATCAATAGTGAAAATATGTTTGACGTGGATTTCTTTTTTTCGGTTATCACATGCAGGCAGTAGCTCTTTGCACCTTTTTCAAACAAAGGGTATGATAGACCTATCTTGCTTATTTCGAGGTACGATGAATGGAACCTACTATTGGAAAGCTAATCAAATCGCTGCGTGTCGGGAAAAAAAAGACACTCAAGCAAATATCTGAAAAAACAGAACTCTCGATAAGCTTCTTGTCCCAGGTAGAGCGGGGCAAATCGTCGATTACACTGGAATCCTTGAAGAAAATCTCAGAGGCGCTAGAGGTGAGTCCCAGTTATTTTTTTTCGGAAAATCCCTCCCAAGCGAAGACAAAACTGAGACGAGGAAATCCGGAACCGACGAAACCAACTCCATTTCCATTTGTATATGAAGACTTGTCAGGAGAGCTCGCCAATCCTTCGATGGAGCCGATTCTGGTCACGCTTTTGCCCCATGAATACAAAGGGATCCCTTTTGTGCATAAAGGACAGGAATTCGTCTATGTTCTAGAAGGAGTACTCACTCTCTTGTTTGGTGATGAGGAGCATGACTTGTACCCGGGCGACAGTATTCACATGGAGTCGTCCACACCTCACAACTGGCTTAATCGAACAGGAGAGCGTGTCAGGTTTCTCTGTGTGAATTCGTTAATCAAAGAATGAGGCGCACGGTTCCTGTATAATAGAATGACCTATTTCAGTGCGGTAAAGAGGTGGGAGTGTGTCGGTTGTGCCCAACTATTTTCAGCAATACCAGGATGCCGATATGGATGAATTAGCAGATGTAATCGGGGAGCTTTTGCAAAATCCGATTACCGTTGAAGATGCCGATCATAAATTGATTGCATACAGCTCGCATGGTGAGAGCACGGACCAAGCGCGGTGGTCGACGATCATGGGACGCAGAGTACCGGAAAAGGTGCTGACCCGTTTGTGGAAAGACGGAGTATTTCAGGAGCTGTTGACCAAAGACGATCCCGTGCATATTCCGGCAAAGGACGAGATTGGTTTAGGAAAAAGAGCCGCCATTGCTATTCGGCGAGGCAACGATGTGCTGGGCTACATATGGGCCCAGGAGGTCAATCGGCCGATCACCCATGACGACGATGAAATTTTGCGGCAGGCAGCAAAAGCGGCCGTCTCACGGCTCATGCAGCGCCAAGGAAAACGCAAGGCAGAAGAACAGCGGCGCAAGGAATTTTTGTGGGAGCTGCTCCTGGGCAATCACAGCAGTGAAGCGGTCATTCGGCAAAAGGCGGAAAGCCTGCAGATGCAATTGCCGGCTTCGTATTTGATTTGTATTATCGAAGCGGCAGGGGCCAGGTTGGACCAGTACTTGTATCCCTTGCTGATGCGCGACAAGCTGTTTTGGGTAGTGGACGGTGCGCAGATCATTTTGCTGATCGGACTCACAGAAGCTAAAAAAGAGAAGAGCGACTTACTGATTCGAAAGGTCGAGCAGTTTCTCTCTGATTCGTTGGGCAAGCTGGAGTCTCATGTCAGTGAAGGTCAGGTAATCGCAGGGTATGGACGAGGGTACAAGACATACGCGGAGATTGTGAAAAGCTACCGTGAAGCGCTGCATGCGGTCAAGATCAAGAAGCTTTTCCCGCGGGAAATCGAAGGCATCCACGCATATCAGGAGCTGGGTATATACCGTTATTTGCTCCAGCTGAAGCAGTGGGACGAAGAACAAGGCTATGAGAACGAACGGATCGAAGGGCTGAAACAGTACGACCGCGATAACCAGACGGCGATGCTCGAAACACTGGAGACCTTTTTGGATGCAGCGGGCAAGGTGAATGTGACTGCGCAACGACTGCATATCCATATCAATACCCTTAGCTATCGTCTGCGGCGCATTGAAGAAATTGTACGCGTGGATCTAGATAATATGAATCAACGGGCAGCGCTGTATTTAGAGCTGAAGATGGCGAAATTAAAAGAGGAACAGTAGTTCGTTTGTGGGTTTTCACAAATAGCAGGATACCAAAATTAAAGGAATCCCCAAGGAAAGGCACGTAAAAAAAGCTGTACAATGATACTACTCTCATTAAATACGGCTTTCCAAGGAGGACTACCTATCATGATCGTTGGAGTTCCTAAAGAAATAAAAAATAACGAAAATCGCGTTGCCATCACGCCAGCAGGTGTAGCTGCACTGGTTCAAAGCGGCCATACTGTGCGCGTAGAAACCAATGCTGGTCTAGGCAGTGGCTTTACCAATGAAGATTACACAGCAGTAGGTGCTGAAATTGCTGCTACAGCGGCTGAAGCTTGGGCAGTTGATATGGTATTGAAAGTAAAAGAGCCACTTCCTTCTGAATACGGTTTCTTCCGTGAAGAATTGATTCTGTTTACGTACCTGCACCTGGCTCCAGAACCTGAGCTGACTCGTGCGCTTATCGAGAAAAAGGTTATTGCCATTGCCTACGAAACCATCCAGCTTGACAACGGAGCATTGCCACTCTTGATGCCAATGTCCGAAGTAGCAGGCCGCATGTCCGTACAAATCGGGGCACAATTCCTGGAAAAACAATACGGCGGAAAAGGTGTGCTGCTCGGTGGCGTACCTGGCGTGCCAAAGGGTGAAGTGGTTGTCATTGGTGGCGGTATCGTCGGTACCAATGCAGCGAAAATGGCATTGGGCCTCGGAGCAAACGTAACCATCATTGATGTGAACGCAGATCGTCTGCGTCAATTGGATGACCTGTTCCAGGGCCGCGTGCAAACATTGATCTCCAACTCCTTCAACATTGCGAACGCAGTGAAAAAAGCAGACCTCTTGGTGGGCGCAGTGCTCATCCCGGGTGCCCGCGCACCTCGTCTCGTAACAGAGGACATGGTGAAGCAAATGACGCCAGGGTCTGTCATCGTTGACGTAGCGATTGACCAAGGTGGTTCTATCGAAACGATCGACCGCATCACGACACACGATAATCCAACCTATGAAAAACATGGAGTTATCCATTATGCGGTAGCAAACATGCCTGGTGCCGTTGCACGTACATCTACACTGGCATTGACCAACGTAACGATTCCTTATGCACTGCAATTGGCAAACAAAGGCTACGCCCAAGCCATTCGTGACAACAAGCCGCTGGCTAAAGGTGTCAACGTGATTGCAGGCAAAGTGAGCTACAAGGCCGTTGCGGATACGCACAATCTCCCATATGCGTCTGTGGAAGAAGTACTTTTGGTGAAAAACTAAGCTGCGGATAAAAAGAAAAACTGCTTGCCCTTCATGCATGGGCAGGCAGTTTTTTTGTGCAAAGGCTTAAGGGAGCAGGTGGTCCGGATAGTGATACCAATTCAGCTTCATCTTGCCGGAGTCACTAAGTCGAACGTTTACGGATACTTCCGCGAGTGCATCTGCTGTCAATTTTCTGGAGTGGTCTTTGGCAAATTGCTTCCAGGCGCCCAAATCGTGTTTGTAGAGTGCTTCTTCAAGGCCATAGAGATCCGTACCTGCCTTGATTCCCTTCAAGAACGTAGCTCTAATTTGCTTCTCAATTTGTTTTTCCGCATCCTTTTGAATGAAATCAGCCTTTACTGAGCCCATTATTTCTCGAACAAACCCATTCAAGTGAACCAAAATGCGAAAACGAGGGTCCACCCCTGTTTGTATAGGTATAATTTCTACCCGCACACTTAGAATGCGCAGCGTCGCCTTCGGTTTATTGTTTTCACGAATGATTAACCCGGCAAACTCCGTATGTGGGTTTAGCCAGCGAAGTCCCAGCAAGTCTTGGCTAGGAAAAAAACCGTTCCACTTGCCTCGGTAAATCGTATGAACCCCATCAATGGTGAGACGGGAGATATAGTTGTTGTTTTCCTTCCAGGCTTGCGTATAGATCGATATGTTCGGCATGATGACGGTGTTGCTGGGCTCCCAAAAGCGGGAAATAAAAGTGTAATACCGAATGGGTTCAATAAAGGATCGCTGCTTATACACATCCTGCGGTTGGTGCAAAAGGGAGGTTAGCGGTGAAAAGCCTGTAATCGAATGGTTGCTGAGCACTTCGGCAATCGGCTCTTTTGTTCCAAAGACCCACTTTGTGTAGCGGAGAAGTCCATACCGATTCAAGATGTCAAAGGTAGGCAGTATATCTTTTTTTAACATGCGTTCGTGGTAAATGAGTGTGGACACAAAGCCGCTAAACAAAGGGATTTGCGCATTTTTTTGCATGTTATCCATAGCGCCTTGTAATGTTTCTCCTCTTCCAATCGAAACCACAATGGGTGGTTTGGACGTACCAGGCGACTCCTGCTTGGCTACAGTCGAGAGATCTGCTGATTGCGCGTACAGGACGTATTCATTATTCACATAGTCGATTCCGAGAGCAGACAGGTAGTTCAAATCCTGGATCGATTTTTGATCCCAGCAGCCACTGACAAAGGTCAGAGACAAAAGGAGTAAGAAGCTTGCCATCCATCGCCGCTTCATTTCAAACCTCCTTTGCTATTGCCGTTTTGTTTAAAAATGTAGATCAAAGGACGAAACAAGACTTTCACTAGAGTCATCAGAAAGTTGGAAGAGTGATTCAACACATAAGGTCTTCCAAATGATGTGAGCGTAGACAAGTAGTAGACCATGATCAAGAGGCTGATCACAAAGCCATAGATACCCAAGATCGATGAGAGCAGAAAGACAGCAAAACGAGAAACGGTTACGGCTCCGCTCAAGGATTGATTGATCAGGGTAAAGGAAGCGACGACAGTCAACGAGCCGATGAACAGCATAGACGGCGAAGTAATCCCTGCTCGAATGGAGGCATCGCCAATAATAAGTGCACCTACCAGAGCGAGGGTTTGCCCGACTGTTTTGGGCAGACGAGCCCCCGCCTCACGTAAAAATTCAAAGATAAACAGAATCCCGAACAGCTCCATGGGGGCAGAGAACGGTAAGCCTCGTCTCCCTTGAGAAATGGTGGCAAGCAATTGGAAAGGAAACTCTTCTACATTGTAAGAGGTGAGAGCAATCCAAAATCCCGGTAAGAAGACAGCGATAAAGATTCCGCCCAACCTCAGAATACGCTCCAGCCACACAAAAACAATCGGATATTGATCATCCTCGGGAGATTTGATCAGCTCCAGGAGGGTGACCGGGGCAATCAGGGCAACAGGAGAACCGTCAATTATGACGATTGCTTTTCCTTCAAACAGCATGTAAATGGCATAATCGGGACGACCCGAATAATCAACAAGCGGAAACAAGGAGTAGGTATGGTCGCTCAGCCTTTGTTCCAAAATGGCGCTGTTGATGTTTTTTTTTGCTTTGCAGTCCAAAAGCCGCTCCCGCATAGACTCCACGAGGTCTAAAGGCGCAGCATCTCTCATGTATAGCATCGAGACTCGGGTCTTGGAGCGTGTTCCCAGTGTAAACGTCTCACAAGCTAGTGAAAGCGTTCGAAGTCGTTTGCGTATCAATGCTACATTAGCGTTAAGATCCTCTACGAACCCGTCTCGGGGGCCTTTGATGGATACCTCTGTATTTGCTTCCTCTGTATTCCGTTGAGGGCGATTGGAAATATCCCACGTAAAAGGCGGAGAATCCCCCAGAAACAGCAATAAGTCTCCTGCAAATAATCGCTCTACCCAATATTCCTGATCATCAATAAGAGGAATGAGTGGCAGCGAGCGGATGTCACCCTTGCCTAGGGAGTGTTTCAGCTGTGGAAGCACGACTTCGTGCATTTGCCTGATATTAGCAAGCCCCTCGCAATAGATGGGCAGGATGGTTTGATCATCACTTGAAACCAATCGCAAAAAGCTTACATCTGCACAATGAGCAAAGACTTCTTGTAATTCGGCTTCACGACTCATGCCCTGTATCCTCCTGTCTGGTTGATCTCCTCAGGGCTACGCCAGCAAGTAAGAGTGTAACGATTACGATTACGATCAAAAAGAGAGGGTAATACACCTTTGACAAAAACGAAACAAAGGCCATATCGCTAAAAGGGAGGCTGGTAACGGCAATCAAGCTTCCTCCCAAAATGATCAGAAGAAGCCAACGCCTCGATGCAGAATGGATTTGCAGAAGCTCACAGATTAACAAGAAGCATAACGAAATGCGTATAAACGAGCCGGAAAGCCATTGATAGATGGCAAAGAACTCCATATTCTCGATATCTTTACCGATAGTCAATAGGCGCCATTGTTCAAAGGCAGGGAAACGTTGACGAGTCGATTCAATAGGTCCAAACTCCGCGATCGCACCTGTCAACGGACTTATGGTCAGCACGACAATGATGAATACCATGATCAAGTAGTGAGTCAATCGCAAAGGTGCTCGCACATGATGCTGGAGTAGCAGCAAGATAAACAATTCCACAAATCCTCCACCTACATACACCATCCCGTGAAGCATGGGGGTGACCCCGTGTTGAAACAGCGGCAGCAGCAAGCTGTAATCCTTTTTGGGAATATTGCCAAAGGCTACGAAAAAACCAAGGATTGCTACAACTGGCAGTAAGATTCCAGAGGTGATCCCGAGAGGTGCAATCCCTCCGTGGGCAGCAATTACGCAAAAGATGATCAGTGCCAGCGCTGTCACCCATTCAGGTGTATAGGGCAAATAGTTCACGGTCGTCCATGTTTGTGTATCAATCAGGCTGACTAGTGCCATCAAATACAAGGCGAAAATAATCGGTGTGAGCAGCAGGTAACTGACGAACTTGCTAGAATGACGCGTGACCCATGATTGCAAAGACTGGCGATTGAGGCGACGGCTGATAAGAGACAGGAGGCATGCCCAAACGGCAAAAGGGACAGCTGTCAACAGAACACCCAACCATGAATCACGTCCCGCCTTGCTCAGCAAAAGGGGGATGACTGTTACGTGATTGGAGATTCCCACTGTCAGCATAATCATCATGATTGCTTGGCCAATCCCGATCTTTCCGTCCACTTTCATAGCGGCTCTTTTCACCTCCATGATTGGTGGTGTTGTTATGATTTGCCTGCCAGCCTGGAAATATGTATCACGTATAAAGCTTACCCACCTTACACAAAGTGTGGTATTCTACAATGAGGTAAAACGGAGCGAGGAGTGCAACCAGATGTATCAGCTTATACGAAAGTATCTGTTTCAGCAGGATACAGAAGAGATTCATGAGAAGACGATTCATGCCCTGAAGCTGGCGCAGGATTTGGCTCCAGGCAAAAGTGTGTTGAAAATGATGTACCAACGAAAAGATGAGCGTTTGGAAACAAAGCTCTGGGGCCTAACGTTCCCCAATCCGGTAGGTCTGGCTGCCGGTTTTGACAAAAATGCGGAAGTGTACCATGGCTTGGGTGCTTTAGGGTTCGGATTTGTGGAAGTAGGAACACTCACTCCGCAAGGTCAGCCAGGCAATCCCAAACCGCGAGCATTCCGCCTTCCTGAGCATCAAGCTCTCATCAATCGAATGGGATTCAATAACCAGGGCGCGTATTTGGCTTCTCAGCGCCTGATTGACTACGCTTATTCTGACATTCCTATCGGCATCAACATCGGAAAAAACAAGCTGACTCCGAACGAAGAAGCTGCCAGCGATTATAGCAAGTGCATGGACATGCTCTATGCGTACGGACATTATTTCGTAATTAACATCAGCTCACCGAATACGCCTAATCTCCGAGATTTGCAGGAGACAGAGAGCTTGCGTGTGCTCATTCGTACTGTGCGAGAAAAAGCCGCGGAGATGGAGGTCCGCGGAGTGAAGCGAAAACCCATTCTCTTAAAAGTCGCTCCTGACATGTCAGATGAGCAAATGCGGGATGTGGTGCAAGCAGCTGTCGAGGAGGGCATTTCCGGGATTATTGCCACGAATACGACTCTGTCCCGTGAAGTGGTCAAAGCTCATCGATATGCCGAAGAAGCAGGAGGATTGAGCGGAAGGCCACTTACAGAACGCTCTACTGCTTGGGTAAAAGAGATTTATCAGGAAGTGGGCGACAAGGTCCCCGTCATTGGAGTAGGCGGTATTTTTACGGGTGAGGATGCTTACGAAAAAATTCGTGCAGGTGCGAGTCTTATTCAGGTATACACCGGCATGATCTACCAGGGCCCTGGTATTGCCAAGCAAATCAATAAAAAGCTGCTGCAATTGATGAAGCGGGATGGATTTACCCATATAAGTGAAGTAATTGGGGTAGATGCAAAATCATAGCAGATAATCAATGAGCGAGCCGATGCTGTCATTTGCGCAGCTTCTCGGCTCGCTTCCCTTGTTTTCCTCTCTTTTTCTTTACCCACCTTTTGGTTATAATGAAAGTGGACAATTATTTATTGTCCGAAAATTTGATATCGTTGGCCTTAGGTGCCTTTATGTATATGCGAAACATAAAGGGTAACAGGGAATCGGGTGAAAATCCCGAGCGGTCCCGCCACTGTAACCAGGGAGTTCTCTTTGAAAGGAAACCACTCATATTTATATGGGGAAGGACAAAGAGCGCATGGATCTGGAAGCCAGGAGACCTACCTATAAGCCACACCCGATTACCTTCGCGGAAAGGAGCGGTGATTACGAGACAATATGGCTGAAAGGTTTTGGTCTATTGTTTTGTGCGCGCAAATCTCGTCTTCGTGTAGATGGGATTTTTTTTGTACATTCGATTCGTACGTTAAAGGAAGAAAGAGAAGGAGGAAGTCGAATGAATCGGTCTCGGATCATTTCTACATGCCTATTGATTGCCGGATTTGTTTTTTATTTTTTAGTGAATGAACCTCAGACAGGGCATGCAATGCACATTATGGAAGGGTATTTGCCTTTTTCCTGGGCGCTGTTTTGGTGGGTAGTCTTCTTGCCATTTTTTATTCTCGGGTTGCGCTCGATCCAAAAGATTGTAAAAGAACATCCAGAAATGAAATTGCTCCTGGGTGTGTCAGGGGCATTTGCCTTTGTATTGTCGGCACTTAAAATTCCTTCTGTGACGGGGAGCAGTTCACATCCGACCGGAACTGGTCTGGGCGCCATCATGTTCGGTCCTCTGGCGATGTCTGTTCTGGGCAGCTTGGTGTTGTTGTTCCAGGCGCTTCTATTGGCGCACGGAGGCTTGACTACACTGGGTGCAAATGCCGTATCCATGGCTGTAGTCGGCCCGATGGTGGCATACGGAATCTATCGCTTGATTATGCGTGTGAATGGCGGGCAACGTCTTGCTGTTTTTGCGGCAGCGGCCTTGGCCGATTTGGCTACCTACGTAGTTACCTCGATTCAATTGGCTCTGGCGTTCCCAGCGGAATCGGGTGGGGTTCTCGCCTCGTTTGCCAAATTTGCCGGCATCTTTGCTTTTACCCAGATTCCTTTGGCGATCAGTGAGGGTCTTTTGACCGTACTTGTCTGGAACTGGTTGCAATCTTACAATGCAAAAGAGCTGTCCCAATTACGGCTTTTAAAACGGGAGGAATCGCTGTGAAAAAGGGATTAAACTGGCTGTTACTCTTGGGAGTAGTAGTACTAGCGGTGCTGCCGCTGCTATTGGTTCAGGATTCGGAATTCGGTGGCGCCGATGGTGCAGCAGAGGAAGCCATCAAGGAAATTTCACCTACATATGAGCCGTGGTTCCAGCCGCTTTTGGAGCCGCCAGGGGGCGAAACAGAGAGTCTGTTGTTTGCTGTCCAAGCCGCATTGGGTGCAGGTGTTATCGGATATGCGATGGGATTGTACAAGGGACGGCTGGATAAGTCGAAAAAATGAATTGGCAGCAGCTCGATTCCCTTTCCTACCAAAATCAATTGAGGCACCTGCCGCCAGAACATAAGCTTTTATTCGGCAGTGTGCTGCTGCTGCTTGTTCTCTTGGGTCATTGGCTGGTACAAATGCTCGTCTTTATTTGGATAGGGGTGTGGGTCGTTGGATATGCCCGCATCCCTGTGCGTTCCTATTTGCTGTTTTTGCTGCTGTCGCTTTCTTTTTTTGTAGCTGGTCTGCCTGCTTTATTGATTGATTGGATCAAAATGGGAGTGGCAACACCATCAGTAGAGGTGCTGGTATCATGGAAGCTCGGGTCTTATTTGTTCTATGTCTCTCCTACGGCTGTTAACAAGGTGGCCGTGCTATTTTGGAGGACGATGGCAAGCCTTAGCTGTTTTTCATTGATCTTGTTTACTGTGCCGTTCGCAGAAATTTTGCAGGTATTACGGCGGATCGGGATACCTTCCATTCTGACTGATTTATTGATGATCATGTACCGCTTTATCTTTGTCCTGCTGCAAACGTCCTATCAATTGTGGATTGCGCAGCGTTCACGTGGTGGTCATCAGGGATTCAAAGCAATGCTGCGTGATGTAGGGATGCTGGCAACTCAGTTGTTTGTTCGGGCCATGCGCAAGTACGAAGCGCTGTACAAGGGTATGGCAGCCAGAGGATTCTCAGATAGTTTTGACGTACTCAGTTTGCATACGCATTCCCGCTCACCCCGATATGAATGGGAGTCGGCAGCGGGGTGTATCATGCTGATTGTGCTTGAGTGGTGGACAGGAGGTTGGGGGTTTTGACTTCGTGGTTATTGGCGTTTAATGATCTGCACTATACGTATCCAGGTGGCAGGGGACCAGTCCTGCGAGGGGTGACCTTTGGGATTCCCGAGGGGAAAAAATGTGTCCTTCTCGGGCGCAATGGCTGTGGCAAGTCCACACTCTTTCTACACGGAAATGGAATTATCCAGCCACAGACAGGACAGGTCTCATGGAGAGGCAAACCATTCGTTTACAAGCGCTCAGCTTTGCAGGAGATGACACAGCGAGTAGGTCTGGTCTTTCAAGACCCCGAGCATCAATTGATCGCCAGCACAGTCTCGGAGGATATTTCGTATGGCTTGTGCAACCGCAACCTGCCGCCAGAGGTAATTCGAGCAAAGGTAGAGAATATCCTGGACGTGTTCGGGATGAGAGAGCTCGCAGATGTGCCCATCCATCACCTGAGTCTGGGGCAAAAACGGCGGCTCGCACTGGCAGGAGTCATGGTCCTGGAGCCGCAATTGCTGCTACTAGATGAACCGACAGCCTATCTCGATCGTTACCAAACGAAAAACTTACTCCGAGAGCTGGATCAAATCCATCGAAGTGGAACAACCGTCCTGATGGCGACACATGATATGGACATCGCTTTTGAATGGGCAGAGTGGATTTGTGTGATGGACGCAGGCAAGCTGGTATTCGCCGGAGAGCCACAGGAGGCTTTGTCTAAACGAGAGATGCTGGAGAGCTTGCACCTCGGGATGCCGCTGATCGCAGAAGTGTGGGAGGCGCTGCCGGAATCGCTTAAACAAGAAGTCGGTGGAGGTATTCCCAGATCGGTCGATGAGCTGAAAAAGAGATTGAGTGGGCAGTTGGTCAGCAGCCGTTGAGTGGACGAAAAAGATAAAAAGGTATAAGGCAAGTTACAACATATTTTTATTTACGATGAGTTATGGTAATATTGGATAAAACGTAAACTAAAAAAGACCGCAGGTGCTACCAACACCCACGGTCACCACAATAGACGTTCCCCTCAGGGGACGGCTCAGCAATAGGTTTACCGTAAGACACAGATCACCCGGCTGCTAGGCTCAAGGGTGATCTATTTCTTTTTGGGGAAAGACAGCATGGCTACAATAAGCATACCAAAAGCAAGCATCAGGCTTATCGCTTCATACACTGTCATATTTCTCACCCCCTTTATGCAGGAGATGAGCCGACCACCCTTGAGGAGCGTATTCTATTGTATTAGGAAAATAATAGCATGTTTAGTGCCCGAGCGAATAGTGCCGCCTTCTCTATGACATCCTAATCCTCAAATGACAATGGGAGGCAAGCGTATGAAAGACGACTTGATCATGGGCAGGCCCGCTTCAAAGCCACCCGAGAAAGAGATTTCTCGCAAAGTAAAAGATCAGCTTTTGTATAATGTGCTGGAACAAGAGATGCAATCAGCGGAAACCGCTATAAAGCAAAAGAATGACTATCTGAAAGGAAAAGCTTAAATAGAAAGTGAATCGTTCAAGTAAATGAACCAGTCAACAACAACGAAGAAAGTGTTGTTGGGCTGGTTTTTTGTATTCTCTTGCAAAGTCACAAGCATTGCCTAGAAATATGCAAGAGTAGATCTTCATCTTGTCCGGAAATCGCCAGGATTTTATCTCCCGCTTTATAGTAAAGGGTTGAGGAATGCTTGGTTCGAACCCAAATCGTTTGCCGTTGTTTATATTCTTTTGTTTTTATTACACATTTCTCTATGCCAACCTCAATATGGGCGATGACCGGAGCATAGGGGATTAAGAGCCAGACGCTTGTAACAGTTCCTTTCTTATCTTGGGTCCAGCGCCAGCCGTATGAATTCTCAAAAATAGCAAGATCTTGAGTTAGAAAACCACAGTGAGTTCCTGTTGTTTGGGGACTGTGAGCCAGATCACGACGTAACCGAATCACCTTCAGTTGAAAGCCGTCAATGCGATCAGAGCGATCGACCTCATCGCCCAACGAAGCAAATCCATGAAGCCCCTCAAACGCAAGCATGTCAGAAAGGGAGGCCATATCCCACTTTCTCCGTTCAGCATCTGTTGTAGCAGGATCGACTTTGGGAATTCGGTAAATACCACCCAAAGGAATCAGTTGGTTGCCATATTTCGCGGGCTTTCCTTGGCGAACGAGCCAGCGGTCCAGTGCAATAGCAGCGAGCGATCTCGCTTCGCTGAAACCGAGTTCACTTGCCTTCTTTGCTAACTCATGTGCAAGATACCAATCCTCTAGCGACTCCCCATGCTGGAAAATAACTGCTGAATGGAAAAAGTCTGATCCCTCAAGTAATACTTCCTGGGAAATCATTTCTTTTACGCGTTTCCTCCTCCATTCGTCTCGATGGATACGATCAACTGGCATCGTTTTTAAATCTAGCTGATCTTCTTCAAATATGGTCAGCAGCTCTTGATTCATTCCGATAACTCCTTTTTTCAACCGATTACTCATGAGATAAGCAAACCTTTCCGTTACATGAAGCACTCTCCAATAGTGTAATCGATTCTCTCTTGATCGCAGTGTCTATTTTTCATTGATTGCGAAATGAGATGTTTGAACTATGATGAGTTGGGTATATGTAAATAATCACACATATCCAAGCCATAAGGAGAAGAAGCATGAAAGCAACCATACGGAAAAAACTAATTATCGTCTGTTTACTACTGCTAGCTATTCCTACATTATTGACAGGCATCATCGGCTATTCCATTTCAAAGGATGGACTCAACCAGCTTTCGCAAACGAGTTTGAAAAATTCCGTCCGAATGGCCATTTCGATGATCGACATCATTAACCAAGATGTTAAAAGTGGAAAAATATCGTTGGATGAGGCACAGGAACTAGTAAAAACACATATTTTAGGTCCGAAAAACGCCGACGGAACTAGATCCATTACGAAGGAATTTGACTTTGGGAAGAATGGATACATGTTTGTGTATGATAAAGAAGGGAATTCACTGCTCCATCCGAATTCTGAAGGACAAAATTTGATTGATAAACAAGATTCGGATGGCGTTTACTTTACCCGAGAATTTATCGAACGGGGCGTGAACGGGGGAGGATTCACCTACTACAAATGGCCACTACCTGATGATCCTGATTCACTGGAACCGAAAATCGCTTACTCGCAAATCGATCCAAATTGGGGCTGGATTATTATCGTCAGCTCGTACATGAGCGATTACAATGATCACGCGAATCAAATTATTACGATTTTGTTGATGATTATCGGCTGTGCGCTGCTTGTGGGCGCTGTGGTTGTTATCCTGTTTGCCAATCACATTTCAAAACCGCTGGTGAAGCTGACCAGTCTCGTCAAACGAATGGATGATGGAGATTTAACAGTCGAACCTTTGCAAATCAAGAACAAGGATGAAATCGGTCAACTCTGTGACAGCTTTAACAGCATGTCTGTGAAATTAAAAGAAGTCATTGGAGATGTAGCGGAGACCTCTCAACAATTAGCAGCATCGTCCGAAGAGTTGGCAGCGAGTAGCGAACAGACGGAGCGCGCGACAGAGCAGATCGCGCAGGCCATTCAGGAGGTTTCTATTGGGGCTGAAAGACAATCGGTAAATATGAAAGATGCGGATGATCGGGTAACAGGGGTATCTAATCGATTACAACAATTGAGTTCCTCCATGGCGGCGGTGGCTGCGTTGGCTACAAAAACAAATCAGCAGGCTTCCAATGGAAATGAAGTTGTCGCACAGACCATCAATCAAATTAGTCTCATTCAACAAACCTCAGCTGCAACCGCAGAAGATATCATCCAGTTGAATGAGAAATCCAAGGATATTACACACATCGTCGAAGTGATCACCCAGATTGCGAACCAAACCAATCTGTTGGCACTAAATGCAGCCATTGAAGCTGCGAGAGCAGGGGAGCACGGCAGAGGCTTTGCCGTCGTTGCAGATGAGGTGCGTCAATTAGCAGAGGGATCTGCGAAAGCAGCAGGCGATATCCGTACTATCATAGAACAAATCCAGTTAAATACCCAGTATGTAGTGAATCGCATGAAAGATGGCACAGAAGTGGTTCGGGATGGAATTACAATGATTGAACAAACAGGTGATTTATTTACGGACATCGTAAAAATGATCGAAAATATCTCATTAGAATCACAGGAAGTTGTCGGTATTGTGGAGACCATTCATGTGGAATCCCAGACCATGGTGGAATCAATCCGGGAAGTTTCTCAGATATCCGAGCAATCATCTGGCAACATTCAAAACATCGCTGCTGCTTCCGAAGAACAAAATGCAACGATGGAGGAAGTGTCAGCGACTGCGGGCGCATTAAGCAAAATGGCGCTCGATTTGCAGGATGCGCTTAGTCGGTTTAAAATCTGATCGATCACCCATTTTTTCGTGAGACCAGGAGTAATTCTTTGCAACCTTGTTCCATCATTTTCCGTCAATAGATACGCTATAGCCATAATACATCTTTAGAGGAGAATGCATGATGAAAAAATTGGTATCTACATCCTTGGTTCTTGCCTTACTAACCACTGCAGTACCTGCTGCTTTGGCGAAAGAGGGAGAAAACGGAACGGTTAAGGGAAATGGCAAGGTAGAAGTTCAAGTTGAAGCTTCCGTAGAAAAAAGTAAAGCAGACAGTAAGGACAAGACAACTTCAAGTGAAGCGAAAGGGATTTCCTCTTCTGCCAAGTCAGCGCAGGACAAGGTTGCATTAAAAAAAGAACTGATTGAGCTGCGTCAGGAATTGAAGCATGCGACAGAGATTAGCAGCGAACAGAAAGCAAAATATGAAGCCCTGGTAGCCGAGTTAGAAGAACAGGCGGACATCACTCAATCCGTAGAAGTTCAATTGGAACTGGTCGAGCGTTACTATAACAAAGCAGATCGCTCTTCTGTCGTCAAGCTGGGTAAATTGTTGAAAGCATCTGGCAATGCCGAGATCACAACACTTGTGGACGGCAAGGCCCTTGAGACAGAAGTAAAACCGTTTGTGCAGGGTGGACGAGCCCTGGTACCGGTTCGAGCAATCAGTGCTGCACTAAAAGCGGAAGTGAAATGGGATGAGAAAACAAGTACAGCTTTGATCACCCGTGGCAGTGATTCCATCACATTGTATTTGAATAAACAAGAAGCAACGGTGAACGGAAAAACCGTTACTCTCGAGACCGCTCCTGTCCTCAAGAATGGCCGCCTCTTCCTGCCGCTTCGTTTTGTCAGCGAACAATTGAAAGCGGAAGTGAATTGGCAGGAAGAAGGTAAGATTGTCTTGATTGACGATTTGCTCCAGGAAAAGGTTGAGGAAAAAACCAAGGTAAATAAAGAAGAACAGAACAAGACCGATGAAGAGACCGAATCCACTTCGGATGAAACCCAATCTTGATTTTTCATCTTTTTCTTTCCTCCTCATCGGTAACTTCGACATATTCAGGAGTTAATCATTTGTTGAGATTTGTTGAGAAGACTAACGTTTACTTGTTTTGCATTTTGTTTATGGTAAGTCAGCATCTTTCTACGAATGTTCAAGTAGAAGTCAATTCTTTGACTTAAAGAGATGATTAAGGGAGCTGTTAAATTGAAAGATTGCGCAAATGAGTTAAGTTCATTCCTGAGAGCTTCGATCTTTAGGTCTAGACATTCAATATCATGAGGCCCCATCTCTCCACCCTTTTCAATTGCAATTTAACCAAATTATAGCAATAGGAGTTTTGAAAGACTACAGGCTTTCTGTAAATAAGTGTAATGGGGGATAAAGGCATAAAAAAAACCCCTTTCCGAAAAAAGGGATTTTCTTTACACTCTGGGTCCTTCTCAATCGAGAAGGGCTTTTTACTGCTTTCTTTTACAGATCGTAGTACAGCTCATACTCTTTCGGATTTACGGTACGTTCCACTTGCTCGATTTCGCCGCGCTTCAAGGAAATCCAGCTTTCAATCACATCTTTTGTGAAGACGTCGCCTTCCAAGAGGAATGCATGATCTTGTTCCAATGCGACCAGAGCTTCCTCGAGAGATCCAGGTGCGCGTTTGATCTCGTGTTTTTCAGCATCGGAGAGGTCGTAGATATTTTTATCCAACGGACCAAAGCCCAATACACGCGGGTCGAGCTTGCGCTTGATACCATCGAGACCAGCCATCAGCATGGCAGCAAACGCCAAATATGGATTTGCAGTAGAGTCTGGTGTGCGGAACTCGATGCGGGACGCTTTTGGTGTGACAGCAGCGATCGGGATACGGACTGCAGCCGAACGATTTCCTTTGGAGAACACCAGATTGACAGGTGCTTCATAGCCGGGAACGAGACGCTTGAACGAATTGGTACTAGGGTTGGTCAACGCGATCAGGGCAGGTGCGTGGTGCAGAATGCCGCCGATGTAGTGGAGCGCCGCTTCGCTCAAGTTTGCGTATCCGCCTTGCTCATAGAACAGAGGGGTGTCGCCATCGAACAAGCTTTGGTGAACGTGCATGCCGGAGCCGTTGTCGCCAACGATCGGTTTTGGCATGAAGGTAGCCGTTTTGCCATGCTTGGCAGCTACGTTGCGGACGATGTATTTGAACAAGAGCAGATTATCGGCTGTGCGGGTCAACGTATCGAAGCGGAAGTTAATTTCTCCCTGGCCTGCGGTTGCTACTTCATGGTGATGGCGTTCAACGAAGAGGCCAGCTTGCGTCATGAGTGTGCACATTTCATTGCGGATGTCCATTTGCGAATCGGTTGGCTGTACAGGGAAGTAACCGCCTTTGTTGCGTACCTTGTAACCGAGGTTTTGTCCCTCTTTTCCTGTGTTCCAGAATGCCTCCTCAGAATCAATGTGGAAGAAGGACCCGGATGGACCAGAATCATAACGGACGCTGTCGAACAGGAAGAACTCCGATTCTGGGCCAAAATAGGCTGCGGTAGCCACACCAAGTTGTTGCAGGTAGGCTTCTGCCTTCAAGGCGATGCTACGGGGATCACGTGTATAGGTGCTGTAGTCTGGACCTGCGATGTTGCAAACAATATTCAACGTTTTGGCTTCTACGAATGGGTCGATAAAGGCGGTCGCAGGATCAGGCATCGCTACCATGTCGCTTTCTTCGATGGATTTGTACCCCGTCAGGCTGGAACCATCAAAAGCGACGCCATTACGGAAGGTTCCTTCATCTACTGCGTAGGCAGGAACGGTTACATGATGCTGGCGACCGAGTAGGTCAACAATTCGGAAATCAACGTATTCAATATTTTCAGAGTCAATCGTCGACAAGATCGTTTTCATATCCATGGAACAAACACTCCAATCACGAATTATTTTAAATTTAACAATCGGAAAGTTCGCCTTTTCGTACGTTATTCTATTTCGTATTATAGCGACAACCGGCAATGTTCGTCAAGAGGTTTTCTGACGTATGATGTAAGGATTTCTAACATAATATTATGGGGTTTTGAAAATGTTTCCGGTTTTGTAGAATGAAGACGAACTATTTTTTAGAAAACCTGGCTACGCCATGCCTTTTGGCGGAGCCGCGGCTGCACTTATACTGGATAGGAATTTTGTAAATTCCTATCTGTAGAATAAAAAAGGAGGCGAACATTTTATGAAGGTACTGGTGCTCGGGGCGGGAGGAATCGGCGGATATTTTGGAGGCAGGCTTGCTGAGAAAGGAGTCGATGTAACGTTTTTGGTGCGTGAACGTAGATACAAGCAGCTAAAGGAGCGAGGACTGCGCGTGCAAAGTATTCACGGGGACTTGCATCTGCCCTCTCCACAATTGATCCTGTCAGGAAATGAGGCAGGACCATTTGATGTGGTGCTGTTGTCCAACAAAGCTTACACACTTGGGGAAAGCATCGACTCCATCGCTCCGTATGCAGGGGAACAAACCGTAGTTATTCCGCTCTTGAACGGGATTGCGCACATGGAGCTATTGTGGGAGCGGTTTGGCCGTGAGCGAGTGCTTGGAGGACTTTGCTTTATTGAAACAACCTTGAATGCGGATGGGGATGTTGTACAGACCAGCTCCGTTCATGATGCCCTCTTCGGTGAGTGGGAGGGCGGAAGAAGCGAGCGTGTCGACCGGATCGAGCAAGCCTTTTCCGGAATCATCGGTTCCATGCGGGCAAGTGATCATATTCAGCGGGAAGCTTGGCACAAATACTTGTTCATCACGACATTCTCGGGCATTACTACGCTAATGAATTCAGCGGCAGGTCCCATTCGCGAGACACAATACGGCTTGGAGCTGACCAGACAGCTTTCCGAAGAAGTCGCATCGATTATGCAAGCCCTAGAAGCCCCTATCCGTTCAGATATCGTCGAGAAGCAAATGGTCACCTTTCAAAACCAGGCGGCGACGATGAAATCCTCCATGCTGCGTGACATGGAAAAAGGGCTTCCTGTCGAGGGCGATCATCTCCAGGGGTACTTGCTAGCGCACGCAGAAAAACACGGCTTGTCCACACCGCTTTTAAAAGTTGTCTACAATAATCTGAAGGTTTATGAACAGAAGCGGTCACATCCTGTTTAATGAAAAACGTCGAGACGTTTTTCACAGAAAATAAGGTATAATAAGTGGGCGAACGAGAACGTCATTAGAAAAATAGGAGGGGTATAGATGGAAGTCATCAAGATTTCCCCCCGCGGATATTGTTATGGTGTCGTGGATGCCATGGTATTGGCACTCCGAACAGCGCAAAACTTTGACCTTCCCCGCCCGATTCACATTTTGGGTATGATTGTACACAATGCTCACGTCGTCGAGGCGTTTGAAAAACAAGGAATCAAAACACTAGATGGTGAGGATCGCCTCGCTCTTTTGGATCAGGTGAATGAGGGGACAATCATTTTTACTGCGCATGGCGTCTCTCCTGAGGTGCGGAAAAAAGCGCGTGAAAAAGGCCTGACTGTCGTAGACGCGACCTGCCCGGATGTAACGAAGACGCATGATCTGATCCGGGAAAAAGTCGCCGACGGATATCACGTGATCTACATTGGGAAAAAAGGTCATCCAGAGCCTGAGGGTGCGATCGGTATCGCGCCTGATCATGTACATCTGGTGCAAAAGGTAGAAGAGCTGGATGCTCTAGAGGTGCCCGCTGATAAACTGATCGTCACCAACCAGACGACGATGAGCCAATGGGACGTCAAGCATCTGATGGACGCGATCATCAAACGTTTTCCACGTGTCGAGGTGCACAATGAAATTTGTCTGGCTACGCAGGTACGTCAGGAAGCCGTGGCGGAGCAGGTGGGAGAGGCGGATGTATGTATCGTCGTAGGCGATCCGCGCAGCAACAACTCCAATCGACTGGCACAAGTTTCCGAGGAAATTGCGAGTGTGCCTTCCTATCGGATCGCTGACCTGTCAGAGCTGGACATTGAATGGCTGCGCGGCAAGAAGAATGTCGCGGTCACCTCGGGTGCGTCGACGCCGACACCTTTGACAAAGGAAGTCATCAGCTTCCTGGAGCAATTCGATGAGTTTAATCCCGCGACCTGGGACAAGAAACGGACCGTCAACATGGCGAAAATATTGCCGGCGGTTAAATAGGAGAGTCGTATGTTCGAAGCACCCTCCGGTAATCAGCAGGGTGGCACTACTGGCAAATACGTTAGTTTTGCCGCCCTCTATCTTTTTATTTACTACGGGTTTGGCGCGTTTTCGCCGCTTATAACCCAGTATTACAAAGCCATTCACTTATCAGGGACGCAAATTGGCTTGATTAGTGCGGTTGCGCCTGTTGTTTCCATTGTGACGCAGCCGATGTGGGGCATGATTTGTGACCGCTTTCAAATTCGCAAAGCTGTCCTCATTCTCACCCTTGTCGTGTCAGGCCAGGTGGGGCTGCTCTTTACAGCAGTCTCTTCCTTTGGGTATGTATTGCTGTTATACATACTCCTCTCTTTTTTTCAGAGCGCGGTGATACCGATCTCGGACAGTCTGGCCTTGGGCTATGCGAAAAAAAGGCATTTGCAATTTGGCGACATTCGCATGTGGGGAGCTGTCGGCTTCGCTCTCGCAGCCTTTGTCACAGGGCTGTTGGTTGATCAGTGGGGGCCGTCCGTTTTGTTTTATTCGTATTGCTTAGCACTCATGGTCGCGATCCTGTTCTTATGGCGCGTGCCGGAAGAAGTGACAGAATCTTCTCGATTTACCGTCAGCATGTTCAGAGGAATGAAGGACTTATTTCGCATTCCGCGTTTCTTGTTGTTTCTGATGGCGTCGTTTTGCATTTTTGGAACGGTCAATGCCAACAACATCTGGTTCTCACTGTATTATCAGGAAATAGGCGGGACGGTTGCAGGTGTGGGGTTAGCTTTTCTTCTGTTTGCCGGCAGTGAAGCTCCATTCATGAAGCTGGCAGGATTTTTCGTCCGCCGCTATGGGCTGGAGCTGACGCTTCTTTTTGCTGCAGTTTTCTCAGCGCTGCGCTGGTTCTGGTATAGCTCAGCTCCCAGTACGACTGCTGTCCTGGCTATCTTCTTTATTCAAGGAATTTCTGTTGGTTTTTATTTGGCGACAGCGGCTCAGTTCGTTAGAGAAAATACACCCGCCTCCCTACAAGTGACGGCAATTGCCATCTTTTTCTCGGTGGGAAGCGGGCTGGGAACGATGCTTTGCAATTTGGTGGCAGGCTGGATCAAGGATTCGTATTCAATGCTTGCCATCTATTTGTTCTTTGGAATCATGACTGCAATCGGGATCATCCCGCTCTTAATCATCCGATTCGGCCCGTGGAAGCAGCAGGTGCACCAAGAGGAAGTAATCGTTACTCAATAATCAAGGTCCCTTGATAGCCTGTTTCGGGATACCCCGGGGAATCGGACACGAAGGAAAACTGGCCTTTTTTGTCAGCCGAAAATTGCAGCATGGTAGACTGGGTAGGCTTCAGCTCGGTGGAAGCCAAATTCAGATCACGGATGGCGAGATTGTGCGGCCGGGTGTCTGTGTTGACGATCATCAGTGAAACGAGATCGCCTTCACGTATGGCCAGCCGATTCGGCAAAAAGCCGGCACTGGATATCGTGACCGTTTGGGTGCGTGAAGCAGCAGCGTAGGAAGTATGTAGACGATAGTGGTGATGCGTCCAGAGGAGGGCTATCGTTACGAATAAGGCAATGAGTGGGTAGCGCAATTGCCGGAACCGTTGACAGGACAATACAGATCAGCTCCTTTGTGCAAAAATCCATGTTGAGTTTAGTATTATCCTGTCCTCTGGTTGTATGAACTAGTCAAGAAAATGGAGACTTGAAAATGAGCACGGACATGGGTTCCCCATTCGAGGGAACCTTTTTTAGATGTATTACATTGTCACACATAGTAATCTGTGTTATGTTGTACTTGCGAGGTGAAGCAGATGGGTGAAAACAGTATCAGCAGCGATATCATTCGTGGGCATCTCGATGCCATTATTCTCCGTGTCTTGTGTGAAAGTGATAATTACGGCTATGAAATCATGAAGGCGATAGCTAAAAATAGCGGCGGCAAATACGAACTAAAGGAGCCTTCTCTGTACACCAGCCTGAAAAGATTGGAGAAGCAAAAGCAGATTGTCTCTTACTGGGGAGACGAAACCCAGGGGGGCAGACGAAAGTATTACAAGGTTACGCCATTGGGGATAGAAGCGTATGAAAACGCACTGGAGGCGTGGAAGGTAGCTAAAACAGTCATTGATCAATTAATCGAAAGGCAGGATCAAAGCTGATGGATCGTTTACACAATTACGTGGAGCAACTGTTCATAAAGTATAAAGGCAGTAAACAAGTCCAAGAGCTAAAGCAAGAGGTACTGAGCAATCTGGAAGCAAAAGTCGCTGATTTAACAGCGAACGGCATGGATGAGGGCGAGGCCGTCCGTGTCGCAAAGGATGGCATCATTACAATAGACGATCTGATCGACAGCAATCGAAAGGTGTATATCAACCAATGGAGACTGGAGCTTGTACAGATCGGATTGTTGTATTTCCTGATTGCCTGGATCATCGCGCTGCCCTTTCGAATCATTGGGAGCGGCATTTTGCTAAATGAGCTGCTATCGTTCATCACGTTTATTTTGGGGATAAGCTATCTGGTGCTGCGAACCAGAAAGCAAGCTCTGTATTTGCGGCAGACGGCTACTCTCGATTTACAAGCCGCCTTCTATCGGAGAAAGCTCGGGTGGGTAATATGGTCGATATTTATTGGGGTGATGGTGCTTTATACAACGGCCATTCACTTTGGAAGCAATATATGGTTTTCCCGACCTGCCACATTCTCTGGACCGTATCAGTTCGCGGTGGTGGCAATCGCATACGTGCAACCTTTTTTCTCGATTCTCGTTCCATTGCTGCTCCATGCGATGCCGAAGCTGATCATGAAGTATGAAGTGGGTGAAGAAGATGATTACGAGGCATAGAGCCATCATCCTTTTGGCTATTCTCGGGAGTGCTCTCTTTGCGCTAATTCAAGGGGTTATCATTCCGGGGAACATGGCGAAAGAAGAACAGTATCGGCAAGCGCAGCAAAACCCGATCACGCACGATCTCGACTCTATTCTGAAATATAAAAGCAAGTACATGGGTGACGCCTCCAACCTGATAAATTTAATTCAGCACTTGCCGCTCTCTCAAATACAAAAGTCGTTTCAGTTGGATTCTAAGCAGCTGACGATCAAAGTAAACTACAGAGAAACGATTGATGTGATCAAAGAGAGCGACCTTCAAAGAGCGCTGCTGTACAACTCGCTTGCTGCCTTTGCATTAGTGGATAATCTGGAGGCTATCGAGTTTCATTTTTACGATGCATCCTATCTGGCTACTCGAGCTGACAGCAAAGAAGTTTTTGGGTCCGACTTATCTCTTATGCTGACCAAAGACCAGTGGAAGGCCATGCAAGAGCAATTAAAAGACGATCAGTTTGTAAGCAAAAGCGCGCTGACGATGTTGCAGAAATAACGTCTCTCCCAAGACAAAAGCCCTCGCTGAAGAGGGCTTTTGTCTTAGAAAAACAATCGCAGCAAACAGTAAATCAGAGCCGAGATGAGAGCAGAGATCGGCAGGGTGATGAACCAGGTGACGACGATCCGTTTGGCGATACCCCAGTTGACGCTCTTTAACCGCTTGGCTGCGCCGACTCCCATAATGGCAGAGGAAATGACATGAGTAGAGCTGACAGGGAGCCCGAGCTGTGTAAAGGTGAAAATGATCGAGGACGAGGTGAGATCGGCTGTTGCACCATTAATCGGTTCGATTTTGGTGATTTTCCCTCCGACTGTTTTGATGATTTTCCACCCGCCGACTGAAGTTCCTAATCCCATGGAAATCGCACAGATGAGCTGCACCCAAAAAGGAATCGTGCCCGGATCAGATTGCAAATCGGCAGCCACCAAAGCGAACACGATGATCCCCATCGCTTTTTGTGCATCGTTGGTTCCATGCGCAAAAGACTGGAGCGCAGCCGTGAAAATCTGAAAGTAACGAAACCCCCTGTTCACTTTGGAGGGAGGGGTGGAAACGCGCCTGAAAACAGCGAAAAACAAATTCATCATGAGATAACCGACGAGAAGGGCGATGATAGGGGAGAGAATTAATGCCCTGAAAATCTCCGTAAAGCCTGCCCAGTTAATGGGGGCAGTTCCTGCTGAAGCGATCACAGCACCGACAATGGATCCGATGAGAGCGTGAGACGAGCTGCTGGGTATCCCGTACCACCACGTAATCAGGTTCCACGAGATAGAAGCAAGAAGGGCAGCCATGACAATGATGACGCCGTATTCCAGCTTGGCGGGATCAGCGATTTTCCCGCCGATCGTCTTGGCGACGCCAGTAAAGGTAAGGGCGCCAATGAAATTCATAATAGCGGCCATGGTGATGGCAATCTTGGGAGGCAATGCTTTCGTCGATACGGTTGTTGCGATGGCATTGGCCGTATCGTGAAACCCGTTGATGAAATCAAAGGAAACAGCTAGGACGACGACAGCGATAATAAGGGGAAAGCTCGTATGCATGGAATCTGTCTCCTTGTTTTACGTATTGCCCATGATGACGGTCTCCATCGCATCTGCGACGTCCTCGCAATGATCCATCACATCCTCCAGCACCTCATAAATCTCTTTGAATTGGATGATGTGGATGGGATCGGACGATGATTTGAAAAGCTGGCGAATACTATCTCGCAAAAGCTCATCTCCATCGCTTTCCAAATCGTTGATTCGAATAATAAACGCTTTCATGGCGGTCAGTTTTTGCTTTTGCAACAGCTCGATGGCGAGCAAAATCTGGTGGGTAGAATCTTCGATGATCTGACCGAATTTCACCATGGTCTCATCAGGTTCGAAGATGTCGTACATGTAGAGACGGGCCGCGCAGCCCTCCAGCCCGTCGAGTACATCGTCTAATTTAACAGCGAGCTCCATAACATCCTCACGCTCAATTGCAGTGATAAAGGTCTTGTTGATTTTAACAATAATCTCGTGAATCAGCTTATCTCCTTTTGATTCATATTCCTTCATTGTTTCGGAAAAGCTTTTGACAGTTTCTAATGAGGAAATTTTATATTCATTGAAATAAACTGCTGATTCATAAACATTCTTGGCAATCTCGTATAGATCATCCAGTAGGGCGTCTGATTTGGTAAAAAGCATGACGAACCTCCCATTGTGAATCTGACTACGAGTATTTTTCGTGGAGGCGGTAGTGATTATTCACCCTTTCACAGTTCACGAGAAGAATAGCAGGCTTGCCATATACAGGGCTACCCCCCACATGATGAGCGCCGAGAAGATATTCAAGCCGCGAAGCATTCGTCCAGAGCGATCCAGTCGTCCTGCCAGGCGACCGGCCACAGACAGGCTGAAGAACCAAATACACGAAACGAGGATGCAGGAAATCGTAAAGCCCCACTTTTCTGTCCCTGTGTAGCTAAGTGAGCTGGTGCCGATCACTCCGATTGTATCCAATATCGCGTGCGGGTTTAACAAAGAGACGGAGGCAGCAAACATCACTTGGCGCTTTCCTGAAAATTGCTGGGCTTCTCCCGTTTCTACGGATGGACGACTCCGCCACGTAAGATACCCCATGTAGAGTAAAAAACAGACGCCAACCGCGTACAATACCGTTTTGAGCCAGGCAACAGTAAGCACAACCAGTGATACACCGAGGACAGCTAACAGGATGAGCAGCATATCACATAAAGCTGCGGTAATGACGACGGGGATTGCCCGCCAAAGTGTGGGCTGGACTGCCCCTTGATTAAACACAAATACATTTTGTGCGCCGAGTGGCAAAATAAGTCCAAATGCAAGCACGAATCCGTGCAAAATGGCTTCCAACACGAATGTTCCTCCTTAATTCTTCGCTTGTTTATCGAATACTGTCATTATTGCTGCTTCTGCCGTTGTTGTCTCCAGCCAATTGGTTTACATCTAGCTCAACCAATTTGTAAAATGAAGATGTAGGAAGGAGGAGGCAGCCATGCTCTCAATTGACTGGAAGCCCAACAAATCATCTGACATACCTGTCTATTTGCAAATTGTTTCTTACATAAAGGAAAAAATAGCAGCAGGTGATTGGCCTGTAAAAAGCAAACTCCCTACCCAACGGGCATTGGCCCTTGCGTTTCAGGTGAATCGAAGCACTGTAGTAACCGCCCTGGAGGAGTTAAAGGCAGAAGGACTAATTGAATCAACGATAGGGAGCGGTACGATCGTCAGCAACAACACCTGGTCTCTTTTGACCACAAACCCGCCCCCCGATTGGATGGGATATGTACAGTCTGGAATGCATCTACCCAATATGCCTACGATCCAGATGATCAATCGGTACGAGCCAGACCCGAGCTATACCAGGCTGGGAACGGGTGAATTATCCCCCAAGCTCATTCCTACGAAACAAATGGAGGAGGTACTGATTGGTCTGCGCAAAAAAATGACCATGCTAGGTTACTCAGAGCCAAAGGGGTTATTGCCGCTGCGTCAGGCCATCAGCCGTCATCTGCGCAGCAGGGGAGTCGAAGCCGCACCTGGTTCCATTCTTGTCGTATCGGGTGCCCTGCAGGCCCTGCAATTGATTTCTCTTGGCATTTTGCATCGTGGGTCTGCCATTTTATTAGAACAGCAATCGTATTTATACTCGATGCCTTTGTTTCAATCATCAGGGATGCAGTTGGTTGGTGTTTCCATGGATCGAGAGGGCATTGTGCCAGAGGTGCTGTCACGACAAAAGCAAGGGCATAACGGTGCATTGCTCTACACGATTCCCGCCTACCACAATCCGACCGGGATCTTGATGACAGAGAGGCGAAGACAGCAGGTAATGGCAGTTTGCGAACGAGAGCGCTTGCCTGTGCTCGAAGATGATGTTTACGGAGAGCTGTGGTTGGACGAACCAGGACCAATGCCGCTAAAATCACGTGATCAAAATGGACTGGTTCTATATATGGGAAGTCTGTCCAAAACACTTTGTCCGGGTCTGCGAATCGGGTGGATCGTCGGTCCTGAGCCAGTGATTGAGCGCCTAGCTGACGTGAAAATGCAAACAGACTACGGGTCGAGCGCGCTGTCTCAATGGGTAGCAGCGGAGTGGTTGTCTAGCGGGATGTATCAACAGCACCTGGCACAAATCCGGATTGCTTTGCGGGACAGAAGAGAGCGTACGTGCCAGGCTCTGTCGCGTTGTTTTGGTGAGCTTGCAGACTGGAGTATTCCAGAGGGAGGCTTTTACATCTGGCTGCGTTTGCGGCAGGCCGTTTCCATGCGAACATTATTTTCCAAAGCACTCGCGGAAGGTATTTTGTTGAATCCTGGTTATATATACGACCAGACTGACAGCAACCATCTGCGAGTGTCCTACGCGTATGCCGACGAAGAGGATCTGGAGCACGCGTTGTTTACGCTCTCTAGGCTGGTAAAAGAAATGGCAAAATAAAAAGGTCCACCGGGCGTTTTGTCTGGTGGACCTTTCGAGTGTTTTCCCGTACATGATGAACCGTTGGTAATGACTATCACTTGTATTATCCATAAAACGTTCATTTGAGAAAAGTGAAAAGATGGTATATGATTAAAATAATTATTAAATTATATTTATTATATTTAATACGAAAGGAGCACTGGTATGAAAAATCTCGATTATCATCATCTTAATCACGTGAAAGAGCAAAATACATCAAAGAAAACACTCTGGATCACCTTGGTGCTGACCCTGTTTTTTACGATAGTGGAAATTGTGGGAGGGCTGCTCTCCAATTCTCTCGCTCTCTTATCCGATTCGGCGCACATGATCTCTGACGTAATTGCGCTGGGACTGAGCATGACCGCCATCTATATGGCCACGCGGAAGCCTAATCAGAAGTACACGTTCGGATTCCTGCGTTTTGAAATCATCGCTTCGTTTCTGAATGGGCTGGCTCTTGCCATTATTGCGATCGGTATAGTAATCGAAGGGATCAAACGGATGATTCACCCGCAAGATGTTGATTTGCGACTCATGTTAATCATTGCTTCCATCGGATTGGTAGTAAATATTGTTCTGACGATTGTTTTGAGCCGAAGCACAAAAGAAGAAGACAATCTCAACGTAAAAAGCGCTCTCTGGCATTTCATTGGAGATTTGCTCAGCTCTGTCGGCGTCATAACTTCTGCCGTTCTCATTCACTTTACCGGCTTTTACATCTTTGACCCCTTGATCAGTATGGTAATCGGGGCAATCATCTTTATCGGGGGA
Organism: Brevibacillus sp. NRS-1366; assembly: GCF_050467985.1. NCBI lineage: Bacteria > Bacillati > Bacillota > Bacilli > Caryophanales > Paenibacillaceae > Brevibacillus > Brevibacillus sp. NRS-1366. The sequence goes on along the minus strand of NZ_JBITPN010000021.1, from coordinate 133,806 downwards.
GCCAAAATCATTCGCGAATCACTCTCGGTACTGATGGAGTCTGTTCCTCAGCAGTTTGATCTGGAAAAAATCCGCGAAGAAATCAGCATGGTAGAAGGGGTTGAGGATGTTCACGAGCTGCATTTGTGGGCAGTAACGACGGAGCATTATTCCCTTACCGCGCACGTCTTTGTTCGGGACGACATTCAGCCGTTTTGCGTCATTATGGCGATCAACCATCTCCTGAAGACTCGATATGGCATCGAACATTCAACGATTCAAATTGAAGATCCAACTATTCTGGATCATGGTGAATACGGAAAAAGTTCTTGCTCCAACAAGTTTGATCCTTGAAGATAAAGCATTCTAGAACGGGCTGGCTAGGATTGTTCCTGGTTGGCTCGTTTTTTTATGGAGAATCTCGATTTCCATCAAGACCCCTATGGATTGTACACATATGGTAAAATTATACTGACTGATTTCGAAATATTCATTTATCTGATGAAATGCGACATCCCGTTGCAAACAATCTATCGGAGGACTATTATGCTGCCAGCTATTGAGCAAAGCATTTTGTCGGAGATTAGGAACCGATACGGAATCTTCCAAGAAAACATCAGCCCTTTAGGCGGATTTGACAGCTATGTATACGAATTTACGAAAAATGGCACTCCGTTTATCTTAAAAATCTCACATAGCCAGAGAAGAACGGAAAGCGAGCTTCAAGGAGAAATTGACTGGCTTCAATATGTAGCGAATCACGGTGTATCCGTTGCCCGAGCGATCCCTTCCGAGCTGGGAAATCAAGTGGAAGTAATCGGGCATGCAGATTCCTATTTTACAGCAGTTGCTTTTGAAAAAGCACCCGGGCATCTCCCGACGAAAGAAAATTGGGATCCCCAATTGTTTGAAAAGTGGGGACGTATCACTGGCAAGCTGCATTCGCTCAGCAAATCGTATCAGCCCCATCAGGCTGTATGGAAACGTAAGAAATGGGATGATGAGGAACATTTGAATATCCAGCGGTACATTCCAGCTGAGCAAGAAATCGTTATAAAAAAATCGAACGAGCTGCTGTCCAGGCTGAAAAGCATCCCGGAAACAAATGAGAACTATGGCATCATTCATGGCGATCTGCATTTTCTTAACTTCCATATTCATGACGGTGACCTTATCCTATTTGATTTTGATGATAGTGCCTACAACTATTTCCTGTACGATGTGGCTGTGATTCTTTTTTATGCCTATTGGCGACCGCTACAGGAGACAGACGACAGACGATTTTTTATCAAAGATTTCCTGACTTGGTTTCTGAAAGGATATCGGCAAGAAAATGAATTCCCGAGCGAATGGTTTGCGTATCTACCAGACTTTTTAAAGCTGCGGCATTTGGTTCAGTATGTTGTCTTTCTACAATCGGTGGAAGGAAAGCCTCTCACTGGAGAGGACGAAGAAACGCTGGAACATTTGAACAGAGTGATTGAGAAAGATTGGCCGATTATTGATGTTGATTTTATAGGAATGGTTAAGGAAGAAAAATGAGAATGAAATCTAGTGTTTTCCATGTAATTCGATTACGATGATGCCTATGAAGATATTTTGGCAATCATCTTTACCAACGAGGAGTAGACCATGAAACAGAGCAAAACAAATGCCATGCGCATCTTGGACAAGGCAAAAATCGACTATCAGATGCTAACGTACAGCGCAGACGACGGAAAAATCGATGGAGTATCGGTTGCCCAAAAAATCGGCAGGGAAGCGGGAGCGGTATATAAAACACTGATTGCTCAAGGAGCGAGCAAGGGGTATTACGTATTTGTCATTCCGGTGGAAGCCGAGCTTGACTTGAAAAAGGCAGCGAAAGCAGTCGGGGAAAAGAAAATCGAAATGATCCCGGTCAAGGACATTACAAATGTCTCCGGGTATATTCGCGGCGGCTGTTCGCCCATTGGCATGAAAAAGCTGTTTCCGACCTGTCTGGACGAAAGCGCGCAATCACGCGAATCCATCATTGTCAGCGGGGGAAGCATTGGCGTACAGATTGAAATCGCCGTCGTTGATTTGGTGAATGCTACCAAAGCGCAGCTGGCGGACGTCTCCAAGGATGGATAAAGCAACCCAGGAAAAAGGGCAATCCAATGTGGATGCCCTTTTTGTGTGGGAACGGCCCTTTTATTAATGATAAGGGAACTGCGTCGAGTAACCGCTAAACTGCTGATAAGCTTGTTGCAACTGCTGTTGTTCAGCAGCCTCCAGCTTATACCAGCCCTTTCTAAACATCAGGTCGTAGGCCTCACGAGCGCCTTGATGCGTTTCGTTCAAGATCTGCAGCATATCGGTATGCAGCTTTTGGTGACTCGCTTCACGCACGGCAATGTTAAAGTTGTCTGTCAAATATTTGCATGTTGCCAAACAATCGTTCAGATAGTCCCGATCGTTCATCTGGGGGCCTTTTACCTGCGGCAACTGCCCTGACTGTGGATTAGCGATTTGATTTTGATTTGGCATCCGTATTATTCCTCCTCCCTACTGCATCTGTGGTTGCTGTTGTTGGGATTGCGTCTGCGGAAGAGTCGACATAATCGCTGTATTGTTGTTTTGCAGGTGACTAAGCAGCTTCTGATAGTGCTGCTGGTGCATTTTACCGGCTTTTTCTAATGCTTGCTTAACCTCGGGATCGGTCGCCTGCTGAGCGAAAGCGTGCAGTTTTTTAAAGGCAATCAGTTCCCAGGACAAGGCATCCTTGAGATAGTTTAAGTCTTTTGCGGTAATCACCTGCGGAGGCTCAGGAATGGGCACCTGCGAAAAGGGCGCGGAAGACATGAGGGATGGCATTGAATGGCTCCTTTCATGTGGGATACAACATATAGGATGAGCAACAACGCATGAAATATCCCTTGTCGAATACAGGCAAAAAAAGAACCGGCTTAGGTAGCCGGGTCAGAAACGTGTTATTCTGTTGTGATTAGCTCTAGGCCAGCGATTTGAATATCAATGCTGGCGGGTGCGATGTTCAGACAAAAACTGGTCTCCTTGTGCAAAGCAAGCTGGATATCCTGCATTAGTGTTGGAATGTCTCTGCCATAAGGGAGCTTGAGCGACAAAGTGACATAGAGTCGCGGTAAATCATCGAATGTAAAAACGGTTTTCAAAACCTGCCCGACTTCAGCAAAATCATTGCAGGTCGCCAATACGATTTTACGCAGTACTTGGGGATGGATCTGGATGCGTCCACCGGTAAAAGGAGGATGAACGACAGTTGTTTCCCCAATCATTTCTTTTTTTGAGCTGAAAATTTGCTGAGCAGAGGCAATGAGACGTTGCAAAAAGTCCTTTTCCACTTCTACGCGAGGTATCGGAATGACGTGCTTTCCCATTGTTTGACGAACATATTGGGCTGCCTCAATTTCTTGCTTGGGCTTGATGGATTCAATCGGAATATACTCAGCAGGCGAGGAGAGCTGGAGGGCTTCTACGATCCGCTCGATCATTCGCTTCGAGGTCCCTAGAATCAGGATCCGACTCGGTTGAATCTGGTCGAGAATCCGTTTCACTTCTGACGCATGTTCTTCATAGTGAAAGATGGCGCGTTTGACCGCTTGAATTTTTGTCTTTTCATACTTGGCCGATGTGCCTGCGATTTTGCGTCCCTCGTATATGAGAATGCCATCGTCGATGATGGCGTCGATATTCATGCGATAAGCCAGCTCAAGTGCACTTGAGCTTTTTCCTGTACCGCTTGTTCCGAACAAGGCATAGATTTCCATGAATGCCTCCCTTATTTTTTCCCTTCATTATACACGAGTGGGAGGGGGGGAAAAAGCTAGCGGTACTGTGCGCCCATTTCCCGAGAACGCTCGGTAGCACGCAAGATAGCGGCAGTGACCCCTTGCTGGAATTGATAGGCCTCCAATACTTCAAGGCCAGCTTGGGTCGTTCCGCCAGGGCTGGTTACCTGCTGACGAAGCAGCGCAGGCTCCTCACGTGTATCGAGCAGCATGTGGGCAGCTCCGATCACGGTCTGAAGGGTAAGCTGTCGGGCCATTTCCCGATCAAGTCCAGCTGTGGCACCTGCGGCCATCATCGCTTCCACCAAATAATAAATATAGGCAGGACCGCTGCCGGAAAGTCCGGTAATGATATCGAGCTCTTCCTCGGCTACTTCATAAACAGTCCCAATCGCTTCAAACAGACGGGTAGCCTGCCGGAGCTGTTCTTCTGTGACGAACTGATTGGCGGCAAGACCAGTAGCAGACAGTCCTACAGCAGATGATGTGTTGGGCATCGTGCGGATGATGGGACAATTTACACCGAGCCATTCTTCGATCAGGCTGGTAGAGACACCGGCAATGACGGAAATCACCAATTGATCAGCATGGACGACTCCGCGCAGATCCTGGAGGGCTTCTGCCGCGTCCTTTGGCTTGATAGCCAGGATCAGGATGTCCGACGAACGGACGACCTCCCTCTTATCTTGTGTATACTGTACGCCGTAGGCATCCGCTAGTTGCTGTAGACGCTCCCGATTATTGCGATTGGATATCAAAAGATGTTCAGGAGCGAGTAGTTCTTTTTTAAGGATGCCGGACAGCATGGCTTCGACAATAGAGCCTGCACCGAGAAATCCGATCCGTCCTTCAATGGAAAAGTTGTTTTGGTTGCTCATGGATGGTTCCCTCCTTTTGGCCTAACGGGTTTGTCCGGTTCCGCGTACGACGTATTTATAAGAAGTGAGAGCGGGCAAGCCCATTGGACCTCGCGCATGCAGCTTTTGTGTGCTGATGCCAATTTCTGCGCCAAAACCGAATTCGCCGCCATCTGTAAAACGCGTAGACGCATTGTGATAAACGGTCGTCGAGTCTACAGTGGCCAGGAAACGGTGTGCAGATTCATTGTCTTCGGTAATAATCGCTTCGGAATGACCTGTGCTGTGCTGAGCGATGTGCTGGATAGCATCCGCCAAACTATCTACCGTGCGTACCGACAAAATCAGAGCGGAGTATTCTGCATCCCAGTCAGCAGCAGAGGCTACCTGCAGATGAGCGGAAAGCTCGGGGTGCAGCGCTATCGTCTGCTCACAAGCCCGGATCTCCACACCGGCATCGAGCAACTGTCCTAGTAAATCACTTTGATAGCCAAGCGGCCACTCGCGGTGCAAAAGCAGGGTTTCGGCCGCGTTGCAAACAGCAGGTCGACTCGTTTTGGCATTGATGACGATGGATTGGGCCATGTCATACTGAGCAGACTGATCGACGAAGATGTGGCAATTGCCAACGCCTGTTTCCAAGACGGGGACACTCGAGATTTGCAGGACCCGATTGATTAGCCCCGCACCACCGCGAGGGATGATGACATCAATCAAGCCGTTAGCGGTACATAAAATATCGACGGAAGCGTGTTCAGCGAAAGGAAGGTATTGGACCGCATCGGCAGCGAGTCCCGTAGCTTTGAGGGCAGTGCGGATGCTGCTGACCAAAGCCAAATTGCTCGATACCGCACTATGGCTGCCTCTCAGCACGATCGCATTGCCTGTTTTCAACGCAATAGCAGCAGCGTCAATCGTCACATTGGGGCGAGCTTCGTAAACCATCCCGATCACACCAAGGGGGACGCGTACTTGTTCGATCGCCAACCCGTTTGGTCGCGTCCAGCGCTCCATTACTTGACCGACAGGATCTTCAAGAGAGACGAGCTGATGCAATCCGTCTACCAGATCGCGAACCCTGTCAGGCGTCAATCGAAGCCGATCCAGATAGGAAGCTGGCTGACCGTCCGCTTGGGCCCGTGCCAAGTCTTGTTCATTGGCGGCTAGGATGGCGTCCATGTCTACCAGCAGTTGTTCACCGATGGCGGCCAATGCTCTGTCCTTTTCAGTCCGACCGAACAGCGCCATTTGCCGTGATGCCTGTTTGGCCAGTGTGATTTGTTCCTGCACTTTTTCCTTCAAGCTTTCCATGATCTCCCCAGCTCCTTGTTCTTTCTATTTTTGTGAAACAGTTGATTCCTACTCGCTGTTTTCTTTACACGATCTGTGTCCATTGATCCCGATGGATTACGGTGCCGCTACGTCTGGCTGGTCCCGTGGGTGAGAGAAGGTCCATCAATTCTGCTGCATCGTATCGACTGACGCCGCGTCCGATCAGTGATCCTGCACAGTACACCTCAATCACTTCTCCAGGAGCGAATGTGCCATTGACATCTCTCACGCCGGCCAGTAAAAGACTGCGCCGCTTTTCGAGAATGGCCTCGGCAGCTCCGTTGTCAATCGTGATCGAGCCGCGTACAGGCGAGTGCAGTGCGATCCATTGTTTGCGGGTCGGAACCCCATTCGCTGCAGGAGCTTCTGGATGGTAGCTGACATACGTGCCATTGCCATTGCCGTTTAGTATTTCGAGCAGATCAGCGGATTGATCTAATTTTCCGATAAAGCTCGGAATGCCCAGACCTTGTGCGGTTTTTGCTGCAATCAGCTTGGAGCGCATGCCGCCGGTGCCTAATTGGGATGCACCACCTGCGAGAGCTTCCACTTCCTCCGTTACTTGCGATAGCCATGTGATGCGCGAGGCATCGGGGTGATTTCGTGGGTCTTTGTCATACAACCCGTTTGTATCCGTGAGAATCAGGTAGAGATCGGCGTGAACCAACCCTGCCACTAAAGCACCTAGCATGTCATTGTCGCCAAAAGTAAGCTCTGCGACCGATACTGTATCGTTCTCATTGATGATTGGCAAAATGTTTTTATCCAAGAGGAGGGACAAGGTCTGAAAGGCGTGCTGATAACGCTCCCGATGAGAGAAGTCACCCCGTGTCAAAAGAATCTGGGCCACGCTGAATCGATGAGCCGCAAACATTTGGGTGTAGGTTTGCATCAAAAGGCTCTGTCCGATCGCGGCAGCAGCTTGCTTGGCAGCCAGCGTACGCGGTCGTTGTTTATAGCCGAGGCTCTGATAACCGCTAGCTACTGCTCCTGAGGAGACTAATACGACCTGATGGCCTGCTTCGCGAAGCCTGCTGACAGCGGAGACGAGCAGCGACATTTTCGCTGGGTCAACACCACCATTTGCCGCTGCCAGCGAGCTGCTGCCAACTTTTACGACCAACCGCATTTTACCCTTCTTCATCCCTGTTCCCCCTGTTTCCAAACAATATAAAAAACCCTTTCGTCTCTTTGATAAGGACGAAAGGGCATCATGACCTCCGCGGTACCACCTTATTTGACGTTGCCTACTTGAGGAATGCTCAAGTACAGAAACGTCCGGCTCTCTTTCTTTGATAACAGGTGAAAGAAACCTGTCCAGGTCTTCCCTGGATGCTCTGGGGTGGGTTCAAACTGATTCAAGGGCGAAACCTTTCAGCCGGTGGATTTCGCTCTCTGCTCCTGAAGGGCAGCTTTACTGTTCCCCGTCATTGCCGCTCACTATGTGCTTATTAATTCACTATTATTCGCTTGACACAGAAGAAATGTCAAGAGGGTTATTGAAAATTTTCGTTGCCGTATGTCCCTTTTCTCGATTTGATTTCGTACCGCTTCGTTTTTTTGTCACGCACTAACTGGTAGCGGACTGTACGGTCTGTAGCGAAGGTAGTATCGGTACTATTTTCGACCGTAACATTCAAATCCCCGTCCAATTTTTGTACGGAGGTGTTTCGGACTGAAATCAGCGTAGGATAATCTGTTCGGGGCAGCGAGACATATACTTTTCCTTTCACCAGCTTCGTAGACATGTTATCGTACAAGGATTCCGCTAGAGGCTTACTCCAAAATTGGGAAAAATAACCAACAATCTTGTCCTTGCTGTCGAATCGCTCGGGCAATTCCCGATAGGTCAGGCCGTCCTCATAAACGGTCTTGCCTTTCGCATTTTCCAGAGCGGAGTAGTAGACATCCTCCAAAACGTGCTCGGCCCGATTTAAAAAGAGTACGACTTCCATTTTGTTATCTCCAAGCTTTTGAAGAGCGGATGGCTTGTTCGATTTGTTTTGGACTTTTGCTTTTGCCTGTGCTTTTGTCTTTTCTTTTTCTTTCTTTTGCTCTTCGTTCGAAGGGGAATTACAACCCGTTACAAGGAGAGAAAAGGCTAGAAAGATCATCCAATTTTTCCATTTGGTCATGATTACGCCACCTCTTTTTGGAACAATCGTTTCCTGTTAGCGTGCGTGGCTGGCAGGCCAAATAGCCGTGTAAATATTTTCCTCGCCAATTCTTTCAGCATATTGAGTCTCTTTCTTTCGAAAAAGGAAACAGGATAGGGGTTGTCTCGCATCCCAATTATGTCTATCATGGAGAGAGTTATGTAGATCGAACAATTGAGGTGGAAAATATATGTTTGGTTTTGGAAAAAAGGCGAAGAAGCCAGATGGCATTGATGTTCTGATCATCAAGACAATCGAGTCAAAAAACCGTAACTTTTATCAGGTTGCTTTTCCAAGCATCCTAGCGAATGATATTCTTTCCATGCTGCAAAAGCTGGAAAAATCAAGTGCGAATCAACCAGAGTACCTGGGCGAAATTGGCGGTTTCCGCATCGTGACCCATCTAGAAGCACTGACGAGCTATGATGTGTTGGATGACGCTGACATGGAGGCACAGCCTGTACACATTGAGGACTTTGCCAATATTCTTTTGCGTCGTCTCGAGGCGTTGGAAGAGTCTGGAGCATTAGGCGAGTCCGAAGATATCGCGTTTATCATGGGTGAGCTGACTATGCTGCGTGATGGCAGCTTTGTTCCACAAAACTAAACGAAATCGGAGAGGTGACTTGTTTGTTGCAATCGCCTGTCCATCAAGAATAGCCGGTGGTATGCCCATCGGCTTTTTTGTTTTCATTTGCATTTGCGGGGCAACTTTTTCGTGGGAATAAACGTAATAGCAATGTATGGGATTGAGTGGAAAAGAGAGGCGACAGGAGGGACATGAATGATTGAGCTGACAGGAGTAACCAAAAGCTACAATCGCACGACAAAAGCGGTTGATCACTTGAACCTGACCGTTCCCAAAGGCGAGATTTTTGGATTTCTCGGTCCGAATGGAGCAGGCAAAACGACAACGATTAAAATGATTACGGGCATTATCCGGCCAGATCAAGGACAGATCATGATCAACGGCAAAGATATTGCCCGGGATACATTGGAAGCAAAACGTCAATTTGGCTATGTGCCCGATAGCCCGGATATGTTCCTGCGGCTCAAAGGCTTGGAGTATGTCAGCTTCATGGCAGATATTTACGAAGTACCGCAGGAAGTACGCAAAGAGCGGATTCAGCAGCTCGCCAAACGCTTTGATATGACAGAGGCTCTCGGTGATGCCATTCAAAGCTATTCACACGGGATGCGGCAAAAGATCATGATTATGGGGGTACTGGTGCATCATCCGGAGGTTTGGATTTTGGATGAGCCGCTCACTGGACTAGACCCGAAATCATCGTATACCTTGAAAGAAATGATGCGAGAGCATGCAGATAGCGGTCGTACTGTCTTTTTCTCTACCCATGTGCTGGAGGTAGCGGAAAAACTGTGTGATCGGGTGGCAATCATCGACAAAGGCCAGATTCTGTACTGCGGCACCTTTGCAGAAATGCAGCAGCATTTTCAATCGAATGTATCACTGGAAAGCTTGTTCCTGGAGTTGACCCGACATGAATAAGGTCCTGATTCTCACCAAAATCATGCTGAAAAATGCAGGGTCGTCATGGAAGGCAAAAAAGGGAGGCGGCTGGAAAAGTTTACTCATCCTGATTGCCATCGGACTTGGCTTTTTGCCGCTGATCATGGCGAGCGTGCTGTTTATTTCCGGTCTGTACGACGGCTTAGAAATGGTAGGACAGCAAGGAGCATTGCTTGGCCTGGGCGTGGCAGTAGTATCGCTGGCCATCTTTATATTGGGCATCGTGTATGTGCTTTCGGTCTTTTACTACTCGCAGGATGTGGAGCATATGCTCCCGCTGCCGCTCGCTCCATGGCAGATTCTCGGAGCCAAGTTTCTGGTGGCCCTGTTGTATGAGTATTTGACCGAGCTGATTCTGCTTGGGCCAATCCTTGTCACCTTTGGGGTCAAGAGCGGAGCGGGGATTCTTTACTATTTGTATGCATTGGTTGTTTTTTTATTGGTTCCTGTCTTGCCATTGATGCTTTCAGCGTTGGTCGTTATGTTATTCATGCGTTCTACCAATGTAGGGAAGAGCAAGGACCGCTTCCGCTTGATTGGAGGCTTGCTGGCGATAGGGGTAGCGATTGGTTTTCAGGTAGTCGTTCAGCGGCAAACGAGCGGGAAGATGGATAACATCGAGCAGATGCAGCAAATGATTCTCACCGGGGAGAATACACTGCTCAATTTGGTGACGCAGCTTTTTCCTGCGAGCAAGCTGGCCGCGCTGGCTTTAATTAACAGTACGACATGGAGCGGACTCGGTTATCTGGCTGTTTTTTTCCTGATTGCGGCGGCAAGTGTAGCTGTGTTTCTGTTCATTGGCAACCGTCTCTACTTCAGAGGCGTCATGGGTATCAGCGAAGCCATGGCCAAACGGAAAAAAGTCGACGAAACGGCTTTTCACAAGCTTGTACGATCACGCTCAGCTTTGATGGCTTATGCAGCTAAAGAATGGAAAATCTTGTGGCGCACGCCGGCTTACTTGATGAACTGCACGCTGTCGAGTATTCTTTTACCTGTGCTTGGATTAATTCCGTTTTTAAGTCGCCAAGACAGTAAGGAAATGCTTGCCTCCTTGAGCGCGTCGATGCAAGGGGAGCATACAGGCGGGGTGTCAGTCGCAGTTGCTTTTGTGGCGTTCATGGTGATGGCGGGAATAAACAGTACCTCGGTTACTGCGATTACGAGAGAAGGACAGGGGTTTTTTCTGAACAAAAGCTTGCCTATCCCTGCTATACAAATCTTGATGGCGAAATTAATGCCGGGGATCATCCTGAGTGCTTTGAGTATGCTGCTCTTGCTGGCGGAAGGTGCGTGGTTCCTCGACTTGTCACCTGTGTTTGTCCTGTCCTGCCTACTTGCCGGGATTCCTGGGATCATTTTTATCAATATGTTCGGGATCATGGTTGACCTGCATCTGCCAAAGCTATCTTGGAGCTCCGAGCAGGAAGCTGTAAAGCGCAACATGAATCCGCTGTTTACTCTGATCCTGAGTTTTATTGCAGGAGCTCTGATGGTATGGTGTGCATACGGACTGGGTGGCTCCATGACTGTTACGGCACTAGGTCTCTTTGCGCTATTTACGATTTTGGATGTGATCTTGTACCGGATACTTGTGACCAAGGGACCAGTGTGGATGGACAAGATCGAGGCTTAGGCGACAACACTAAAAACAGGCCGCCCTCGCTTATGAGAGCGGCTTTTTGGCATTCGCAGAAAAAGGTGTAAACAAAAACGACCGGCATCCCGATACAAGAAGTAGCTAGGTCTGCAGCAGTAAGACCAGCGATCAGCCACCCATATTTCCGGTCTACCGTCGAAAGAATTGGTGTTTTAGACTCATATTCGTTGAAAGCAACCGAATAGATTGGAGACAATGAAGGCGGAATAGAAAAAGAAGGGAGTAAAGAACAGTCATGATGAAGCGCATTTTACTTGGTTTTCTCATGGCTCTGCTTCTTGCACAGAGTGCTTTTACAAGCAATGCAACCGCAGCCGTTGTGTTTACCGACACCAGTGGGCACTGGGCAGAACAGCAGATTAACGAATTGGCCAGATTGGGCATTTTAAAGGAAAATGGCTACCAGCCTTTCTATCCAAACAAACCGGTATCGCGGGGCGAAGCCTTGGCTTTGATGAATCGAGTTTTTGAATCGGTCTACGGGCCTGTCGCAAAGCCTGAGCGAAAAAACAATCTGGATTACCGATACCTGCTGCGCTCAGAAACCGAGCAGCTGCTTGCCAACATGCGAACCATGCTGCAAATCGAGACGGGCATCGTCAGCCATTACGATCCGGGAGATCGGATGCTGTACTACCTCTATCTGGCAGACAATTATAAGCTGATGAAGAAGCAGGAAAAGGAAAACCTCGATTGGTGGCTGTCCACTGCATCTTTGCAGCGCCCGTTGTCGAGGGAAGAAGCCAGCTTGCTTTTGTTCCATATGATGACCCCGCAAAAATTCAGGACAGCCAATATTAAGCCACAGGATGCGGCTGCTTATTTTACGAGCTTTTATGAATGGAAGCAGGACACTTTTTACCGTGATACATATTCCCCGTACGCACTTGCTATCCGTGAATTTAATCTGTTCGCATCAGAGAAGACATTTCAACCTGAAAAGCTGATGTCGCGAGCTGAATATGCCGTGGTGATGAAAAGGCTGCATGATTACTTCATAAAAGATGCGACAGGACAGTTCAAAGCAAGCGGGGCCCATCAACAAAGAATTGCACAGGTGTATTTGAGAGCTGCCACTCTGGCCTTCGAATCGAACAATCAAGCCAGATTGTCCAGGTTCTTTACCCCAACTGCACTGATGACCATGAGCAAGCTAGCACATAAACCCAAGTTTACCGAACATCTGAATCTTACGGTAAAAGCAGATGAGAACGATTCGAACAAACTGTGGGTCATAGGTCAATACCAGGATTCCATAAATGGAGTGTACCAGCTGGAATACTTGTTTGAACCGGATGCTTCCAATGCCTACGGTCGCAAAATAACCAGGATGATTTATACAGAAAAGTAACAGCGCTTACAGAAGGGAGGTATCTGTTTTTCGGATGCTTCTCTTTTCCCTTTTCTACAAATTTGGAGGAAAAGGGGATAAGAGGCAATTGCAACTGACAGAATGTTCGATTACAATAAAAGTGAACGGTGATTCAGTTTGAGGAAGCAAGACATCTCTATGGGCAGGTCATAGCCGATTGGCGAGATGTGCTTTTTTAGCCAGCCAAATGAATGAGTATTCATTCAGAGGAGACATGAGTCATGTTTTACAGGAATATCTATGGAAAAGTAGAAGTTATAGAAATAATCCGCTAGTCTGAATATTGGGTATTCGCTGTGGCGAGGTCATTTTTTCTGAGGAGGATATGTAGATGGAACGCAAAATTCGCAAAGCAGCCGTTCTGGGTTCTGGCGTGATGGGAGCAGGGATCGCAGCACACCTGGCAAACGTGGGAATTCCGACAGTATTGCTGGATATCGTGCCGCGTGAATTGACAGAAGACGAGAGCAAAAAAGGTTTGGCACTAACCGATTCTGTGGTCAGAAACCGCATCGCGCAAATGGGCAAGGATCGGCTGTTAAAGGATAAGCCGGCCCCGCTCTACGATAAAAAGAACATCGACTTGATTACCGTGGGTAACTTTGAAGATCATCTAGCCCTTTTGTCCGATGTGGATTGGATCATCGAGGTAGTAGTGGAGAACCTCGAGGTGAAAAAAAATGTGTTCGCCATGGTAGAAGCGCATCGGAAACCAGGCTCTATCATCTCTTCCAACACGTCAGGCGTTTCTATCAATGAAATGGCAGAAGGAAGATCTGAAGATTTCCAAAGGCACTTCCTAGGCACCCATTTCTTTAATCCTCCTCGCTACTTAAAGCTGCTAGAGATCATTCCCAGTAGCAGCACGGATTCAGCTGTTGTTTCATTTATGCGCCAGTTTGGTGAGCATGTCCTCGGAAAAGGAACCGTGCTGTGTAAGGATACGCCGAACTTTATCGCCAATCGCATCGGTACATATGGACTGCAGGTATCCATCCATGAGATGCTGCGCATCGGTTTGGGCGTAGATGAGGTGGACGCGTTGACTGGTCCTGTGATCGGTCGTCCGAAAAGCGCAACATTCCGCACCCTGGATGTTGTCGGACTGGATACGTACGTACACGTCGCGGGCAATGTCAGGAACAAGAGCTCTGACGAGGCGGAAAAGGCAGTCTTTGAAGTCCCTGAATTTGTTTTGCAAATGGTAGAAAAACGCATGCTTGGTCAAAAGGCAGGGCAAGGCTTTTTCAAGCAGATCAAGTCCGAAAAGGGCAAGGAAATCGTCGCGCTGGACACGAATACGCTGGAGTACCGCCCAAGCATAAAGGCCAAGTTTCCTTCTCTCGACGCTGCCAAAACAGCCAAGAACTTGCCTGAGAAGCTGAAGACATTGGTGTATGGGAAGGACAAGGGGAGCGAGTTCGTTTGGAGCGTCTTTAAAAAGGTACTGCTGTACTCGGCAGACAAAGCCTACGAGATTGCAGATGATATCGCTTCGGTCGATCAGGCGATGAAATGGGGCTTTGGCTGGGAGCTGGGACCATTCGAGACGTGGGATGCGATCGGTGTAGAGAAATCTGTAGCGCGCATGCGTGAGGAAGGCGAGATGATCCCGGCACTCGTGGAAGAGATGCTGGCGAGCGGCAAAACCTCCTTTTATGATAAAAAAGATGGGCGTACCGCTGTCTTTTCCATTGGCGGTGTGTATAAAGACATAGAAGAAAACAAGGAACGAATCCATTTGGCTGCACTCAAGGAGCAGGGCAAGCTAATTCGCAAAAATGCAGGCGCGGCCTTGATCGATTTGGGCGATGGAGTTGCTTGCCTGGAGTTTACTTCTCCGCATAATGCCTTGGGCCTGGATCTTCTGCAAATGGCGAATGTGGCTGCAGAAGAGGTGCAAAAGAACTTTTTGGGTCTGGTCATCGGCAACCAAGGCAAAAACTTTTCCGTCGGGATGAATTTGGCGATGGCATTGATGGAAGCCCAAGACGAAAACTGGCTAGAGCTGGACCTTTTGGTTACGAACTTCCACAAGGCAGGCCGTGCGCTGCGCTATATGCAGCGCCCCGTCGTTGCGGCACCGTTTGGCATGACACTCGGCGGCGGCGTAGAAGTCGTCTATTTGGCTGATCGCGTACAGGCATCTGCCGAGACATACCTCGGACTGGTGGAGGTGGGAGTAGGACTCTTGCCAGGTGGCGGAGGAACAAAGGAAATGCTGTTCCGTGCGATGGAGAATCTGCCGGACACAGGCACTGTGCCAGTTGATCCGTTCCCATTGGTAGCGAAAGCCTTCGAGACGATTGCCATGGCGAAAGTGTCGACGAGCGGCCAGGAAGCGATCAATCTGGGGTACCTGCGACCTACGGACCGGATCAGTGTCAACCCGGATCATCTTTTGTACGACGCGAAGCAGCTGGTGCTAGCCATGGATAAAGAAGGCTATACGCCGCCAGTCCCTCGCAAAATCAAGGTCATTGGGGAAACAGGCTACGCTAACCTGTGCCAAAATGTGTACGCGATGAAAAAGAGCGGGTACATCTCCGACCATGATGAGCTGATTGCGAATAAGATCGCTTATGTCATGTCCGGCGGCAATTTGCCGGCAGGTACAGAAGTGACGGAAGCATACATTTTAGAGCTGGAAAAAGAGGCGTTCCTCGAGCTGATCAAAACGCAGAAAACACAGGAACGCATGCAACACATGTTGACCAAAAACAAGCCTTTGCGCAACTAATATCCCAGGCAACCAAAAATCTGGCTTTCCAGTTAGTCAATGGACGAATGTTTCGCTAGTGAGAAGGAGGCAAAAAACGATGAGAGAAGCAGTTATCGTCGCAGGAGCCCGCACTGCAGTCGGCAGAGCAAAGCGAGGCAGCCTGAAAGACGTTCATCCTGTAGATATGGGAGCGGCTGTTGTGAAGGATTTGCTCCGACGCGTCCCGCAACTCGATCCTGCTGATATTGAAGATGTCATTATGGGAACGGCAGTGCCAGAAGCGGAGCAAGGCATGAATATGGCGAGGCTGGTCGGACTTCGAGCCGGATTGCCGAGTAATGTAGCCGGGATCACGATAAACCGTTTTTGCTCTTCAGGCTTGCAGACGATCGCGTACGCTGCCCAGCAAATCATGATCGGAAGCTCCGACGTGCTCGTGGCTGGCGGAGTAGAGAGCATGAGTCTTTTGCCGATGGCAGGACACAAGGTAGCGCTCAATCCGACTCTCGTGAAAACGATGCCGGAAGCGTATATGGGAATGGGTCATACCGCAGAAGAAGTGGCAAAGCGCTACAACGTTACACGCGAGGATCAGGATGCATTTGCATTGACCAGCCATCAGCGGGCTGTCGCGGCGATTGCTTCGGGCAAGTTTCAGGAAGAAATCGTCCCCCTGACCGTGAAGCAGCATTCCTTTGATGAGGGAGGCAATCTGCATGTCAACGAGCGTGTGTTTGACAAGGATGAAGGGGCGCGTGCGGATACGACGATGGCAGCACTCGGCAAACTCAGACCAGTCTTTCACGTCCAAGGCAGCGTGACGGCAGGAAACTCCTCGCAAACAAGTGATGGCGCGGCAGCTGTTTTGATCATGTCCGCTGAAAAGGCAGCGGAGCTCGGGGTCACGCCGATCGCCAAATTCCGTTCCTTTACGGTAGGCGGGGTTGATCCTGATGTGATGGGAATTGGCCCCATTGTGGCAGTTCCAAAAGCATTGAAGCTGGCAGGGGTCAGCATGGCGGATGTCGATTTATTCGAGCTGAACGAAGCATTTGCTTCCCAGGCAATCGCCGTCATCCGTGAGCTGGGCCTGGACCCGGAAAAGGTAAATGTCAACGGCGGAGCCATCGCGATGGGCCACCCAATGGGATGCACCGGAGCGAAATTGACCATTTCGATCTTGAATGAACTGAAAAGACGCGGTGGCAAATACGGGGTAGTGACGATGTGTGTTGGCGGAGGTATGGGAGCTGCTGGCGTTTTTGAAATGATCTAACTCGTACGTCCATTTTCGAATAAGGAGAGGGATTGCAATGGCAGATACGAAAGAATTGATCCGTGGTGGTAGTTTTTTGATTGATGCCGGTTCGGCTGATGATGTGTTTGTTCCCGAGCAGTTCAGTGATGAGCATAAGATGATCGCCAAGACAACCGAGGATTTTATCGTCAATGAAGTGCGCCCTCACCTGGAAGAGATCGAAAATCACCAATTTGACATCTCTGTTCGTCTGCTGAAGGAAGCAGGGGAGCTGGGGCTGCTCGCTGGCGATGTGCCAGAAAAATATAATGGTTTGGGTCTTGATAAGGTCAGCACGGCCCTCGTGACGGAAAAATTTTCACTCTCTCGTGGTTTTGCTCTCAGCTATGGTGCGCACGTAGGTATCGGCTCCTTGCCCATTGTATACTTTGGAACAGACGATCAAAAGCGCCGCTATCTGCCTGATCTGGCATCGGGAAAACGTTTGGCGGCCTACTGTCTGACCGAGCCAGGCTCCGGATCCGATGCGCTCGGAGCCAAAACGACTGCAACCCTTTCCGAAGATGGGACGCACTACCTCCTCAGCGGGGAGAAGCAGTGGATCACAAACGCAGGCTTCGCCGATGTGTTTATCGTTTATGCCAAAATCGATGGTGAAAAGTTCAGCGCCTTTATCGTTGAGCGCACCTTCCCTGGCGTATCGTTTGGTCCGGAAGAGAAAAAGATGGGGATCAAAGGCTCTTCTACCCGTACAGTCATTTTGCAAGACGTACAGGTGCCAATCGAAAACTTGCTGGGCGAACCAGGCAGGGGGCATGTCATTGCCTTTAACATTTTAAATGTAGGTCGCTACAAGCTGGCAGTAGGTGCGGTAGGTTCGGCAAAACGGGCACTGGAAATCGCGACTACGTATGCGAAAGAGCGCAAGCAGTTTAAGACACCTATCGCTAATTTCACACTCATAAAAAACAAGCTGGCAAACATGGCAATCAAAACGTATGCAGCCGAGAGCTCGGTTTATCGTACCGTAGGCTTGTTTGACACCGCCCTGACCAGACTGGGTGACAAAGCCGAAGAAGGAGCAGAAGTAGCAAAGGCAATTGCCGATTACGCCATCGAGTGCTCCATCAACAAAGTATTTGCCACTGAGGTGCTGGATTATTGTGTGGACGAAGGGGTACAAATCCACGGCGGATACGGCTTTATGTCTGAATACGAGATCGAAAATATGTATCGTGATTCCCGAATCAATCGCATTTTTGAAGGAACGAACGAAATCAATCGCTTGCTCATTCCTGACACGCTGGTGAAAAAAGCGATGAAAGGCGAGCTGCCACTTCTGCAAGCAGCGGCGAGCTTGCAGGAAGAGCTGATGAGCTACTATCCGCAAGAGATGGAGGATACACCTCTGGCAGCCGAGAAACACCTGATCAGCATGACACGCAAAATCATCCTCATGGTCGCAGGTTCCGCGCTGATGAAGTATCAGCAGGCTATTTCCAAAGAACAGGAGCTGCTCGCCTTTGCAGCCGATATGTTGATTGAGCTGTACGCGATGGACAGCGTCGTGAAGCGTACGGAAAAGGCAATAGCTTCGCGTGGACTGGAACAGGAACAGCAGAAGCTTGAGCTGACAACTGTCTATGTTCAGGAAGCATTTGATCGGATCGAAGGCTGGGCGAAGGAAGCACTGGCTGCAATGGAAGAAGGCGATGACCTGAGACTGCGTCTGTCGATCTTGAAAAAGCTGACGCGCCGCACACCAATCAATACAGTACAACTCAAGCGAAGCATTGCGGACCGCGTGATTGCCGCAGAAGGATACACGCTGTGACGCTAATGAAATTTCTTCTTAACAAAAGGAGCTGAGGACATTCCTCTGCTCTTTTTTTGTACAGATAGGAATTTATAAAATTCCTATCCAGTATAAGCGCAACCGCGGCTTCGCCAAAAGGATGGCGGAGCCAGGTTTTCTAATTGTCAGGCAAGAGCTTCCCACCCAACGCCTGAGATTTTGCCGATGGATGCCAGTCATTTACGCTATCGTGCATAATTTTGGTAGCAATCACCAACGCTAATGAAACAAACCAAAAAGCCGCAAGGAACGTGGTCAGATGAAGTCGAGAGGATGGCTAAAAAGAAAAAGAGCATCGGCGGCAAATAGGAGCCATTCCTACTCCGCTGCTCCTTCCCATGAAATTAGTGACCGGTTGGATGAAAATATCGCCGTGCTTCAAAATATATTCACACTTACCCCAGATTTAGTCATCCGCCACTTCGAGAGCAAATTTGTAGAGGGGCGGGTAGCCCTTGTTTATTTGACCGGACTCGTGGACAAGAACTCCATTAACAACAATGTGCTTCGTCCTATGCTGTCATCGAATGAACGAGGCAATACCAGCATTTTTGACCTTTTATCGGTAGGAGAAGTAGCCAACGTTTATGACTTTCCAGCAGTCGAACAGGCGATTCTGCAAGGAAACTGTGTACTGTTTATTGATGGTCGCAAAGAAGTTTTGTCTGTTGAGACGAATGGATGGCCGCAGCGGGCAATTGAGGATCCCCAGTTGGAAGCCTCTTTGAAGGGCGCGCATCAAGGATTTGTGGAGACTGGAATCCAAAATATCGCTTTGATTCGCCGTTATCTGCCTAATCGAGAGCTGAAGATCAGGGAATATTTAGTGGGGGAAAGAGGCATCTGCAAAGTTTCCGTCCTCTATTTCTCCGATGTCGTCAATCCAGAGGTGCTTCAGGAGTTAGAGGACCGGATCAAAATAATCAAGATAGATTCTATCCTCAATACCGGTGAGTTGGAGGAATTAATCGAGGACAACCCGTACTCTCCTTTTCCTCAGTTTATGACGACCGAAAGGCCAGATTCAGCAGCATCCCATATTTTGCAGGGCAAGATCGTAGTAATCGTGGATCGTTCTCCCAGTGTATTGGTAGGACCCGCTTCATTTGCTTCTTTTTTCCAAAATGTGGATGATTACAGTACCCGTTGGCTGGTAGCAACGTTTATCCGTATTCTTCGCTTTTTGGCATTCATGATCGCGACCTTTCTTCCAGCTATCTACATTGCTGTCATCTCGTTTAATTACGAAGTGATTCCGCTAGACTTGATTCTTTCGGTAGGAGAGTCGCGTGAGAGAGTGCCGTTTCCCCCATTATTGGAAGCCATGATGATGGAATTGACTTTGGAAATGCTGCGCGAAGCAGGGGTTCGCTTGCCTGCCCCAATTGGACAGACTGTAGGAATTGTGGGGGGAATTGTCATTGGCAACGCTGTCGTGCAGGCTGGAGTCGTCAGCAATATTATGGTGATTGTGGTGGCGTTCACAGCGATCTCTTCGTTTATCATCCCGAACTATGATATGGCATCTGCTGTCAGGCTGATTCGCTTTCTCATGATGGGCCTCGCTGCTATGTTTGGGATAGTGGGGATCGTCATCGGGTTCATGACCTTAATTGGGCATCTGATCTCGTTAGAATCATTACGTGTCCCATACGGAAGCCCGCTTGCTCCAGTAAGATTCAAAGACTGGAAAGACTTTTTAATACGCTTTCCGCTTTTTAAAATGATCAATCGACCAGTAAGCTCCAGAGCGGTTCAAGAGCGCAGGCAAGGGGACAACCGTCCAGAGGGGGATGGAAAGTGAAAAAATACGGGTACAACGAAGTAACCACCATCCAATATATCCTTTTGATTCACGGTACGCAGGTGGGGATCGGCGTTTTGACCATGCCGCGAGAGTTGGCAGAAGTAGCTGGAACGGACGGCTGGATTTCTCTCATCTTCGGCTGGATATTGGCTTTACTGGCGAGCTTGCTCATTATCAACATCATGAAGCGCTATCCTGGATACACCATTATCGACTTGCTGCCACTCTTTTTGGGCAAATGGCTGGGCAAGGCAGGCATTTTTATTGTGGCGCTGTATTGTGCATTAGCCCTTATTGTGGTTACTAGCAATACGGTTGCCATTATCAACGTATGGATATTGACTCAGACCCCTGGATACATTGTGGTCATACTGTTTGCGATACCGATCTACTATATTGTCCGTGGGGGTTTGCGCGTAATTGGAAGGTATTCGGAGCTTATTTTTTATATCACCCTTTGGATGCCGGTTGTGTTATTGACTTTATTTAAAGATACGCATTGGTTGCATTTCCTGCCTGTTTTAAAGGAGGGGATACAACCAGTTTTACAGGCAACTAGATCTACGGTATTGTCATTTTTGGGGTTTGAGCTGGCGTTTTTTCTCTACCCGTTTCTTCAAAAAAAACAATATGCTGCGCTGGGCATCGTGGTGGCAAATACATTGTCATTGCTGGTTTTCTTATCGGTCACTTTATTTTGTTTCGCCTTTTTCAGTCCCGACGAAATATCGCAGTATACGTGGCCCACTCTTAATTTGTGGAAAGTAATTGAATACAGGTTTTTGGAGCGTATAGATATCATTTTTCTAGCATTTTATTCGATCATCTTGTCGACGACCGCCATTCCGTATATGTATTTCACCGTGTTCTCCACAAGCCGATTGTTTGGCAGGCAGGATCATCGAACCCATTTGAAAATACTGACGGTGCTGATCGTGGTTGCATTTTGGCTGTATACACCCTCATTCATTGAGGTGAAAAAATGGACTGAGACATGGAGTCTAGCTGGGTTGGCTGTAGGCTACATCTTTCCGTTGCTGGCTTGGGGCCCGATTTGGTTCCTACAAAAATCGTCTGGGGGACGAAATGTGTGAACAAACTCATACATCTCATAATGGTAATTGTTATGGTCACGGTGCTGCCAGGATGTATGGATCGAATTAACTTGGAGGATGCAACGCTTGCTCTGATGACGGGAGTGGATCTGAACGAAAAAAATGAACTTCTGTTTTATATGACCAGTCCCGTTTTCAGCAAGGAAGCGAAGGAAAAGTCGGAGGAATTTGGGGTAAGAGCAGATACCCAACGTGAGGCGAGACTTGGATACGACAGACTGGTAACAGCTCTAACCGTTGCAGGGAAAATACAGGTGATTGTTCTGGGAAAGCGGCTCTTACAGCATCCAGATTGGTTCAGGCTATTAGATGTGGTTTTTCGTGATGCGCGATTTACCGTGAATGCGCGGATTATTGTTTTTGACGGGCATGTTCACAATCTCTTTCACTTCAAACCAAAGGACAAGCCTCGTCTGGCTTTGCATCTAACCAAACTGATTGATACAGCTAACTCCAGAAATCTTACCGTCAGAACAAGAGCACAGGAGCTGCACCGGCAAATGTTTGAAAAAGGGATGACCCCCTCAGTGACGGAGTTGAAAAAGGACAAGGCGGCCATGATCGTAGGGACGGCACTACTATCTAAAAACGGAACTTACAAAACGCTGATTGATGCGAAGGAAAGCATCCTCTTGCAAATGCTGCTCTATGAAAAGAGGGGGGAAATTTTGCTCACGATTCCTGTAAATTTGAAGGAAGACAGCTCCCAAAAAATTGTGAAGGACAAGGTTAGTTATCATGTGAAGGGTGTATCCAGAAAGGTGAAGACCGAATACAAAAACGGCAGGTTTCATTTTGACGTTCATCTAAAGCTGAGAATTGCCATTTCCGAGAGATTGTTTCCGTTCAACATGGAAAAGGACCATAAAAAACTGGAGAAATTGATCGAACAAGAATTGCACAAGGAATACACCCAATTAATAAAGAAATGCCAAAAGGTGAATACCGATCCGTTTGGCTTTGGGCTGTATGCGCGTGCTTATGCGTACAAAGAGTGGAAGAAGGTAGAGGATGATTGGCCAAAAGCATTTGCCAATGCCGATGTTCGTGTCATTCCTGATGTGTCTATTAAAGGAAATGGTGTAGTGAAATAAGAAAAGGAAACAATCAAAAAAGAAACCCTGGTACACCAACAAGCACCAGGGTTCTTCCTCATTAATAGATGGCTTCCCAGCCTGCTGGTGTAACAAACAGGCGGATCGCTTTGATTTTGCGGTCGTCCATCAAGGTGAAGTAATGACGGTAGTTAGGTGGTACAGAGATCAGATCGCCAGGCGATAGCTCAACGTCGAAATAACGGTCGTTTTGGCCTTTGATCGCAAAAATGCCATGGCCATCTACGCAGAAGCGGCACTCGTCATCTGTATGATGGTGCTCACCTTTGAATTTCACCAAAAGCTCATCCAAATTCGGGACTTTGTCGGACAGGACGATAATATCCGCTGTCAAGTAGCCACGGCGCTTGCTGATATCGTCGATTTCAGGTTTGAAAGCGTCCAGAATCTCTTGTTTTTCTTCTTCACTCGGGCTGTAGTTGTCGCGGTGTTTTGGGTCCAGACGATCGACTCCCCAGTTTTCATAGATGATCCCTTGGGAATTCAGAAAGGCAACTACTTCTTCTGCAGAGCTAATGTACTCGTTGTTGTCGTGAAAACGTATTTGTGCCATCGTTTCATTCCTCCTCAATTAGTAGGTGTAGTGGACACGGCAGCTTGGCGCAGTTGCAGCCAGCGGGCGTGATACTCAAACAGGAATTCAAATGCTTCCAGGTGACGCTTGGCCTCGAAGTTGTTGCCGCCCCAGGCATAAATCCCGTGATTGCGGATGAGGACACCAGGGACTTCCGGGGTGATCACTTTTTCGATTGCGGCAGCAAGAGTGGGAATATCGGCAAAGTTCTCAACAATCGGGACCGTGATACGTGCGTTTTCTTCCCAGATTCCCAGGCCCTTGATCAGCTCCTGCCCCGAAATGGAGAAGGCGCGTTGTCCAAAGTACAGTTCAGAGATGAGGTTATTCCACACCGTATGAACATGGAAGCAGGCACCTGCCTGCGGGAATTTTTTGTAGACCACGGCGTGGATCAATGTTTCCGCCGATGGTTTGAGTGAAGTCGGGTCCACCGGGCGGGAGTCTTTGTCCACAACCAGATAATCTTCTGGGGAAAGCTTTGTTTTATCCTTGCCGCTTGCTGTCACCGCGAATTGCAGCGGTTCACTCTCTATTTTAATCGAAAGATTGCCACTGGTGCCGGGGAACCAGTCCCGCCCCGCAAATGTCAGCTTGGCGTCATCGAGACGGCGAAATGCGTCCATACGTTGCTCTAGTGTTGCTGTCATGGATCAGACGACCTCCTGTTTCAATACTTGCAAAATGGCAATCACGTCGTGGAACGTGGCGAATGTTTGATGAGGCAATTGCAGCTCCTCCGATTTTTGGGCGAGGAAGGAGCGGGCGATGACGAAATCAGCAATCTTTGCTCCAGCCAAATCGGTGATGGAATCGCCAATGACAACGCGATAATGGCTAGCAGGATCGTAGCGGCGGATGATAGTTGTCTTGCACATTCCACATCCGTTCGTGCAGTGATCGTCGCAAGAGTGCGGCCATGTAATGGTGATTCGTTCACCTGAGAAATCACTGCCATTGCAGTAGATCGGCACACCGGATAGATCAAACGGGGAGAGGATGGGCTCCACGAAAAAGTCGATCCCTCCGCTCGTGATCAAAAGCTCGATGCCTTCCTTGCGGCAAAAGCTGACGAATTCGGGGAAGCCAGGACGAATCGTGGCTTCGTTCACGATATAGTCTACAATCTCTTGGCGGAGCGAGGAGGGGAGCAGTTGAAACAGTTTTCCAACGCCCTCCTGCACGCTTATTTTTTGGGAAAGGATCTGCTCAGTCAACGCTTCCCATTCTGGCGGAGCAAACTTGCGGACGATTGCAACGATGTTGTCTTTTTCGGTAATGGTTCCGTCAAAATCACAGAACAAGACTAGTTTTTTGCTCACTGTCCGCCACCCCATTTTTCCAGAGCGATGGCAAGCTCCGGTGATTCGGACGCGGCGTCCTTCAGGGTGCGTCCGGCTGTGACTGCTCGAATTGCAGCGACGAATGCTTTAGCTCCCGCCGTAGCTCCTCCTGGATGACCGTGGATGCCACCGCCTGCATTGACGATTTGATCGAGTCCGAAGTCGTCAAACAACTGTGGAACCAGTCCGGGATGGATACCAGCAGATGGAACCGGGAAAGAACGTCTTATTCCACCCAGGGGCGCCGTAAGATTTTTGGCGAGCTGCAGGGCTTCCGATTTGTCTAAGGCGACGTTGCCGTATGGAGATGGGAACAGGACCAGGTCTGCCCCGGCAATCCGCATCAGTGTACCGAGCAGAAGCGGGGTTGCGATCCCGTAATCAGGCGAAGGATAATAGGCGCCAGCTAATGCCGGGTGGGCCATGATAGGCACGTGGACATCCGGATCTTGTGCCAGTCGGTGCAGAGCATCGAAGCCAAAGGCCAGTACGTTGAACAGCAAACAATCAGCGCCAGCGTCTACTGCACGCTTTGCTTTTTCATTCAGTTCATTCACCGGGCCGGTCAGATTGGCTGCGTAAAGAACCGGTTTGCCCGTTTCGGCTTCTGTTTCCAGAGCGATTTCTTTGAATGCTTTGATCCGATCCAAAAAGGGAGCGCGGTCATCTGCAAAGAAAATTTCGTCATCTTTGACCAGATCAACACCGCCCAATGCCTGTGCCCGGAATTGGGTTTTCAGATCATCGAAGGGAAGACCGAGGCATGACTTGAAGATGCTCATCAGCAGCGGACGATTCTGTGCGCCGAGGCGATTTCGCAGCCCATCGATCCCGTATTTGGGTCCGGGAAAAGCGGCGAGAAACGAATCAGGAAAGACTACGTCAACTAGCTTTATCTTGCCGTCCATGGATAGTTTGCCGAAGATGCCCGTCAAGAGAGACGGAATGTCAGCTGTAAAATTGCGAGTGGGGTAGCTGACGGTAATCAGACCGCGTGTTTCCCCGTTCTCCAGTGTTTCCAGCGGGGTGGCACTCACAGCTTCACCCAGGTATGGCTGCAGCTCTGCTTGTTTTGCGGCAGGCAAGTCAGTCCAGGAACCGACAGTCATTCCTACGGCAATCGCTGCTGCTTTCTTATTCAGATCCTTGGCTTGTGTTAGATAGGTTACGAGGATACGTTGCTCACTCATGCCAGGGCTAATCCTCCTTTTCAATGTGTGCGAAAATGCAAAATAGCCTCCCCGTTGAGCAGGGAGGCGGTTGTCGACTATAAAAGAGTCTTCGTCTCCTCTCATCTCTCGGGTCAGTAGTCGAGACGCGCAGAAGTGATTCTCCTGTCTCGACTCTTATCCGTTGGAATTAGCACCGTTTCGCTATCTAGACAAATAGTAGAATAGCGCCGGTTGCCGGGCATCATAGGGCCAGTCCCTCAGCCAGCTCGCGATAAGAGTTATGTGGTTCACACGATTCATGTGCGATACCCTCATGATATGACGTTCTGAGACGGGAGTCAAATTGTTTTTCCGTCGGGTGTGCTCGCCTGCGCAAGGAAATTTGACGAGAGCTGAAACTTTTTTTCGCCATTCGCGTGGTAATGGATGAAAGGGTGTGGAAGTGTTGGGAAAGTGAGCTTGGAGGACGTGTACAAACTGCACGTAAACGATATCTACCGCTATCTTTTCCGGCTGACACGGGATGCGAGGCAGGCAGAAGACCTGACGCAGGAGACGTTTTTCCGCGCCTTTTTGTCTCTCGATGATTACCGCGGGGAAAAAGTCAGACCATGGCTATTCAAGGTTGCCTATCACGCTTTTGTGGATTGGCATCGCAAACAGATGAGGCGACCTTTGCAGTTGGTAGAGCATCTGGCGGAAAGAGAAGATCATCTGGTGGATGACCCTGCCGAAACAGTCGTGAACAAGGAAATGTGGGAATGGGCGAATGAGCTCCTTTTGCAGCTTCCGGAAAAGCAGAAACAGGTGATCCTGCTCGCTGCGATGCCATTTTCCTATGCAGAAATCGCGGAAATATTGGAAATAGACTTGGCTGACGTGAAGCGCTCCTTGTTTCGAGGGCGACAAAAGATGCGAAAGATGTGGAGGGATGGAGTAGATGACGAATAAGGACGATGACATTCGGGAGCAAAAGCTGCTCAGATACCTTCGTGGAGAGATGACAGACGGGGAAGAAAAGCGACTGGGGGAAGAAGTAATCAGAGATGAAGATTATGCCCAAAGGCTGGAGCGGCTTCTTTTGGGGGAAGAGCAAGGACAGGACTCTGGCAAACAAGAGCTTGCGGCACTCACGGAAGAAAAGCAGCGAGCCATCATTCGCCGGGGAAAATGGAAGATGCGTCTGTCCAATTCTGCATTCACGATGGGGCTTACGTTCATCGCCGGTGTTTTGCTTTTTGTGGTGAACGGCTGGTTCGGTTCACTCATGCATGACGATTTGTTCCGGGTCGCCAAGGACATGGTCAACTTCACACAGCCGGGTGTCACTGTAGGTAGCAGCGGCTCGCAGGTCGGTTTATTTTACGGAAAGATCACCATGGAATTGCGCGAACAGGTAGGGAGTGAGGTCAGCAATGCCGGAATTTTTGAGAGCACCAACATCTTGTGGAAAAGCAGTGCCAGTCCCCAATGGACAAACGGGGTCAGGGAGCAAAAGCTCTTTTTCCGCTACCCGACAGGGGAAAAGATGACTCTGGATGAGACGGAGCATTTGCGGACGCCTGCCTGGACGACCATGCAAAAGCTGCCGGAAGGTACGGTGTCACAGTTGGCGGTTTCCTTTGACCATTTTCTGACCTACGAAGAGTACTATCAACTCATTTCTCGCTATGTCAGCTACGACACACATGATACGGTCTGGTTCGCTGTCGATACGGGGCAGGAAGTAACAAAAAGAGATGCTGATGAAGGAAATCGTCTGCTTGGAGCAGGCGACGTCTGGGGATTTGCGGAGCGCGAGCTAAACTACGGAAATGCCCCCATTCAAGTAAATGGCGAAGGGGACCGACGTGCAGCGGCTTATCTGAACGAAATGAAGTATCTCACTGAACAGGAGCGGCTGACCAATGACATTGGATTTAGCCTTGTTTCCAGGGGCAAGCCCCACATTGACAAGCGGTACCAGTACATGCAGGAAAAAGGAGTCCGCATTTACGGTGCAGTCCTGACGGGACCGACGAAGGAGCTGCTCAAGCTGCAACAAGAAAAGTCCATTACAGCAGCCTTTCTAGGCAAAGTGGACTGGTGGAATTGGGACCGTCCCGCTGCCTCTGGGTCAATGTACAGTTGGTAACAAAAATGGATGCAGGCAACCGAAAAAGGGTGTTGACAGCAGGGAAACGTGGCTGTATGATTCAAACTAAATCATAACTGCATACGATGGATACCTTATCCAGAGAAGGTGGAGGGACTGGCCCGATGATACCCGGCAACCGACATGACGCTTTTCAGGCGCGAGCAGCGACTGAAATGACAAGCGACGTGCACGGTGCTAATTCCTGCAGAAACAAAAGTAGTCTGGAAGATAAGGGGGACAAGAGCACGTTTATTTTGTACGTGACGACAGCGACCTCTTTTCTTCGGGAAAAGAGGTCTTTTTGCATAGTGAAACCGTATGACTGGGGAAGATATCCAGTCCTCTAGAGATAGATCAAAATGACAGTGAGGGGAGAAGTCAAGCATGGCTTATCGCGCGTTGACCGAGCAGGAGGCAGTGGAGTACGTAAAGGGTTTGCCAGGTCTGTTTACCGAGGGAGCAGAGCTTACAAGCCACGAAATCGGTGATGGAAACCTCAATTTGGTGTTTGACATTCGTGAAGCAGCTACAGGAAAAAGCGTCATTGTGAAGCAGGCGCTCCCCTTTGCACGTGTGGTTGGGGAATCATGGCCGCTTACCGTAGACCGTGCGCGCATCGAGAGCGAAGCATTGCGGATTCAGCACAAATACGTGCCGGATTTGGTGCCAAAGGTATATCACTTTGATGTTGAGCTCGCTCTGACCGTTATGGAAAACGTGGGTGACCATATCATCATGCGCAAAGGCCTGACCCATGGCAATCGCTATCCGCTCTTTGCCAAGCAGATTGGCCGTTTTATGGCGCAGACCTTGTTCTACACATCTGATTTGGGGACACATCCGTACGACAAGAAAGCGCTTGTCGGAACATTCCTAAATCCCGAATTGTGCAAAATTACTGAAGATCTGGTCTTTACGGATCCATATGAAAATGCACCTACCAACGATTTCAATCCATTGATTCGCCCAGAGGTGGAAGCGATCTGGAACAACAAGCCGCTCAAGCTGGAGATCGCCAAGCTGAAATACGACTTCCTCACACGCGCTGAAGCGCTTTTGCATGGTGACCTGCATACAGGAAGTATTTTCATTACCGAAACGAGCATGAAAGTCATCGACCCTGAGTTTGCCTATTACGGTCCGATTGGTTTTGATATCGGTGCGGTTATAGCGAATCTGCTGCTCAACTATGCTGGTCAGCACGGTTTGCAAAAAGACCAAGGAGAACGGGAAGCGTATCGCGAATACTTATTGGAAACGGTCGAAGATGTTTGGAACGAATTCGTCTCCCAGTTTGTTCAGCTTTGGCACAAGCAGGCAAAAGAGCGCAGCGCTCATGTGGAAGGTCTGTGGCAGAGCTATGTGAAGCGATTAATCCAGGATACTGCCGGCTTTGCCGGATGCAAAATCCTGCGCCGTGTGATTGGGCTTGCAGGTGTGGCTGATCTGAATACCATCGCGGACGACAAAACCCGCGCAGAAGCAGAACGCTTGGCGCTGGTCATTGGTGAAGCGCTGATTCTCGGCCGCGGCAACGTAGACGAATCAACAGACATTACGGACATTGTCCGTACGGTGACCGCACGCTATTATCAGGAGGCAGCAAAGGTATGACAACGAGTACACAATTTGCGCCGGTCAAGTGGGAGAACGATTGCTTAGTCCTGCTTGACCAAACGCGACTGCCAGTAGAAACGATTTATTTGAACTTGACGACATCCGAAGAAGTGTGGGCTTCGATCCGCCATTTGCAAGTACGCGGTGCCCCAGCGATCGGGATGGCAGCAGCCTATGGACTCTATCTTGGCATTCGCGGCAGCGAGGCAGACTCTCATGAACAATTTTGGAGCGAATTGAACAAGCATGCGGATTACTTGGGTACATCCCGGCCAACTGCTGTCAATTTGTTCTGGGCCTTGGATCGGATAAAGGCTCGTGTAGAAAAAGAAACGAATCTGTCCGTAGCCGAGCTAAAGGCTGCCGTACTGGACGAAGCACTGGCGATTCAAACAGAGGACGCAGAGGTATGTCGGACAATCGGTGAGCATCTGTTGACCCTGCTGCATGATGGTATGGGTATTCTCACTCACTGCAATCCGGGTGCACTTGCAACTGCTGCTTACGGAACCGCGACTGCGCCCTTTTATTTGGCAAAGGAACGCGGCTGGAATCTGAAGGTATACGCCGACGAAACTCGCCCTGTTTTGCAAGGCGCGCGCCTCACAGCCTATGAGCTGCAGCAGGCTGGCATTGATGTGACACTGATCTGCGACAACATGGCAGCGATGGTCATGTCCCAGGGCAAAGTAGAGGCTGTTATCGTAGGAACAGACCGCGTAGCTGCTAATGGTGACGTCGCAAACAAGATCGGAACGTACGGCGTGGCGGTATTGGCCAAGGCACACGGCATTCCTTTTTATGTCGCAGCTCCGTTGTCTTCCGTCGATCTGGAAACACCAACAGGTGACGATATTCCGATTGAAGAGCGGCCAGCCGAAGAAATTACGCATGGCTTGGGCAAGCAAGTAGCGCCAGACGATATCAAAGTGTACAATCCTGCTTTTGATGTGACTCCTGCCAAATACATCACGGCTATCGTCACAGAGACAGGCATTTTTAAACCAGAAGACATTGGTAACAGCAAAAAGTAAATCAAGTTTAGGCAAACGTCCACCTTGTCGTACAGGTGGGCGTTTTTCTCGTCTTTTGGCTAGGTGGTTAATGTGGCTGTGGTGGAGGAGAGGAAAAAGGAGAAAACGCTCCAGCTTCTTGGGGCCCCTGCTAGGGGTCATCCCTGTCCAGCTCCATTCCAAAAGCGAAACCGCGTCCAAAGCAGCCGATTCAAGGTGTATTTCAGAGGTGGACGCTTACAATCGTGTTTCGCTTTTTCCACTCCGCTTCGGCGGTTCCCCAAAGAGCTTCGCTTTTTTCTCCTTTTTCCTCGGCCAGCTTTAGCTCTTCCTCCTGCCTTCTGTTGGGAGCTTCAGGAAGATTAAAGGATAAAATCACCTCCATTTGTGGAATTTAACCAATGAGGTGATACTGTGAAAAAGTTGTTATTGCTTTTGTGTTGTTTAACATTTCTTCTTGGATCTGTACCTGTGTCAACAAACGCTAAACTGCCAAACTTCAATAAGGGAATACCGACTCAGGAATATTTTGATGTGAATCTGAATGGATATGGAATAAAAGTGCTCGATGATTTTGTTCTTGAAAATATCAATAAAAATAAGATTACGCCGCTGACAAAAATCTTTTTTGAACTATTAAGACGGGAGCAGCAATGGATATTCGAGCCCAGACTTTATATAAAAGGAGACAAAGCGTATGTCCATTTCGTAAAAAAGAACGGTTTAAATGTTCTCTACTCATTAAAGAAAGTGAACGAATCTTGGGAGGTCGCTAGCGTCCAGAAAAAGACGATCAATAGAATTCCGGTTCCGAAAGACCTGCTACAACAAGCTTTTATCGAACGGATGGTAGAACCTATCAGTAAAGCAATTAGTCAATATTATGGCAGTGGGAAGTTGTGGTATAGGGGATTTGAGAAGGTCCTCAGTATCGAAAAGGACGAAACCCATTTTATTTTTTTTGTAACGGTTCAAGTAACGACATTTGAAGGTCCGCACAATCCCCCCTATGGTGAAGAAACCATTCGTTTTCGCATAAAAGGTGGCGGTGAGGTAGAACAGATCGGCTATGAACATAGGGATATTACCAAAGAAGAATTATCAAAAATACAAGTAAGGTGAATCAAGTTGCAAATGTTATATTTTGCGTAATTCCCAAAAAGCTTCGTGGAAAGCTCCCAAGAGAAGGCCGATGGAGCTGGGTAGGGATGACCCCCAAGCTAGTGACCCAAGAATCTGGAGCGTTTTCTCCTTTTTCCTCCTCTCCACTCCAGCCCGACCAAACACGCAGCCAAAGATGCGGGCGCAATATCCCGCACTTTCTTAGGAGCTTCTTGCCAAACCATCTGCCTTTGCACCATAATCAGCGTAAACCGTTATTTATCTGGAATTTTCCAGCTGGAGACCACGTAGAGAACAGAGGAGGGCTTGGGATGCGACAGATTTACATGACAGATGAATCGTTTCTCAAACAGTTAGAACCTGCGGATGCTGCCGAGATGTTTTGGCTGACAGATACCAACCGGGCTTATTTGCGAGAGTGGCTGCCGTGGCTGGATTTCACCAAACGGGTAGAGGATACGGCCAACTTTATCCAGATGACGATAAATCAGCATAATAATAATCAGGGAACGCACTACGGCATTTGGTATCGAGGACGCCTGGCCGGAACACTGGGTGTTCACAATCTGGATTGGATCAATAAAAAGACCTCGATAGGCTACTGGCTCGGCGCAGGGTTCCAGGGGAAGGGCTTAATGACGGATGCGGTAGCTACCTATATAGATCGACTCATTTTTGGTTCATGGGGATTGCAAAAGGTAACCATTCAGGCTGCAATAGAAAATAACAAGAGCAGATCGATTCCAGAACGCTTGGGTTTTCAACTGGAAGGGGTATTGCGGCGCAATGAATTTCTGTATGACCATTTTGTCGATCACGCGGTGTACAGCTTGCTTCGTGAAGAGTGGCATGATTTAAAAAATGGATAAAAGGTAGATTGACAAGGAAAATTCAGTAAATTACGATGGAGAAGGTACGAAAAGGGGCTGCGCGATTCGCACGCCCTTTTTTGAGTGAATCAGAAGAACGCGGTCGTTCCTTTGCGAGTAAGCCTCGATAGAGGTTTTTTTATCGAAGCAGTATGTATTTGAAAAGAGGTGACTGGCATGCAGACACTTAGACAATTATCCTGGTTTTTTCGCGCCCATTGGAAGCGATACGTAGTTGGTATCTCTTTTTTGTTTTTCATTGATGTTCTCATGCTATGGCCTCCACGCCTGATAGGGGAGACGGTCGATTCGATTCGCAACAGCTCGCTGACTGCGTCTGCCTTGACACAGACGATGGTGATATTATTGACCCTTGGCGTGCTTTTGTACGTGATGCGTTTCATCTGGAGGTACTTGCTGAACGGTGGAGCACTCATACTGGAGCGCACTTTGCGTGAGCGGTTATTTGCCCATTTGACCCGGATGTCACCGTCATTTTATCATCGCAAACGTAGCGGCGATCTGATGGCTGTCGCCACCAACGACATTCCCGCGATTGAACAGACGGCCAGTACGGGAGTGTTGACGCTCGTTGACTCCTTGTTTATGACGTTGTTGACCTTGGGTGTGATGGTGACAGTCATCGATTGGAAGCTGACTCTGGCTGCTCTGATCCCGATGCCTTTTTTGGCGTGGTCGACAGCATATTACGGAAAGCTTTTGCATGATCGATTTTATTTGGCTCAAGAAGCATTTGGCGAGATGAACGACCACGTCCAACAATCTGTGTCGGGTGTGCGTGTATTGCGTGCTTTTGTGCAGGAACAGGCCGATGTGGAGGCATATCGGCGAGTCAGCGAGAAAACGTTGGAAAGAAATGTGAGTGTATCGCGGATCGACGCCTTATTTGAGCCGACTATTGGGATCATCATCGGCTTTAGTTTTTTGATTGGTCTTGGGTATGGAACCTATCTGGTTTTCAACAGCTCCATCTCATTGGGCGATTTGGTTGCCTTTAATTTGTACCTCGGGCTGTTAATCTGGCCGATGTTCGCATTTGGCTGGCTTGTGAATGTGCTGCAGCGTGGCGGTGCCTCACACAAGCGGTATTCAGAACTATTAGTGGAACAGCCGAATGTAGCGGAGCCCGAACATCCGATTACGTGCGTGACAAGAAATACGGTGGAAGCGCGGCACTTTTCATTTTGCTACCCGGGAACGGAAAAGCCGGCGCTCTCAGATATATCATTCACGCTGGGAGAAGGAGAGACGCTTGGGATTGTTGGACGTACCGGTAGCGGGAAGTCGACCCTTTGTCGTTCCCTTTTGCATCAGTATCGGATGAATGAAGAGTCCCTTTTTGTTGGGGGAGTAGCGATTGAACAGCTTTCCTTTGATGCCTTGCGTGAAAAAATCGGGTACGTTCCTCAGGAGCATCTGCTCTTCTCACGAACGATTGCCCAGAACGTCGCGTTTGGCCGTCCTGATGCCTCTTCCGAAGAAGTGCTGCGTGCACTGGAGCTGGCAGAAATGGGACGTGATCTGGAGCAGTTCCGCGAAGGTCTGCAGACGATGGTTGGGGAAAAGGGAGTCACGCTCTCAGGAGGGCAAAAGCAGCGGATTTCCATTGCCCGGGCTCTGCTGATCAATGCGGACATTCTGATATTGGACGATTCGCTTTCTGCGGTGGATGCCCGCACAGAGGAAAGCATCCTCCGTCACTTAAGACAGGAGCGCGCAAACAAAACAACGATAATTACGGCACATCGCCTGTCTGCAGTGCAGCACGCCCAATTGATTCTGGTATTGGATGAAGGCAGGATCGTAGAGCGGGGAACACATGACGAGCTGATGACGAGAAACGGCTGGTACGCACAGCAGTATCGCCGTCAGCAGATGGAGCAGGATGTCACCGGTTAGTGAAAGGAGGGAGAGCGCTTCATGGGCGAGCAAAATGTATGGGGACGGCTAATGGATTTCGCCAGGCCGTTTCAAAAGCAAGTAATGGGGGCGCTGCTCCTGTTATTGCTTGGGACCAGTGCTGAATTGGCAGGACCTTTTTTAGCCAAAGTGATGATTGATAATCATATCCTCGGCATTCAGAAGCCCTGGTATGAGTTTGATGAAAGACCGCAGGCACCTGCAAATGTGGGTGTTTCCCTCAACGAAAAGTATTATATTCGGGAAGATTTATTGGACGAAGCGGGCTTTGCTCCAGAAGGTCTCCGAGCGAACCAGGTGACGGTCCTTGCGGAAGGCACGGCGTATTATCTGGTTTCTGGCAACGTGAGCCAGAATAAAGAAAAGCAGATTGTGCAGGTCGCACCTGAAAATGGACGGGAGCGGGTAGAAGTAATCGTAGGCGAGGGTACGGCTGATGCTGCAACCAGTTTTACCGGCATCAGGCTGTCGGCCGAGGAAGTAAAGGCGATGTACCAAAGCGATGTGCTGCCGATTGTGTGGCTGTCTGTGGGGTATGCGGTGCTCATCCTGTTGTCGGCAGGATTCAATTATATTCAGATTTTATGGTTGCAGACGATTGCCCAGCGCATTATCCAGCAAATGCGGATGAAGCTGTTTATCCATTTGCAAAAGCTTCCTGTTTCTTTCTTTGACAAGACACCGGTGGGTTCACTCGTTTCGAGAGTGAGCAATGATACGGAGGCCATTCGCGAGCTGTACGTGAGTGTGCTTGGTACCTTTGTGCAGAATGGGCTTTATTTAATCGGTATTTTGATTGCCTTGTATATTTTGCAGCCAGAGCTGGCCCTGTTCTGTTGCTTAACGGTGCCTCTGCTTGTCTTGCTGGTGTTCTTTTATCAAAAATACAGCTCTCGCTACTATGCGAGTATTCGTGCACGTCTTAGCGATATGAATGCTACGATCAACGAAATGATTCAGAACATGTCAATCGTACAGGCGTTTCGTCGCGAGAAGGGCGTGCAAAACGAATTTGCCCAGGTGAATGAAGCCTACTTCAAGGTCCGCCTGAAAGAAATCAACCTGGAATCGTTTTTGCTCAGACCGGCGGTAGATCTGATCTGGAAAATTTCCTTGACCCTGATCATTTGGTATTTCGGTTCTACCTCGTTTCACAGCGCAATCTCCTTTGGTGCGTTGTTTGCCTTCGTCGATTACATGGGGCGGTTTTTCGAGCCGATCAACATGATTATGACTCGTTTGTCGCAGTTGGCGCAGGCTACGACCTCGGCCAAACGCGTCTTTGAAATCCTGGACACCGCGCCAGAAGTAGAGGCCCATGGAAAACAGATCGAGCGGCCGCGTGGGGAAGTGGTCTTTGACCAAGTATCCTTTGCGTATAACGCCGAGGAGTTCGTATTAAAAAACGTCTCCTTCACAGCGAAGCCTGGTCAGACGATAGCGCTGGTCGGTCATACCGGTTCAGGGAAAAGCTCGCTGATGAACCTGCTGCTCGGTTTTTATCAGGTAAACAAAGGACGAATTTTGATTGATGGGCAAGACATGATAACGATCAATACGCAGGTACTGCGTGAGCACGTTGGATTGGTACTGCAGGACCCGTTTTTGTTTACCGGAAGCATTGGCTTTAATATTCGGATGTACAATGAGTCAATAACAGATGAAAAAGTCAGAGCGGCGGCCGAAGCAGTGCGTGCGGATGAATTCATCAGACAATTGCCAGGAGGCTATGACGAGCCGGTGGTCGAACGCGGCATGACCTTGTCGGCAGGACAGCGTCAATTGATCTCGTTTGCACGTGCGCTGGCTGCAGACCCTGCTATTCTCATTTTGGACGAAGCGACTGCCAGCATCGATAGCGAGACAGAGCTGGCCATCCAGGAGGCACTGCATGTGCTGTCCAGAGGAAGGACGACATTCATCATTGCCCACCGCTTGTCTACGATTCAGCACGCGGATCAGATTCTCGTTTTATCCCGCGGGGAGATATCGGAGCGGGGTACACACGAAGAGCTGATGGAACAAGATGGTCTGTATCGAAAAATGTACCAGTTACAGCAAGGGAGTGCATTGGAAGTAACATAGAACATAGATAGAGGATGATAGGAGAGGAGTCAGGCACCATGTCTTCAACACGATACACCTTTTGGGTGCTGATTTTAGTGGTTGCAATAGCAGGACTTAGCCAGGGGTTGAGCATTCCATTACTGGCGGTCTTATTAGAGAAGCAAGGCGTATCATCCGTGATGAATGGGCTGAATGCGGCTGCCCTCTACATTGGGATGGTGCTGATTTCTCCCTGGTTGGAGATACCGCTGAGACGAATTGGCTACCGTTCCACGATTTTCATCGGGATGCTGCTTTTGACGATAGCTACAGCACTGATTCCGCTTTTTAGCCATTTGGTTGTCTGGTTTGTTTTGCGGATGCTGATGGGGATTGGCGACTCCGGACTGCACTACTCCAGCCAGATGTGGGTGACCAAAATCGCTTCGCCGCAAACACGTGGGCGAGATCTTTCCATGTACGGATTGGCCTACGGAGTCGGTTTTAGTGTTGGGCCCCTGGGCTTGAATCTGTTGCCTTTTGGGATTTGGGTACCGTTTGGAATGCTGCTCGTACTGTATGCGGTTGCGTTTGCGCTTTTGGCGCGAATGAAGAACGAGTTTCCTGAACAGATCAAACAGACAGAGAAAAAACAAAATAAATACGCGACTGTTTTGCGGGTAGGTTGGCTCGCGCTGATCCCTTCCTTCTTGTACGGATTTATGGAAACGTCCTTGAACGGCAGTTTCCCGGTATATGCACTGCGCACAGGCTTGTCTATTGAATGGGTATCGGTCATATTGCCATCATTTGTGGTGGGAAGTGTCATCCTGCAAATGCCTCTTGGTTCATGGAGTGACCGGATCGGACGTAAACAAGTCATGCTGGTCTGCGCTGTAGTCGGCGGGATAGCCTTCTTCTTGTTCCCTCTAGCTGGGGAAAATGTCTATATCATGATGGTGCTGCTTGCTATCGCGGGTGCAGCGGTTGGTTCCTTTTATTCGCTCGGGCTTGCCTATTCGGCGGACTTATTGCCTGGGTCCATGGTGCCTACAGCAGGGATCATCGCTGGTATCAATTTTGGTGTCGCAAGTATTTTGGCTCCAAACGTGAATGGCGTGCTGATGGAGATATGGGAGCCCTGGACGATATTCTGGTTGATGGGAGCGCTGTTGATCGTTTTTGCAGCCACGTGTCTGTTTTATCGTCAAGCCAAGTCTGATAAAGATCGTTACCCGATGCAATTGCAAAAGCAAGGCAATTGAGCGACAGGAATAGCATCTTCCTCGAAAAAAGAAGGTGCTATTTTTTTTTGTGAAAAAAGCATAAACGGGCGCACGGGGGGGAAGCGTAATGATAGTAAGTAGAATAGTTAGTGGAGGGGTTGTCCCCATGCTTACTCCGTGCATTTATAAGCGTGGAATCATCTGGATCTTATTTTTCGTGCTTAGTCTGGTGATCATCCCGTTTTTTTCAGAAGATGGTCCGACTCCTGGGGCTCCCAAGGCACCACAAGTAAAGGTGCAGAAAACGCAATAAAAAGACACGCCTGGCATACAAATGGGCGTGTCTTTTGTGTATTCCCTTTTACCTGGTCACAAAGTTTTGCGTGTAGTAGGGACGGCCTTCCTTGAACACTACTCCCACACCGAGCTGCTTGAATTTGTCGTTGAGCAGATTTTGCCGGTGACCGGCGGAGTTCATCCAGCCGATATGAACTTCAATCCCGTCCAGCTGGCCATAAGCAATGTTTTCTCCAGCGTAACCAAACAGGATTCCTGCATGCTGCAAGCGATTGAAGGGCGAACCTGTAGTGGGCGAGGTATGGTTAAAATAATTGTTTTGGGCCATGTCGTTGCTGTGAGACCTTGCTACAGTCGCGACCTTCTCATCCCAGGAGAGAATCGGCAGCTTGGCACGAGTTCGGGCTACATTTAGCAAATCGAAGCTTTCTTTCTCATAAGCGAGTGCTGCTTGTTTGATCTGTGCATCAGTCAATTGCGGCTGGGCAGGCAGGCGTGTGTATGTGATGGGATACATCAGCCCCATTGCAATCGTGGCAAAATGCTCCGGTGTCGAAATGCGTACGCCTGCAACCTTATTTCCTCCCAACTGATCAATCGAAAAAGTAACTGTCTGATTGTTCAGCATGTATGTAGGATGACTCATCGTATTGTTGCTAATGTTGAGTGTGGGCGTAATGGCGAGGGTGCTTTTTGGTGCGCCCCATGCATTTTGCAGGGCAGTCGTGGTTGTTCCGATGGTGACACCTTTTAGATTTAGCTTGGCACCATTAGTAAACAGCGTGACCACTTTGGCATTTTGAATACCGACTTGTATGTAATTATTGAGATCTTTGTTATAAATCCACCATTCTACTCCCGTGTGGCTGGGATCTTTGCGAACGGGCTTGCCCAATATTTGTTCCACTTGGGCCGTGCTCATTCCTAAGTGAATTCCATAAACGGAAATAGCACTCGTCGCGGCTTGCTGTGAAGTCGAAGCGGGTGATGTAGTTACTGCAAAGGCCGGTGAAAGTTGACCGAATAAAGCCAGAGAAAGGCTTGCGGCGAGGATGCTGGTTACTCTTTTTTTAAGCATAATTCTACCTCCTCGGGTTGTTTTCGCCATTCCCAAAATTGTATCGACATGGTTTGGATTCAACAATAGGGATAAGGCAGGAAATGCAGCCCCCTCAGCTAACGAGAGAACTGCATCTGCCTGGATACACACGAGAAAACAGGTCTTTAGTAGTGGTTTTGGCTCATGTTCGGCGCTCCCAGACAACATAGGTTTTGGCGATTAGATCGTGCCAGCCTTGCTTTTTATGATTCCACCCGACCCACATGTAGCCTAGTCCGAATGGAAGGGAAGCGAGCATTTTTCCGATGACTTCACGCAAAATGACTTGTCCCGCGCTCAAATTGGCGCGTGCTTGGCGGGCGC
Source organism: Brevibacillus sp. NRS-1366 (assembly GCF_050467985.1). NCBI lineage: Bacteria > Bacillati > Bacillota > Bacilli > Caryophanales > Paenibacillaceae > Brevibacillus > Brevibacillus sp. NRS-1366. The sequence continues at coordinate 94,473 of NZ_JBITPN010000021.1, read as the reverse complement.
TGATCACGCGGATTCCCGTAATGACCTTTCCTAGTGTTTGCCCCTTCACCCAAGTGAGCAAAACCATATAAAGCAAATCAAATAAGACTTCGATGAGATCAATCAGCGAAAACACGTAGTCGGAAACACCAAGTGCACGACGTAACGGATTGAAAATAAGTAGACTGATCCCAATCAAAAAAAGGGAATCAAGAAGCGTTGCACAGACCCGAATCCAAAACCCGGCAAACTGATAGTGCGGTAGGGTATCGGCAGGATACGAGTTTTCTGGAAGGACGTGCCCTCGGGTGTCGTGCGGATCAAAGGGTCTCTCATTCATGACATGTGCCCCCTTTTTCTTATTAAAAAGTTTTATGGCATAAATTGATACAGCAGACGAGGAGAGCTTTCTCGTTCCAAAATACGCGCGAGTCCCAACGGATCAGGATTGGACCAATGCTGTTTCATGGTAAAGAGCAGCTTGCCAAGAGAGGGCAGGTCCGCATAACGAACGACCATGGCATCTTCTGCGCCGGACAAAGAAAGGGCGTAACGTGTCGCTTCTTCCAGATCGCCGAATTGGTCAATCAGTCCCAGGCGTTTTGCCTGCTCGCCGGAGTAAACTCGGCCATCTGCGATCTCCAATACACGCTGGCGGGAGAGATTGCGGCCATTTACGATCACATCGACGAATTTGTTATAGCTCTCATTAACCAACGTCTGAAAGATGTGGCGCTCAGGGTCAGTCAAGGGGCGAGAGGGGCTGCCGATATCCTTGAACCGCCCGCTTTTAATCGCATACTGATGAACTCCCAGTTTATTTGCCGCTTCATGGTAGTTAAACAGATGAAAAATAACCCCGAGACTGCCTGTCAGCGTATTGGGATTCGCGAATATGGCATCTCCCGCGGTTGCCAAATAATAGCCGCCGGATGCTGCTGTCGAGCCCATGCTGATGACAATGGGAATATGGCGGATTTGTTTGAGGCGCAAGAGTCTGGCATGAATCTCGTCGGTGGCTACGACTTCTCCGCCAGGACTGTCGATTCTCAGCACTAATGCTTTGACTGATTCATCTTCCTCCACACGTCTCAGTTGTTCACTCAAAATTTCTGTCATGGTGGGAACGCTGGCAGCATTTTGTGTCCCTGAAATGACGCCGTTGACAAAGAGCTGCACAATTTTATTGTTGCCCGAGCCTGAGACGACCGTTTCCTCCCATGAAAATCCGGGATGATCTCTCAGTGCTGCATAGCTGCTCGAGGCTCCTTCGACTGTGATACCCGCGATGAAGACGACTAAAACGACAGTGAGTGCGATCCATTTTTTTCGATGCATGAAAAACCACCTCACCCTTAGCATGAACCGGGAGTGCGATCGTTACGCATGGGACAGGCAATGGAAAAATAGGGATTGACGAAAAATCAATATCAAATTAGAATAAGTATAAATTTATTTCCCTGGTACAAAAGAATTCGCCTAAGAAAAGATATGGATAATCATTATCAATTGGGACGCTGTTGCCTTCGGGCAGCAGCTTCCGCTGTTTTTACGGGGGAAATAAGTCTGATTCTCTTTCTCAACCAGATTCCTGCTGAACTGTACATCTATAAAAAGGGAGATGGTAGGCATGATGCAAAAAGCAGCCATGATCGTGTCGGGTTTAGGTTTGCTTGTGAGCTGGTTGTACGGAGAGCTGTGGGGGATGGATCCATCTTGGCTGGCCGTGTTTTTATGCGGTATCCCGATTGCCTGGACAGCATGCAAGGAGCTGATACATGAACGCAACGTCAACAGCGACGTGCTTGTAACGATTGCAATTGTAGCTGCTGTCGGGATTGGTGAGATTTTTGCCGCAGGGGAAGTGGCTCTTATCATGATGATCGGGATGTGGCTGGAAAACCGTACAGTCGCTCGCGCAGCATCTGCCCTGGAAGAAATGATGCAAATGGCTCCGCAAACAGCAAGGGTAAAACGTCAGGACGATTGGGTGGAGGTATCACTTGAAGAGGTAGCACGCGGTGATGTCATTTTGGTCAAACCGGGGGAAAAAGTCCCTGCCGATGGGGTTGTGTCGAGCGGGCAAGCTGCGGTGGATCAGGCAGCATTGACAGGAGAATCGTTGCCAGTCGAAAAGCGCTCGGGCGACGAGGTATTTATGGGCACGATCAATACGAATGGAATCATGGAAGTAACAGCGCAGCGTGTAGGAGAAGAGACGACTTTTGCTAAAGTGACCAGACTCGTAGCTGAAGCGATGGAAAGAAAAGCTCCCGTGCAGCGCCTGCTTGATAAATGGGCAGCCTGGATTGTTCCGAGCAGTCTCGCGCTCGCCATCCTGATGTATCTGTTTACAGGGGATCTGGTTCGTGCGGTTACGATTCTCATCGTTTTTTGTCCCTGTGCACTGGTGCTTGCCACGCCAACTGCGATCATGGCCGGAATCGGCAGTGCCGCCAAGCATGGCATCTTGATTAAAAGCGGCGTGGCTTTGGAGCAAATCGGTCTCGTCAATGCGTTGTTGTTTGATAAAACAGGCACACTCACAGAAGGAAAGCTGCAAGTGACAGGTGTAGCCAGACTTCACAGTAAAACTGGGGAAGATGTACTGCGTCTGGCTGCAGCGCTGGAGCATCATTCAGAGCATCCGGTGGCACAAGCGATCGTCAAGGCAGGAAAAGAACGGAATATCGAGCTGCCAGAGGTGGAATCGTTCCTCGTGCATCCTGGTAATGGTGTTTCAGGCCGAATCGAAGGGCTCGAGGTGCTCGTTGGGAACCGCCGATTTTTTGCAGAAATGGGGGTGGCGACGAATGAGCTGCAGCCACTGCAGGAAGAGCAGGAGCGAGCGGGACATACCGCTGTCTTTGTAGCCAGGGACGGAAAGTTGATCGGAATGGTTTCGCTGGCAGACCGAGTGCGAACGGAGTCGCGTGAAACCATTGATCGTTTGCGCTTGCACGGTGTTGGCGAGATTGCGATGCTGACAGGCGACAACAAAGGGGCTGCCGGGCAAATCGCCAAGCAGGCAGGAGTGACTACAGTATTCGCTGAGCAGTTTCCGGAAGCGAAATACGAGCGCGTGGAGGAATATCGAGGGCGCGGCCTCGTAGTCGGAATGGTAGGTGATGGGATTAACGACGCACCAGCATTGACTTCTGCCCATGTCGGCATCGCGATGGGGGCAGGCGGTACGCAAATCGCTGCAGAAGCGGCAGATATCGTCATCATGACCGATGATGTTTCCAAAGTAGCAGATGCCGTGCAATTGGGGCGCAAAACACTGCGTGTCATCCGTGAAAACCTGATTATCTCCAGCGCGATCAATGCGGTTGCAATTGTCCTCGCCATGACGGGTCTGCTCGGCCCTGTGGGAGGAGCATTTGTGCACAATGCGACCTCTGTTCTCGTCGTTCTCAATTCTGCACGCCTCATTCACTATTTGGCGCAAAAACAAAAAGAGAAGCGAATGACCCCGTCATCCGGTTTTTGCGATTCCTGTACCACAATCTGTACAAGAAAAGGCGCTTGCGAGCTGTCAGCATCCAAAGGGTAAAAAGTACGGCAACCGTTATGAGACCAGAGGATTTTTCTCTGGTTTTTTTCATATAGTGAAATATTTATTACTTTATCGGTGTGTTATCCTTACGTCTCTTGGATGATCCCTCAAAAAGCATGGGCAACCGAAAAGCTGGTGAGAGGAAAACGGAGAAACAAGCGAAGCTCTTTGGGTCGCTACCGAGGCGCAATGAAAAAAGCGAAACACGCCTTTAAGCGTCCACCTCTGAGAAGCCCCATGAATCGGCTACTTTGGACGCGGTTTCGCTTTTGTAATGGAGACGTGCAGTGAATCTTCCTGGCTGGTGACCCAAGAAGCTGGAGCGTTTTCTCCGTTTTCCTCTCCTCCCCTACAGCCCGACCAATGCGCATTTCCCCCCCTTCTGATAATTCATGCAATTTTCCCACTATTGCGGTAAACTATAAGAACGAGCAACATGAAATCATCGGTCAAAGGGGGAACGTCCTTGATTATCCAAGTGACGGACTTGAAAAAAAATTATGGTGACCTGCAAGTCTTAAAGGGCATTACCACCCAAGTGGCAGAGCGTGAAGTGGTTTGCGTCATCGGGCCTTCCGGTTCAGGAAAAAGTACCTTTTTACGCTGCCTCAATCAGCTGGAGGAGGCTACCGGCGGGCGGGTCGTTATCAATGGGCACGATTTATCTGATCCTAAGGTCGACATCAACAAGGTACGGGAAGACGTAGGCATGGTGTTTCAGCGCTTTAATCTGTTTCCCCATAAAACCGTGCTCGAAAATGTCATGTTGGCTCCGGTAAAAGTGCGCAAATTGGCGCAGGATCAAGCCCGTCAGCAAGGTTTGGCTCTCTTGAAAAAGGTAGGTCTCGAAGATAAGGCGGATGTGTACCCCGAAAAGTTGTCTGGAGGCCAGATGCAAAGGGTGGCAATCGCACGAGCTCTGGCTATGAATCCAAAGGTTATGCTATTCGACGAACCAACCTCCGCTCTTGATCCAGAGCTGGTCGGAGAGGTGTTGGCCGTTATGAAAAACTTGGCCAGGGAAGGCATGACGATGATTGTCGTCACCCACGAAATGGGCTTTGCCAGAGAGGTGGGAGATCGGGTGATCTTCATGGATCAGGGTGTTATTATGGAAGAAGGAAAACCAGCGGACATTTTTGCTGATACAAAAAATGAAAGATTACGATCCTTTTTGGGGAGGGTGCTGGCATAAATGACAAAACCAATTCACTTGAATCAGATTCCAGCTGATTTCGTCGACGAGGACCTGGGTATGGCAACTCTCTACCTAGGGGAAGCGGCGGGCAGCGAAAAGCTCTATGCAAATATCGATAAGGTGCAGCCTGGAGCCAAAAGCACCAAGTACCACACTCACTCGCTGCAAGAAGAATTTTTCCTGATTTTGGCGGGCTCAGGTACACTGCGTTTGAATGGTGAGGAGTACCCTGTCACAAAAGGTAGCTTTGTAGCTAAACCTGCGGGAAAAAACATCGCTCACCAGTTTATCAATACGGGCAATGAAGTATTGGAGATTCTCGATTTAGGCACAAAAGTCGAGGGAGACGTAGCATACTATCCGGATGAGGATGTCTACTTTTTGCGAAAAGAAAAAAAGATGTTCAAAGGAACGGAAGCTTTCACGGAGTGGGATTCGGAACCAAATAAATAATAGCGTGTACCAAATTAAGGTACCAGGGCACCAAATGCTTCGTTCATTCAAGACGAGCTTCTGGTGCCCTAATCATGTTACTACTTGGCGGAATCCAGCAATTGACTTACGGTAACAAAATGATAGCCTTGTGAGCGCAGATCCGTGATGAGCTCTTGAAGGGCGGCTACTGTTTGCCTTTGGTTCAGTCCGCCGTCATGAAACAAAATGATGTCGCCGGAAGAAACATTGCTTTTCACACTTTTGGCAATGACCGAAGCCGTTCGAGCCAGCGACCAGTCCCTAGGATCGACCGACCAGTGGATCACGTCATAGCCACTGGATTGCACGGCGTTCATTACGTCATGTGTCATGACACCGCCGGGAGGTCGATAATATTGTGCCAAAATGCCAGTCGTTCTAAGAATAGAGCGTTCTCCTTGTTTGATGTCCTCGTAGACCTCATGCTCTGTGAGCTTGTTCAGGTCATAATGGTGGTAGCCGTGATTGCCGATCTCATGCCCCGCCTTGTAAATCCATTGCATTACCTTTGGATGCTTGTCGACTTGGGAACCGAGCACAAAAAAAGTGGCGGGTACCTTGTTCTGATGGAGGACCTCCAGTATTTTCGGGGTATAGGTTGCGTCAGGCCCGTCATCAAAGGTAAGGGCAACTACTTTTTTCTTCGTATCAATCCGATGGATAGGCTCGTAGGACGGTAGAGGAGGATTGGCTCCTGCAGGTAAAATTGCACAGCCGAGAAGGCAGGCGATGAAAAAGGCGCATAGAACGCCGCGACGCATAACGATCGCCTCCTTCATTTTGGTATAACCCTAGGTTCACCCCCTAGCAGGGAAAACATGCTACCAAAAGAAAACAGGGGTCAGTGTTTAAAACTGATATGTTAAAATGAAGGAATCGTACATAGGAGAGGAGAGAATGAGGTGGAACTCCGCGGTATTTTACAAGGACTCACCCATGAGTATCACGGAAAGGACAAGCCCGTTGACTATTATCTGCAAATCGGCGAGGAACGGATGCCGCTGAATGAATGGCTGGGCAGTGATTTGACGATTTCCTTTTTGGGAGAAAAAAACTGCATTGCCTGTGGGCGAAAAACAAACAAAACCTTCAACAGCGGGTACTGCTATCCCTGTTTTACCAAGCTGCCAGAAAACGATCTGTGCATTGTCAAACCGCATGAATGTCATTTTGATTTGGGGACCTGCCGGGACGAGAGCTTCGGCGAGAAATATTGCATGATTCCCCACTTTGTCTATCTGGCGGTTTCCAGTGACATAAAAGTTGGATTGACTCGCAAGCACAATCAGTTGAAGCGGTGGGTCGATCAGGGAGCGATTCGCGCCATTCCGATTGCGGAAGTCCCGACTCGTCGCATGGCAGGGGAGCTGGAATTTCATTTAAGCCAGTTTTTGCCGGACAAAACCAACTGGCGCAAAATGCTTAAAGGCGATGTAAAAGAAATTGACCTGCTTGCGATGCGTGATGAGGTGTATGGTCACTTCCCGGAGGAATTCAAAGCATTCCAATACCGAGAGGACGAGTGGGTAGATATTGCTTATCCAATTCTAGAATCTCTGGATAAGATCACTTCGAAATCGTTGGACAAAGAAGAACAGCTGGGCGGTCGTTTAATCGGAGTGAAAGCTCAATACCTGATTTTTGAAAATGGTGTATTTCAAACGAGAAAACACGCTGGCTACCAGGTTGAGATCAAAGCGACTCATTCTGCATAAAGCAGGGCAAACTCCTTCAGACTTAGCTTCATATACCCGTGAAGGAGGAAAAACGATGGACAGAGAAATCGAATACACTGAGCCGCTAAAAGGAACACTGGCTGAGGCTGTAAAAGCCAAGGGCGAGGACGAGCTAGGAGTACCGTTTTCGCCGCTTGCGCAAATGTGGCAGGCAGGTCCCGGTGCTGAGGTAGTTGACAACCAAGCGGTGGCAGATGAGTCTGCAAAAAAAACCCAAATAAGATGATCGCAGCAGAGGGAAACGACAGCCAGAGAATGAGGAGGGCTGTCGTTTTTTCTTATCGTTATTTCTTATCGTTATTCCTATGATGATTATGGCTGCCTACTGAGGAGCTGGTGTCAAAAAAAGAAAGGAAGAAGGTACATGAGAGTCTGGAGTCTATCCGTTGTCATTGCTTTGCTGTTAGTGTCTTTTTTATGGGGCGGATTTCAATTGGGGAGCTTGCATAAAGATCGGGAAGTCGTCCAGCTACGCAATGAGCTTTCAGGTCTGAAAGAGAAGTTGGCCCAGGCCAATGAGCAAAGCGAAACAAACCAGCCAACAACGCCATCGAGTGTGGCCTTCCCGGATGAAGGGAGAAGCGGAGTGCGTAAGCAGCAGGTCGATCGGGACGCTATTGTTAATGCGTTCAAATGGACCGACGACAAAGGGACGGGCTATGAATATGAGGAAGTGGAACTGACAGAACGAATGCAAGATCCGCAAAACCGGGACTACAAAGAGGTGCTAAAGCGGTTTGTCGAACAGGAGCTGCAAAAAGAATTGGAAAGCTTCCAAACAATGAGCCGTACGCTCAATCCGCGCAGCCTGTTAGTAGCGACAACCGACCACAATCTGTATGAGGTACGCATGAAAAAATGGTACACCCATGACCAAATTTGGACAGTGCAAGGGTATAACACGTTGCCTGAAATCGGGAAGGTAAATGGAACCGCGAATCATCGCATACTGACATTGGCTGAAGTAGATGAGGAAGTAAGTACATGGGCAAAGGGATTGTTGGCGTCGCCGGAATGGAAAAACGAATTTTTGCGAAGAGACGGGAAAACGTATCTGTTGATCAAGTCATCTGGAGGCGAAACGGACTCAGTCGAACTAGAAGATATTCGTATATGGGTCGAAGAGATGTACGTCGATTATCAGGCGTATGAGTACAAAAATCAGGAGGACCGTTCCTTGATCAATGATTACCTGCTGATCGAAGTCCCCGTAGATGCATCTGCAGGCGTTACCTTCCGAAAAACCGTTTCTGTTACCGAGTAGATTTTCTTCTCTGAGATAGGGATAATGGGTAAAGAGGTATCGCTGCGATGACAGAATGAAAAGCGAGGAAATGGAACATGACAATGAAAGCATACTTGTACAACAAATGTGACACGTGCCGCAAAGCGAAAAAATGGCTGACGGAGCAGAATGTAAGCTTTGAGGAGATTCCGATTGTAGATACCCCTCCCGCCAAAGAAGAGCTGCGCAGCATGTGGCAAGCAAGCGGATTGGATCTGCGCAAGTTTTTTAATGTGAGCGGTGTCCAATACAAAGAGCTGGGACTAAAGGACAAGCTGCCGACGATGACAGAGGAAGAAATGCTGGAGCTGCTCTCATCCAATGGAAAGCTGATCAAGCGCCCTCTGCTGGCTAGCGAAAATACCGTAACTCTGGGCTTCAAGCCAGAGGAGCTGGAAAAAGCCTGGGGAGGCAAATAATCATGCGCCAACCTTCCAAGCGACTGGAGAACTTGTCGGCTGCTATTTTTTCGGAGATGGCAGCCCGTAAACGAGAAGTGGCAAAAAAGCGGACAGTCTATGATTTGAGTATCGGAAGCCCAGATCAAGAACCGGATCAAAAACTTTTAGAAACGCTGATACAGGCTGTGCAGCGTCCTGGAGCGTTTGGCTATGCCCTCAGTGAAGGCACGGCTGATTTCCGCGCAGAGGTAGCTCGCTGGTATCAGTATCGCTTTGACGTCGAGCTTGCGCCAGACGGTGAGGTGCACTCCTTGATGGGCTCGCAGGATGGTCTTGCTCACTTTGCCTTGGCTTGGACAGATCCGGGAGATATCGTGCTAGTGCCTGACCCGGGGTATCCGATTTACGAAGGCAGTGTTCATCTGGCCGGTGCTGTTCCTTATCGGATGCCGCTGCGGGAGGAAAATGATTTTTTACCCAAGCTCGCAGATATTCCAGAGGACGTGGCAAATCGGGCAAAATTTATGATCCTGAATTATCCGAATAATCCAGTTTCAGCCGTTGCTACTATCTCCTTTTTTGAGGAGGTCGTGGCCTTTGCCAAGCGTCATGACATCATTGTGGTACATGATCTGGCCTACTCAGAGATGGCTTTTGACGGTTACAAGCCACCGAGCTTTTTGCAGGCGCCTGGTGCCAAGGATGTCGGAATCGAGTTTAACTCCTTCTCCAAAAGCTTCAATATGGCTGGGTGCCGGATTGCTTATGTGGTGGGGAATGCCGAGATAATCAAACCGCTTGCAGTGGTGAAGTCGAACGTCGACTACGGCGTCTTTTTGCCTGTCCAGCAAATGGCGATTGAAGCCTTGAAGCAAGATCGGGAATCTGGCGGTCAAAATACCGTAGGTCCGATCTATCAGGAGCGCCGGGATGTGCTCTTGTCTGCTTTGGCAAACGCCGGGTGGGTCATTCCTTTGCCAAAAGCGACCATGTTTGTATGGGCACCTGTGCCACAGGGGTGGACATCGCGTGAGTTTGCTTTTGCGCTTTTGGAAAAAGCGGGAGTCGTTGTGATTCCGGGAAGTGCATTTGGAGAGGAAGGCGAGGGGTACGTTCGGATTGCGCTGGTCCAGACACCAAAAGTGCTCTTGCAGGCCGCTGCAGCGATTGCAGAATCAGGAGTTCTTTTGCAAAGAGGAGTATAGCCTGCCACAAAAAAGGAAAATCTATTTTTTGTGCATAATTTAGGAAGCGGCAGCATCGTTTACGGTCCAATTGAAAAACAATTACAGGTTGAAATGATTCCTACATTATATTGACTATAAAGTGAATCCTTTGATATCATTGGACATGTAGGTAAGAACACATTCCTAAGGAGGTTTTACATAATGGCTCAACGTCTAATTGGACTCCCAGCTCCAGATTTCACAATGGAAACAGCACTGGGCAATGGTAAAGAATTCGGAAAGGTTTCCCTGTCCGACTACCGTGGAAAATGGTTGGTACTGTTCTTCTATCCACTCGACTTTACTTTTGTTTGCCCAACTGAAATCATCGCTATGAGCGATGCAATCGAAGAGTTTGCTGACCTGGATGCAGAAGTTCTGGGTGTATCTACTGACTCCGTTCACTCCCACCGCGCTTGGATCAACACTCCTCGCGACCAAAACGGTCTGGGTGGCCTGAACTACCCACTGGCTGCTGACTTTCTGAAAACAACTGCTCGTGACTACGGCGTACTGGACGAAGAAGGCGGACAAGCTTACCGCGGTTTGTTCATCATCGATCCAGAAGGCGTTCTGAAATACCAAGTAGTAACTGACCTGAACGTAGGTCGTTCTACAGACGAAACTCTGCGTGTGCTGCAAGCACTGCAATCCGGCGGTCTGTGCCCAGCTAACTGGCGCCCAGGACAAGCTCAACTGTCTGCTAAGTAATAATCTGAACGGGTAACAGAATAGAAGGGTCTAACATTTTGCTGTTAGACCCTTTTTTTACCATGTAGGTATGATATGAAACAAGAAAAGGAGTTGACCTATCCATGCGTTTGCGCGAAGAATTGCCTGATTTCCCTGGGATTACCGAATGGGTGAATGGACAGGTGACCAAAGCTGACCTCGCTGGCAGCCCGGTTTTGGTACACTTCTGGTCGGTTAGCTGCTACATGTGCAAAGAGTCCATGCCAAGCATCAATGAATGGCGCGACAAATATGCAGCGAATGGCTTGAAAGTGATCGGGATCCACATGCCCCGTTCTGAAAAAGATACGGACATGGAGACCATCAAGCAAACCATTACCGAGCATAACTTGACACACCCTATCGCCATTGATAATGATATGAAGACAGTGGATGCATTCCAGAATGAATATGTCCCTGCTTTCTACCTCTTTGATGAAAACCTCCAACTGCGTCATTTCCAAGCAGGCGAGAAGGGGCTCAATCTCGTGAAAAAACGTCTGTTTAGAATTTTGGGGATCGAAGAGGAATCCTAGAATGTTCGTCTAATTATGTATGTGTAATGGATTGTACCTGATAGGAGGAAATGTAAACGATGGAATTCCCAAAAAGTCTACGTTACAGTGAAGAGCATGAGTGGGTGCGAGTAGAAGGAAACAAAGCGTACATCGGAATCACTGCTTTTGCTCAATCAGAGCTGGGTGACATCGTGTTTGTCGAGTTGCCAGAAGTAGGGGCAACGATTCAACAGGATGAGCCGTTTGGCAGTGTGGAATCGGTAAAAACCGTTTCTGAGCTGTACGCTCCTGTAACCGGCAAAGTGTTGGAAGTGAACGGTGAGCTGGAAGATGCTCCTGAGCTGGTTAACTCCTCGCCGTATGAGCAAGCATGGATGATCGTCGTGGAATTGTCTGATACTGCTGAGCTGGACAAGCTGATGGATGCAGACAAATACGAAGCGATGGTAAAAGAATAGGAACCAATATGAAAAAGCCGAGCTCTTCTGCTCCGGCTTTTTTGTTTTCATCTTTTACCCTTTATGTCGTGGGCAACGTGTCGAATGATGCTCGAATGGTATGGCAGAACGATCAGTGTGGTAGCCAAAAACTACCCTTCCAGCCAACTATGTTCCTCTCGTGGATATCGCCAACTAAACTGTCGGAACGGAAGGGACCGCTTGGTTATATAAACAAAGAGAGGGTTGTCCGTAAGGTAGCGGACAACCCTTCTTCATTTGCCAAGTGTGCATGAAATCTATTCCCGTGATGCGATTAGCTAAGCTTGAAGCTGCGGACAGCATCGTTCATTTCTTCCGCCATTTTCGCAAGCATCGTAGCTGCTGCGGAAATCTCCTGCATGGAGGCGTTTTGTTCTTCGGCTGCGGCTGCTACTGTTTGTGAGTTGCCTGCTGATTGCTCGGCAATTTGCGAAATGTGGCCGATCGCAGAGATGATGGTCTGCATCTGCTGGCTGATCTGTCCCATCTCCTCAGTGACTTCTTCCGTGCGCGTGAGCAATCGGGCAGTAGAGCCAGTAATCTGCTCAAAGGCTGTTCCGGTCGACTGCACGAGTGTCATGCCTTCGCCAAGAATCGTGGAGCCGTGAGTCATCGCATGAATGGCTGATTCCGTATCCCGCCTAATGTCCGCGACAATATTGCTCACTTGTTCTGCGGCGGCGCTGGATTGTTCTGCCAGCTTGCGCACCTCATCAGCGACGACGGCAAAGCCACGTCCTTGCTCTCCGGCACGAGCTGCTTCGATAGCGGCATTGAGGGCCAGGAGATTGGTTTGGTCAGCGATCGTTGTAATTAACGAAATCATTTGCCCGATTTCCTGGGATCGTTGTCCCAATGTATTGACAATGCTCGCTGTTTGTCCCATTTGCGTGTGGATGACGTTCATGTGCTCTACGGTTTTCACAGCCATCTGATTTCCTTCAGTGGCTTGACGGTTGGCCTCAAAAGTTGAAGTGCTGACTTCCTCGATGCCTTTTTCCATCACGGTGATGTGATGGGCAATCTCGGTAATCACTTCACTGCCTTGGTTCGTTGCATCCACTTGCTGCTCGGTTCCATAGGCTATTTCCTGAACGGATTGGGCGATTTGCTCCGTTGCCTTGCTTGTTTGTTCGGCGCTAGCCATCAATTGCTCAGAAGTGGCAGCTACCTGCTGGGCACTGTAGCTGACTTGTCCGAGGGTTTCCCGCAGTGTCGTTGTCATCGCGTTAAATCGGCTTGCCATGACTCCCATCTCATCGACGGTATTGATTTCCATGGAGGCGGTGAAATCTCCATTGGAGAGGGCGTGGGATAGCTGGTTGGCACGATCGATTTGTTTGGTCAGGTATTTGTTGAAAAAGTAAATAACGGCGATCAAAATCACCAGACCCAACAGACTGACTGCACAGAGTTGATAGAAGAGAGCAGAGAGTGGTGCATAAAACTCGTTTTCCGGCATGACCAGTCCGATTGTCCAATTTGTCTTAGGAACTTTTTGGAAATAGATGCGATTTACGCCATTGTCGTCTGTGTATGTCTTCATTCCTTCTTCTTCGGCAAGCAGTGCCGATCCCATTTCGGCGAAAGATGCATTGTCATCCGTTTGGATCGTTTTGTGCATGAGCTTTTCAGCATCCGGATGAGAGAGGTATCTGCCCGTCTGATCCAGCATAAATGCCCAACCGGTCTCGCCAACCTTCGTCCCGGATACCAAGGTTTGAACGTCGGTGAGGGTAATGTCATCTGTGGCAACCCCAAGCAGTTTTTTATCCGCGGAGTAAAAAGGCGCGACGACTGTCAGCATCGAGACCTGTGAAACGTCGTCAAAATAGGGCTCTGAATAATCGGTTTTGTTTTTGGTCGAAATCCCGACCTTGTACCAATCCTGATTGGGATAGTTATAGGAAGCCGTGCTGTATTCATAGGTAATATCGACTTTGCCATCTTTCTTCGCCCCGTATGTAGCAACCAATTGCTTATTCGGGTCAAACGCATGGGGCTCCATGAAAATTCCCATGCCAACCGACGTCTCATTGATTAGAACCGTTTTGGTAAGCAGGGAATTCAACTGCTCCAGCGAATACGTAATAGGAGACATTTCGATAAAACGGGCCATACTCTCGGTTACTTTGCTGTGAGCTTCCAGCTGGCGGTCCACTTTATCGCTGAGCAGGTCGAGCTGGTAATTCATCTTGTCGCTTAGTGCCCCGTTCAACTGGGAGACAGAGAAAAAGAAGGCCATGCTCATTACGAGGAGAAGGGTAAATACAATAACTGGAAGTGTGACCGTGAGTGTTCGAGCACGAAGGCTTTTAAAACGAAACATAAATCTATCTCCTTTTGTTTAAGTAGATGACTACCTATTCCCTATATCGGTATTACTAAAACGTTTTTGTATGAATTTAGGCAGATGAGGGAAAAAATTCAAACTAATCAGAAAACATTGCCGGGCACAGGTGAATTCGAGTACAATAGGAAGACAAATTGACAAATTCTTGTTGCGGGTAACCACTGGTATCTTTTGCGGGTAGAGTGTCAGAGGGATAATGGGCTACAATGCGAATACAGACGAAAGTGTCGACCAAACAAAAAAGCAGACGTTTGGCGAAGAAGGAGGGAGACTTTATGAGTTTTTGTTGCGGTGCTGGAATGGTTGGTTCCGTAGGGTCAGTCCGTCATTATAAAACACTTGTTCACAATGTCCCCATCATGTTTTGTCCTGTATGTGACAGAATTGAGGTCCATCCCGGTATTGAGGGAGAATACGAAATTTTAGTAGAATATGCTCAAGGAGATCAGGCACCTGAAGTTGATTTTGCCGACTTTGTGAGTGTTGACAATACATCGGAGTTGTTTGAGAATTGTACCATGACGGATGAAGCCGCTAGCTTCGCCGATGTGCTCAAACAACAGATCGACATTTCGCTTGATTTGCTTCGTGTCGCCAAGGAGCTTGGGGATGACGAATGGCGGGAAGCATTGATGATTCGCTTAAGACGGTTAAGCGAGAGGCTGAAGCAGTACAATAAACGAAAGCAAATGTCGCAGAAAAGCGCATGACCAGAGTTGACGTGGGAGGCAGTGTGAATGTTTCATTTGAAAGGCGTTCACCATATCGCATTGAATTGTAGCGATGTCGTGAAGGTAGCTCGTTTTTTTAAAGACATTTTGGAAGTTCCCATCCCGGAAGAGAACATGGTGGAAGGAGCGCCTGTCTACTTTCAAATTGGCACATACACACGGATTGGTCTTCATCCACACGGCGGGGAGGAAGGCAAAGGCGGCGTAGGTCAAGTGGACCATCTCGCTTTTTCCGTAACGAGCCGCGCGGAACTAGACTATCTAGTGGATAAGCTGGAAGCGGAGAACATTTGTTATCGTGGTCCCATTACCCAACCAACCAGCTACAATCTTTACTTTGAAACCCCGGATGGGCATCATCTGGAGGTACGCTTAGACAAAGACGAGTTCGACGAATAGATAAATGCGTCGGGAAGAGCATCTGCCAAGCGGTGGATGCTTTTTCATTTCCCAAAAACGTGTCGAGAAAAAGTTGCCCTCCCTGACAGAAGCCGACAGCGGTTCCTACCCCTCGTCAAAGGATTCGACTAGAAGCTAAACGAACCCATTTGGAAGAGAGGGGTGGGCGTGTATGATCGGAATGGGCAGGCTGCTGGGTGAGGTTGCGAATCGACTCCACCAGAAAACACACTTGCGATTAATGACCAAAGGATGGGAACGGCGGATCGGCATCGTCATGGAAGATTCCCAGACGAGATGGCAACTGACGTTCTCAGGGGGAGGAGCATTTTGTGGTGAGTGGACAGAGGGCCAATCCGCCGATCTGATCGTGCAGGGTGGACAGCGCCAGGTGCAGATGCTGTTTGGTGGAGATGAGCTGGTCTATGCATTCGCCAAGCAACAGGTAAAGATCGTAGGGTCTTTGCGTGATCAGTTGAAGCTCGATGCCATATTGCGACTCACCTGCAAGTAAGGGGAAGGGAAAGGTGCTTTGGAAGCACTATGCTATAATTAGGAAAAAAGAGACTTTTGGGAGGTAGGGTCATGTCCGCTGCTTTCTCTTTCAAACAAACGATACGTACGCGTGAGCAAAGGATTGCTGAAACATTCAGCCATCTGCATGCGAATCCAGAGATTAGCTGGAAAGAGGTTCAGACGACTCGCTATTTAGTGGAGCGGATGCAAGCGCTTGGATTGCATGTGACTACTTTTGATGATTGTACCGGGTTGGTCGCAGAGTGGGGAGAAGGAAAGCCCGTTGTAGGATTGCGGACAGATATCGACGCGCTTTGGCAGGAAGTAGATGGAGAGTGGCGAGCGAATCACTCCTGTGGACACGATGCGCATATGACCATGATTGTCGAAACAGTAGAAGCATTGGTCGCATCAGGCTATCAGCCGCCTGGCACATTGAAGGTCCTGTTTCAGCCAGCGGAGGAAAAAGGGACAGGCGCCTTGAAGCTGGTTGAAAAAGGAGTCGTAGATGATGTGGATTATCTGTATGGCGTACACCTGCGACCGATTCAGGAGATGGTCCAAGGAACGGCAGGACCAGCTATTTACAATGGGGCCGCAATGTTTCTTTATGGAGAAATTACCGGTGTTTCCGCTCACGGAGCACGACCTCATTTGGGGATCAATGCCATCGAGGTAGCAGGAGCGATCATTTCCGGAATTGGACAGGTACATATTGATCCGATGGTGCCAGCGACCGCCAAGATGACAATGCTGCAAGCTGGCGGCGAGAGCTACAATATCATACCGGACAAGGCACGCTTTGCAATTGATCTGCGGGCGCAGACCAATCAGGCTATGGATGAATTGGAAATGCGGATTCGGCAAGTGATTGAAGGAGTCGCAACGTCCTTTCAAGCACAGATTGAAGTGCAACAAGGATCAAGGATGGTGGCGGCCGAAGTGAACGATCAGGCGAAAAAATGGATGGAGCTGGCGATTGTTGATGCACTGGGTGAGGAGAATCTTCGAGAAGCACCAGTCAGTCCTGGTGCCGAAGACTTTCATTATTATACGGTGGAGCGCCCGCATATCAAAGCAACCATGCTGGCACTTGGGTGCGATCTGAAGCCGGGCTTGCACCATCCGCATATGCAGTTTGAGCACTCTGCATTGGCAAAGGGCGTGGAAATTTTAGGACGTGTCATTGTGAGGACGTTTGAAAATGAATCAGATCGTGCTTAAAACAAAAAGGCTCATTCTACGAAAATACGCGACAGAAGACATAGACAACTTGCATGCGATTTTGTCTGATCCCGTAACTATGCAATTTTGGCCGGCTCCTTTTACGAGAGAAGGTTCAGAGCAGTGGCTGCACAACAATCTGAAACGATACAGGGCACAAGGGTACGGACGCTGGGCGATGGTTCATCAGGAAAGTGGGAGGATCATCGGCGATTGCGGAATTGTGTTATCTGAGTTGGACAATCAGATGGAGCACGATCTCGGTTATATTCTGGATAAGGAGTACTGGGGATTGGGGCTGGCGACAGAAGCTGCAAAAGCCTGCAAGGAGTATGGAACAAGTGAGCTGAATCTGCACCGTTTATGCGCAAACATGGCTTTTGACCATATCGGTTCCCAGCGTGTCGCTGAGAAAATTGGCATGACAAGGGTAAAAGAGTATCGCAATAAGCGCAATCGAGACATCTTGACTTATTTATACGTCTGGGAAGCATCTAGCCAGTCTTGAGTATAAATGCAGTCTAATGCCCAAAACCCGCTATTGTAGCGGGTTTTTTGGTATCCATTAATTAACGGAGCACGCGAAAAAGATGGACTGAGAACAAAGCAAGATCCAGGGGAAACCTACTCAGGACGGTTATTCACACATTCTCCACATGAGAATATAAAATTATGTAGCTTATTTGGTTAAATGTGATATACTAATTACAAATCGAACGACTGTTAAAAAGTCATAATCAGGGATATATACTGGGAAGGAGATCGTTCACACATGGAAACCAACACGGTTCATAAGCTTGCTGACATTTTAGGAGCTACCAAGGTATATTCGAACCTGCCTGTAGCTGGGCTCGTTGAAATGGCAGTTAAGCGTGGCGAAGGGATTTTGACCGATAAGGGGGCGCTCAATGCGCTAACAGGCAAGTTTACAGGCCGTTCGCCAAAGGACAAATTTGTGGTGGACGAAGCTTCCGTACACGATAAAATCAACTGGGGTCCGGTTAACCAACCGATTAGTCCTGAGAAATTCCAAGCACTTCAACAAGACGTGCTCGAATATCTGCAAACAAAAGAAGAGTTGTTTGTATTTGACGGTTTTGCTGGGGCAGATACGACTTATCGCCTGCCGATCCGCGTCGTAAATGAATACGCTTGGCACAACCTGTTTGCTCGCCAACTGTTCATCCGCCCGACTGCAGAAGAATTGGTGACACACGAGGCAGAATTCACTGTGATCTATGCGCCTGACTTCAAGGCAAATCCTGCTGTGCACGGAACCAACTCGGAGACATTCATCGTACTGAGCTTCGAGCATAGAACCGTATTGATCGGCGGAACTGAGTACGCAGGTGAAATGAAGAAATCCATCTTCAGCGTGATGAACATGCTCTTGCCAGAGCGTAACGTTCTTTCCATGCACTGCTCTGCAAACATAGGTAAAGATGGCGATGTAGCTTTGTTCTTTGGATTGTCCGGTACAGGTAAAACCACGCTGTCTGCTGACCCGAATCGCTTCCTGATCGGTGATGACGAGCACGGCTGGTCTGACAATAGCGTGTTCAATATCGAGGGCGGCTGCTACGCAAAATGCATCAAGCTGTCTGAAGAAGGCGAACCGCAAATCTGGAAAGCAATCGAGTTCGGTACGGTTCTTGAAAACGTGGATGTGGATGAAGTAACCCGCACCGCTGATTACGATAGCCAAAAGTATACGGAAAATACCCGTGCAGCCTATCCAGTAGAAGCGATTCCAGGAGCTGTAATTCCAGGAGTAGGCGGTCATCCAAATGTGATTGTATTTTTGACAGCTGACTCGTTCGGAGTACTTCCTCCAATCTCCAAGCTGACGAAAGAACAGGCGATGTACCACTTCCTGTCCGGCTACACTAGCAAAATGGCAGGAACTGAACGCGGCGTATCTGCACCGCAAACAGAATTCTCGACATGCTTCGGAGCTCCTTTCTTGCCGCTGCATCCGGTTGTTTATGCCGAAATGCTGGGTAAAAAGATCGATGAGCACGATGTGCAAGTGTACCTCGTGAATACAGGCTGGACTGGTGGACCAGTCGGCGTAGGTCAGCGCATGAAGCTTTCCTATACCCGCGCGATGGTAACGGCTGCACTGAATGGCGAGCTGGCCAAAGTAGATTACGCAGCTGATGCAACCTTTGGCGTACAGGTACCTACTTCTTGCCCGAATGTACCAGCAGAAGTTCTGCAACCACGCAACACATGGGCGAATAAGGAAGAATACGACAAACAGGCTGCTGATCTGGCAAACCGCTTCATCGAAAATTTCCAAAAGAATTTTCCAAATGCATCTGAAATTTCCAAAGCTGGTCCTAAAGTCCAGTAATATAGTTGGACAATCAATCAAAAAAACGGTTGGATACCAAGTATCTAACCGTTTTTTCTATTTTGTATAAAAGAGAAAATATTAATTATAAAGAATTGCCCAGAATAATAAAATTATTTATAATATTCATGGAATATATTCCTGAAAATAATATTCATGAATGGAGTGATTTTTTCTGGAAGCTTTCGTGAATGGGTTAAATGATTTGATATGGAGCCAAGCATTGATTTATCTTTGCTTGGGCGCAGGACTGTTTTATTCCATCGCTACACGGTTTCTCCAGGTTCGTCATCTCAAGGACATGATTGTTCTGATGTTCGATGGGAAAAGCTCCGATGCAGGAGTATCGTCTTTTCAGGCGTTATCAATGGCTTTATCAGGAAGGGTCGGAACGGGGAACATCGCAGGTGTTGCGACTGCGATCGCTTTCGGAGGTCCGGGTGCGATCTTCTGGATGTGGGTGATGGCATTTCTCGGGTCGGCATCAGGCTTTATCGAAGCGACTCTTGGGCAAGTCTATAAATCCAAACAGGGAGGGCAATTTCGCGGTGGTCCTGCCTATTATATTGAAAAAGGGCTAAAAGCGAAGTGGTATGCAATCCTTTTTGCAATTGTAACAGTTATTGCTACCGGTTTTTTATTGCCGGGTGTACAAGCCAACAGCATCGCTTCCGGAATTAACAACGCTTTTGGGATTAGTCCCTGGATTACCGGCATCGTGCTCGCTGGGGTGTTGGGAGCCATTATTTTTGGTGGCGTAAAGCGCATTGCCAATGTTGCGCAAGTAGTTGTTCCGTTCATGGCGTTGGGTTACATTCTCGTGTCCTTAGTCGTTGTTTTTGCAAACCTGTCTCAAGTACCGAGCATGATTGCTCTCATTTTCAACAGTGCCTTTGGTACTGAGGCTGCGTTTGGTGGAATTTTAGGATCCGCCATCATGTGGGGAGTAAAACGTGGGATTTATTCGAACGAAGCAGGACAAGGGACAGCTCCGCACGCTGCAGCAGCGGCAGAAGTTTCTCACCCTGCCAAACAAGGAATTGTGCAAGCGTTTTCCGTTTATGTGGACACACTGTTTGTCTGTTCGGCTACAGCATTCATGATCTTGATTACCGGCATGTATAACGTAAAGCCTGACGGTGTAGCTCCTATCGTCAACAATCTGGGTGATATCGAGCCGGGTCCCATTTATACACAACAAGCTGTTGAATCTGTACTTCCAGGGTTTGGTGCTCCATTTATTGCAATTGCTCTTTTGTTTTTTGCTTTTACTACAATTATGGCGTATTACTACATGGCAGAAACCAACCTGACTTATTTAAATGGCAATGTAAAACGTGTATGGTCGGAGTACTTGTTAAAAATCGCGATGATGGGTATGGTTGTTTACGGAAGCGTGAAATCAGCGGGTTTGGCTTGGACGCTTGGAGACATTGGCGTAGGAAGTATGGCTTGGCTGAACATAATAGCAATGCTGCTGCTGACAAAACCTGCCCTGCGGGTGCTGAAAGATTATGAAAGGCAAAAGCGGGAGGGGAAAGATCCGGTGTTTGATCCCGTTAAAGCGGGTGTGCCTTATGCGGACTTTTGGGAAAAAGAGTACAAGTATCCAGAGTCCGTACAATCCGGTAATCGAAAGTTATCGTAAAGATGGAAAATAGAAACAAAAAAACCGTCAAATCAAAAGCTGACGGTTTTTTGTTCACTTCGCTGTGCGGGAAGGATCATTGCTTGGTGATCTGGCCCGTTTTGATGAGTTTGCCATTTTGAACTTCTACGATGGCTGCTTCCAACAGCTCTCCTTTGCCAAATCGGGAAGAATTCCCTTCAGAAATAAGCTTGAAAGCGTACCGGTGTACATAGACCTGCTTTAGCTGCGCATCATAGACAACGTCACCTGGATCTGCTGCTGTTTCTCCTTTGTAAAGCTCGACAGTGTTTAGCGGTACGGCTTTTCCATTTGATTGGCGAAAGAGGGTCACATATGCTTCAAAAGGGATAGATGCCCTGAACAGAGCCTGAACCGCCGTTGGAAAAACGAACGGCTGGTGTCTTGTTGTCCCACTCTTGATGGATGTTGAGTGCGTTTGCTACGGTTGCGACAGGAGCATAGACGTTTCCGTTGTAAATGAATGGTTCTGCTTTTGTTTGGATCACTTTATCGTTGACAATTAATTTTATATTGGCAAACCGGGCAGAGATTTTCTCTGTAAGCGTTTTGGAGAAGACAGTGGTTCCTCCTGCCAACAGGCAAATTCCCAAAAGGGTAAAAAGAATGGCCTTGTGTCTTTTCATCATGTTCATTCGTCCTTTCCGAGGCGATTGCTGCGAGTGATAGTGATTAAAGAATGCATGATCTATGATGGGATTGTATTCCAAAATGTTACAAGGGAAAAATGTTTCGATGAGAAGGTGATAAAAGACAAAGTAGGTATAACCAAAAGTCGACTTTCTAAATATAATGATATAAAAAATACAGATATGTTTCATTCCTTGATTTATAATTATTCTTATTATAAGATAGTTATTGAGAATGGATTGAGAATTTACCAACTCACTTTTGACGTGTATGGAGGGAATTCAGATGACAGCAGTACCGCATTTGCAAATAAAAAACCTTCGCGCTAAGATCGAGGACAAAGAGATCCTCAAAGGCATGAATTTGGAAATCAAGGGCGGCGAAGTGCACGCGATCATGGGACCAAATGGTACCGGTAAATCGACATTGGCATCCACGCTGATGGGTCACCCGAAATATGAAGTAACCGAAGGCGAAGTGCTGATCAACGGCGACGACCTGTTGGAAATGGCAGTAGATGAGCGCGCACGCGCGGGTCTGTTTTTGGCGATGCAATACCCATCCGAAATCAGCGGTGTAACCAACTCCGACTTCATGCGTTCCGCGATCAACGCGCGCCGCGGAGAAGGCAACGAAATCTCCCTGATGAAATTTATCCGCGAGATGGACAAGAAAATGAGCACACTGGAAATGGACGATTCCTTTTCCCACCGTTACCTGAACGAAGGGTTCTCCGGCGGGGAGAAAAAACGTAACGAAATTCTTCAAATGATGCTGCTCGAACCAAGCATCTGCATCTTAGACGAGATTGACTCTGGTCTCGACATTGATGCACTGAAAATCGTAGCAAATGGTGTCAACGAAATGCGTTCTGCGGATCGTGGCTTCTTGATCATCACTCACTACCAGCGTTTGCTGAACTACGTAAAGCCTGACTTCGTACACGTAATGATGCAGGGTCGTATCGTGAAGTCCGGTGGTCCTGAACTGGCTGAACGCCTGGAGGCAGAAGGCTATGACTGGATCAAGGAAGAGCTCGGCATCGAGGACGAAACCGTAAACGCCAACGTGTAGGAAGAAGGAGGCTGCAGTGAAATGAGTGTGGATGTACAGCTACGCTTCGACGCCGAAGCGATTACCGAGTACTCCAAAGCCAATCAGGAGCCTGCCTGGTTCCTGGAAAAGCGCCTCGCTGGACTGAAGGCGGCGGGAGAGCTTGGGCTTCCGACTTTGGAGAAAACCAAGATTGATAAATGGAACACGCAAGAATTCGAGCCGTTCCAAACCACTGCCAAAGTGGCATCGGCAAACGAACTGAGCGAGCTGGTAAAGGATCAAATTGATGCTGACAGTGTGAAAAACCTGTTGGTACAAAAGAATGCCTCTACCCTCTTTTACGCCGTGACCGAAGAGCTGAAGGCGCAAGGTGTCATTTTCACGACATTTGCCGACGCTCTCGTAACACACGGCGATCTGGTGCAAAAATATTTATTGAATGTTGTTGCGTACGATGAGCACAAGCTGACCGCACTGCATACAGCGGTAGTTAATGGCGGCGTATTCCTCTACGTGCCGAAAAACGTGGAAGTAGATGTTCCGCTGCAGACAGTGTACGAAATCGCTGGCGACAATGCGCTCCTGTGCCCACATGTTCTGATCGTAGCAGAAGCGAACAGCAAAGTGACCTACGTCGATACATACGTATCTGGCGAAGGTAAAAACATGGTAGCCAATAGCATCGTCGAAGTATATGTGGGACCTGGTGCATCTGTACAGGTTGCGTCAGTTCGTTCCCTTTCTACTGATGTTCATGATTACAGCTTCCGTCGCGCTACTGTTGATCGCGATGGAAAAATGGAATGGATTTTGGGTGAGATGAACGACGGCAATACCGTTGCCAACAACACGACAATCCTGAAAGGTACTGCTTCGAACGCAGAGACCAAATCCATTTCTGTAGGGACAGGTTCCCAGCGTCAAAACTTGACCTCCCAAGTTCAACATATCGGTACTCATTCCGAATCGGATATGGTGAGCAAGGCGGTAATGACTGGTGAAGCAGTTAGCATTTTGAACGGTATCACCAAAATCGAAAAAGGCGCAGAAAAAGCAAACGGTGTACAGGCGGAAAACATCCTGATGCTGAGTGAAAAATCTCGCGGCGATGCCAACCCGATCCTTTTGATCGATGAGGACGATGTCAAAGCGGGCCATGCTGCCTCGGTAGGACGCTTTAGTGAAGAGTCGATCCACTACCTCATGTCGCGTGGTATTACCCGTCAGGGCGCAGAACGTCTCATTATTCTCGGCTTCCTGGATCCAGTCGTAGCTCAGATTCCAGTAGAAGAAGTGAGGAATAAACTCCGTCAGGCGCTTGAAAGGAAGTTAGGCTAATGAACGCCAAGGAGCTTCGGAAATATTTTCCCATCCTTCACCAAGAGGTAAACGGGCATCCGCTAGTGTATCTGGACAATGGAGCGACCTCCCAAAAACCGATTCAGGTTATGGAGGCGATGGATAAATACTACAAGGAGTACAACTCCAACGTGCACCGTGGCGTGCACACCTTGGGCAACATGGCGACAGATGGCTATGAGGGCGCGCGCGAGAAAGTCCGCGCCTTCATCAACGCCCGTGAAGCAGCGGAGATCGTCTTCACGCGCGGTACGACATCGGCTATCAATACCATTGCGTATGGCTATGCTCGCACGACCTTAAAGCCAGGAGATGAAATTGTGACGACTGTGGTGGAGCACCACGCCAATTTCATTCCATGGCAGCAGGCAGCCAAGGTGACCGGAGCGACTTTCAAGTTCATTCCGCTGGCAGAGGACGGCACTGTTACTCTGGAAGCGGTCAAGGAAACGATTACGGACAATACCAAGATCGTTGCCATTCACCATATTTCCAACGTTCTCGGGGATACTACTCCGATCAAGGAAATCGCACAGATTGCGCATCAGCATGGAGCTCTCTTGTTTGTAGACGGGGCACAGGGTGCTCCGCACAAAAAAATCGACGTCCAGGATTTGGATTGCGATTTTTACGCGTTTTCCGCCCACAAGATGGCAGGCCCTACAGGCGTGGGTGTCCTGTATGGCAAGCGTGAAGTGCTGGAGCGTGTCGAGCCGATGGAGTTTGGCGGAGAGATGATCGACTACGTGGATTTGTACGAATCTACGTGGAAAGAGCTTCCTTGGAAGTTTGAAGGGGGCACCCCGATTATCGCTGGCGCAATTGGCCTCGGGGCAGCGATTGACTTTTTGGAAGAAATCGGTCTGGACAACATCGAGCGCCACGAAAAACATCTGGTGGCATACGCCATGGAACAGATGCGTGAGATCGAAGGACTGAAGATTTACGGCCCACAGCAGGACCGCAGCAGTTTAATTACATTCAACCTAGATACGGTACATCCGCATGACCTGGCGACGGTTCTGGACAGCTACGGAATCGCAGTTCGTGCCGGCCATCACTGCGCACAACCGCTGATGCGTTGGCTGAATGTGACGGCAACCGCTCGGGCAAGCTTCTACGTGTACAATACGGAAGAAGAAGTAGATGTGCTGGTAGCGGGGTTGAAGAAAACGAAGGAGTATTTCGGCAATGTCTTCTCTTGATGATTTATACCGCCGCGTCATTATGGACCACTACCAAAAACCGCGTAATCGTGGAAAGCTGGAAGAATCCGACGGACTCATCGTTAATCTGAATAACCCAACCTGTGGTGACAGCATCTCGCTCTCCTTGAAAGTAGAGGAGGGCAAGGTGGTTGACGCAAAGTTTCTTGGTGAAGGATGCTCAATCAGCATGTCCTCCGCTTCAATGATGACGGACGCAGTTAAAGGCAAGCCAGTGGAAGAAGCTTTGGAGCTGGCACACAAGTTTTCTGATTTAATGCAAGGCAAGGAGATTGACGATTCCATTGACCTAGGCGATATTGAAGCCCTGTCCGGGGTGGCCAAGTTCCCTGCGCGAATCAAATGCGCGACACTCGCTTGGAAGGCACTGGAGCAAGGCATCAAACAGGCAGGGCAGGAATAGCAATTTCTACATGGATATGAAAATGAAGGAGTGAGTAAAGATGGCTAAAAAAGCCCCTGAGATACAGGATTACCAATACGGCTTTCACGACAAGGACGTTTCCGTATTCCGTACGAAAAAGGGCCTGACCCGCGAGATCGTCGAAGAAATTTCGAAGATCAAGGATGAGCCGGAATGGATGCTGGAGTTTCGTTTG
Organism: Brevibacillus sp. NRS-1366; assembly: GCF_050467985.1. Classification (NCBI taxonomy): domain Bacteria; kingdom Bacillati; phylum Bacillota; class Bacilli; order Caryophanales; family Paenibacillaceae; genus Brevibacillus; species Brevibacillus sp. NRS-1366. Next base: position 68,768 of record NZ_JBITPN010000021.1, on the reverse strand, counting down.
AAATCTCTGGATATCTTCAATAGCATCCCGATGCCTAAATGGGGCGGCGACTTGGACGACCTCGATTTCGACAACATCACTTACTACGTAAAGCCTTCTGAAAAGCAAGGCCGTAGCTGGGATGAAGTGCCAGAAGAAATCAAGGCTACCTTTGACAAGCTGGGTATTCCAGAAGCGGAGCAAAAGTTCCTCGCTGGTGTATCCGCACAGTATGAATCCGAGGTTGTTTACCACAACATGCAGGAAGACCTGGAAAACCTAGGCGTTCTCTTCTGCGACATGGATTCCGCTGTGAAGCTCTACCCAGACATCGTGAAGGAGTATTTCGCGACAGTCATTCCAGCGGCAGACAACAAATTCTCCGCACTCAACTCGGCTGTATGGTCCGGTGGTTCCTTCATTTACGTACCAAAAGGCGTAAAAGTAGATACTCCGCTGCAAGCATACTTCCGCATCAACTCGGAGAACATGGGACAATTCGAGCGTACGCTGATCATCGTGGATGAGGATGCGTTCGTACATTACGTCGAAGGCTGTACAGCTCCAATCTACAGCACAGACTCCCTGCACTCCGCTGTAGTAGAAATCATCGTAAAAGAACGCGGCCGTTGCCGTTACACAACAATCCAAAACTGGTCCAACAACGTATACAACCTCGTTACCAAACGTGCGGTTGCTTACGCGGATGCGAACATGGAATGGATTGATGGTAACATCGGTTCCAAGCTGACGATGAAATACCCAGCCGTAATCATGAAAGGTCCTCGCGCAAAAGGGACTGTTCTTTCCATCGCGGTAGCAGGAAAAGGACAACACCAAGACGCAGGAGCGAAAATGATTCACCTGGCTCCAGATTGCACATCCACAATCATTTCCAAATCTATCTCCCGTGATGGCGGAAAAGTAACCTACCGCGGTCTGTCGCAGTTTGGACGCAAGTCGGAAGGCTCCAAGTCCAACATCAAGTGCGATACGCTGATTTTGGATAAACTGTCTACGTCCGACACGATCCCATACAATGAGATCATGAACGACAACATCACGCTCGAGCACGAAGCGACTGTTTCCAAAGTATCCGAGGATCAACTGTTCTACCTGATGAGCCGCGGACTGTCCGAAGCAGAAGCAACCGAGATGATCGTAATGGGCTTCATCGAGCCATTCACCAAAGAATTGCCGATGGAGTATGCGGTAGAGATGAACCGTCTCATTAAGTTCGAGATGGAAGGCTCTATCGGGTAAGCCTTGATATACCAAGGGTTTATGAGTGGAGATAATATGCTTGCCCACATTTTTTTCAAATGTATTTCAAGTAGAGGTCTAAAGCATCGTTTTCAATCTTGTTTGTAACATGTAAATACGTGTTTGCTGTGACTTTGACTCTTGCATGTCCAAGTCGCTCGGACACGTATTTTTTTTGCCCCCGATTCTGATGCCGGTTCGAGCGATAAGGGTAAACAATGCATAATTCTGTTTCGAGTGCTTGTATTTAGCTTTCTTCGTAATATGTATTTTCGAATTAAAAAGGGCAGCTTAAAAGCCGCCTGTAAACATAATGAATTAATTGCAACTACAAGCAACAATTACTAAGAGGACAAACAGAACCAAGATTAAAGAAAAGTTATCACCAAAAATACCGCAGCTGGACACTTCGATCACTCCTTAACTGAGATAAGGAAAAACCCAATGAGTGTGGTTTACAGGAAAAAGCGGCGTCTCGAAAATGGTGACTAATCGAAGAAGAAAGGTGCAAAGGGTGATTCGCGAAACCTTCTAGATCCAGGTGACTCAAAGGTTCTGAATCGACGGCAAAATCATCCTCGACCACGAAACGACGGTGGATAATCAAAACGTATGGAACATGACGACACGCATTTACATCTACAGCGTCTACGTGACATTGACCTTTCTGTCCTTTCCGATCTCTTCATTGTTATGTATCACTCTGGCTAATGGTATAGGCGTTTAACTAATCATTATAGCCTAAATTGAACCGATCGTTTTTATTAATATAAGTTCTTGCGTCTAATAGAAATAGGATCTAACGGCGGGTCAATTTCTATAATTGCAAGACTGTGCAAATCACTAAACTTTTTTAAGCAACGAGAACCCATGAATATTTAACCAAGCACAATAAATCGGTGCTTTGAATATGATTGTTATATGAAAAAGTCAGTGTGTACACTTGCTGGATTTGTTTTTACTAAAGGGTGAAACTTGCAAAATGGTAGGTTACAGTCTCACCTCACACCAATATGTATGAACGGTTTACTATGTTAGGTGGGGGGAAGAATAAATGGATTCCTTTCAAAAAAATAATATGTTATCACAAAATTCATCAAGTAATGCAGAAAAGAAACAGTTAACCAATAGATCATCAAGTAATGGAAAAAAGAAGCAGTCAACCAATAGTTCATCAAGTAACGGAAAAAAGAAGCAATCAACCAATAGTTCATCAAGTAATGGAAAAAAGAAACAGTCAACCAATAGTTCATCAATTTTACATTGCCTGAACGGCAATAATTTAGAACTCATTGTGGCAGTTCTTCTTTTAAATGGTAAGTTAAGAGTAGATGCTGTTCAATTGTTTAGACAAGCTACGATGATTGTCAGCTTAACGGGAAAGTACATTACACTAGGCGATTTGAGCAATAAAAATGTAGATAACATGCTGAAATTTCTAAACGATAATGGAAATATGGCCGTAGATGATATAATTCAGGCACTTAAAAAGAAAATGGATAATTGATGAAAAAGGGTGAATTCATAATGAATCATTTTGATGGAGAAGGTTTCTCAGATTTCATATTAATAATTATTTTAATTGCATTACTATTATTTGGTTCCAAAGATATAGTTGGTCTTTCTGCTCAACCAACAAAACCCTAGAAACCTGAAGGAAAGCACCTATAACCATAAAGAGAATGAATCGAAGCTGGCAGTGAAAAACTTTGATTCAAGCATAAATGAATTGGCACGAACAGCTGAGGTTTCCCCCTTTTGTTTAAGAGTAAATACACTTAACTTTGGATAGGTTTCCAAGGAGTGTATCTTGGTTACCGTGAAGTTGCCCGTTGTAAAAGCCTTCTTTCCGTTGATGGAACGCCGTGTCCCGATGAAAGTCTCCCTCACGATGTAGGCTCGAATGAAACCCTTCAGGAAGAGAAAGGGATAAGTCGAGAACAGCGAACCACCAGCACCGATAGCAGATTTGAATACGTTTGGCATAACGAAAAGGGCGGATGGCTCCGTATCTGTCTTTTTCACCTTTTCTCCATATTTTAAGGAGCTGCAAATGCAGCTCCACTTTTCTTTTTACAACATGACGATGAGACGGCGGGAAGGGTGGTGGATGAGCTAATAAGAGGAGATATTTGCTTTACATTTCCGTACACAAATTTACACTACAGGCGATTTCAGCGAGTAATCGTGAAGTTCTGCTAAAATGAGGACAAGCCAATAAGAACTGAGCCATTCGGGTAACCGAGTGGCTTTTTTGTGTGTACCGATGCGGGTACTCAGGTGCCCTTGAATAATCGGGCAGCACAACTGGCTACGGAAATCTAATTGAGAACAAGAGTAGGGAGGGGAACAAGATGGATAGCAAATAAAATGCAAAACACCAATAGCAAAGAGCATTAGCTGGAGAAGAAGCAGAAATGACTACATCATTCATTACATTCATTTACTAGGAGGATTATGACTATGGCTACGAACAAAGTTACATTCGGACTTGAGAAGGTTCATATTGCATTTGTGGATGAAACGGTACAGGACAAACTGGCATGGAAAAAACCGATTGCGATCCCCGGAGCAGTGCGATGGACACCAGAAGCACAGGGTGAATCGGCGACCTTCTATGCGGATAACACTGCTTATTTCGTGATTACCAGCAACAACGGATATAACGGCGAACTGGAATTAGCACTCGTACCGGACGCGGTACTGGCTGAAATGCTCGGCTGGGAAATTGATACGAACGGGATGCTGGTGGAAATCTCAAATGCTGTTCCGAAAAAATTTGCCTTGCTTGGACAAGTACAAGGTGATGTGAAAAACCGTCGCTTCGTTTACTACGATTGCCAAGCAGCTCGTCCGGCGAAAGAGCGTAAAACACAAGCAGAAGCCGTTGAAGTCGCAACGGACATGTTGAGCCTTGCCGTTTCCCCGGTTGAGATTGGTGGCAAAATGCTGGTCAAAGGAGATCTGGAATTAAACGATACGAATACAGAGGCGTACAATAGCTTCTTTACCTCTGTTTATACGCCTACCTTTACACCTGCTGGAGGTGGAGCATAATGCGTGAGTTAACAATCGGAGTACAGCAAGTAAGAGTCAGGGCTACGCCCCTGGCTCTTCTCTTTTACCGTCAGGAATTTAAGGCTGATCTATTTGGAGATCTGGTTAAGATGCAGCATCTTGTAGACGATCCGAGCAATATTGATTCTGTCGCCATTCTCCAACTCATTTGGGCGATGGCAAAAGCGGATTCATATGGAAAGCCCTTTCCATCCTTTGTAGAATGGGTTGGTTCTTTGGAGACGATTGACTTCTCCGATCAAACATTTCTCATGAGTGTGCTGGAGGAAGCCGCGGACGGATTTTTTCGTTCCAAGTCCAAGCAAGCATTCCAGCAGGGAGGAAAGTAATCCTAGTGAAAGGCCGGAAATTGACATTCTTACTGTAGGTAAAAGAATTGGCCTTAGCTTTATGGAGATGAACGACCTTCGCGTACGAGACTTGTTTGATCTGGTCAGAAGTTACGCAGGTGGAAGGGATGACGAGCCGAGAAATGCAACACAGACGGACATTGATGCTTTTTATGGCAGATAAGGAGGTGAGATGATTGGCCGAGACGATTAACGGTATTACGGTCGTGATTGGGGCGTCGACAACTCGTCTGTTGGCAGCCCTGTCCGATGTAAATAAAAAACTGAAGGATACGCAGTCTGAGCTCAAGCAAGTGGATAATCTGCTGAAGCTGGATCCGAAAAACACGGAGCTGCTTGCCCAAAAAAGCCAACTCCTCGCTGACGCTGTCGGGAGCACAAGTGATAAGCTTGAACGCCTGCAAGCGGTTCAGGCACAGGTAAACGAGCAATTTGCCAATGGGACGATCAACGAAGGACAGTACCGTGCTTTCCAACGTGAACTGCTGACGACGGAACAACAACTGAATTCATTGCAAGCAAGTGTCACGAAAATGAAAACAGATTTTGAAGCAGTCGGGAAGTCTATTCAGGACACGGGAAAGCAATTATCTGAGACTGGGGGCTCGTTCAAGAAGGTGACCCAGCCGGTTGTCGATTTTGGAACAGCGGCGCTCAAAGCAGGCATGGAATTCGAAGCAAGCATGAGTGAAGTTAAGGCGATAACTGGGGCAACAGGAAGCGATTTTGAGGCACTCCAAGAAAAGGCCAAGGAATTGGGCAAGAACACTAAGTTCTCGGCTCTGGAGGCTGCCGACGGATTGAAGAATTTGGCGGATGCAGGCTGGAGCTCCCAAGAAATGCTGAGTGGCATCGACGGCGTTATGACGTTGGCGGCTGCCTCAGGTGAAAACCTGGCGAAGGTTTCAGATGTTGTGGCAGCTTCCATGGAAGCGTTCGGGCTGTCAGCCAATCAAACAGGACAGTTTGCGAATATTTTAGCTGCCGCATCGTCGCAGACACATACCAGTGTGTCCATGCTTGGCGAGTCATTCAAAACAGTTGCGCCTGTAGCGGGTGCCTTAGGGTATAACGCAGAAGATACAGCGATTGCTTTAGGCTTGATGGCCAATGCCGGAATCAGGGCAGGCGATGCGGGCAAATCGTTACAAAGCGCACTGAACAATATGACGAGTCCGACGAAAGAAATGTCGGCTGTCATGGCCAAGCTTGGGATTAGCATGACGGACAATCAAGGCAATATGAAGAGTCTGGATACAGTCATGCAAGATTTGCGTAGCGCTTTCGGAGGGCTGGATGCAGACCAACAGGCAGCATATGCAACAACACTGTTTGGAAAAGAAGCCATGGCTGGCATGTTGGGCATCATTCAAGCGTCAGAGGAAGATTACAATAATCTTTCCCATGCAATTAACAATTCTGCAGGGGAAGCCAAGCAGATGGCTGACATTATGCAAGACAATGCCAAAGGCGGTCTGACCGAGCTCAATAGTGCAATTGAGGGCGTCGCTTTGCAAGTGGCTGACATTCTTTTACCCATCTTCAGAGATATGGTTGAACTTGTGAAAAACGTGGTAGAGTGGTTCGCCAGCTTTGATGAAGAAACACAGAAAATCATTGTGGGGATTGGCGTTTTTGCTGCAGCGATTAGTCCTGTATTGCTTGGACTAGGTTCTCTGATTACCACTGTCGGCACGATTGTCCAAGCCTTCGATACCATTTCCGGCGTCTTTTCCAAAGTAGGTGGCGTGATGACGCTCCTCAGTGGACCTGTAGGGATTGCCATCGCTGCAATTGCTGCACTTGCCGTGGCAGCCTATCTCATCTATGACAACTGGGAGCCAATCAGTGCATTTTTCATCGACCTTTGGAATGGGATTACGAGTGTCACTACGGCTGCTTGGGAAGGAATCAAGCAGTTCTTTTTGGATACGTGGACTTGGATTCAGGCCTTTTTCGCGGAATGGGGAACGGTTATTTCAGCCGTCATTGCTCCCTTTATCGGAATCCCGCTATTGATTCAGGAGCATTGGGATGAGATCGTAACCTATCTTGCTACTCTTTGGGAGAGTGTCAGACAGGTTGCTTTCGATTCCTGGAATCTGATTGTATCTGTCATTATGGAGATTGTGACCCCATTCATTGAAACGTTGATGGGTGCCTTTACCAGCATGAGTGATGGATTGATCCAGATTTGGGACGGGGTCAAAATGTATTTCGAGGGGCTTTGGGAAATGATCAAGACTATCTTCCTCGGGGCCATTCTACTCATCTACGATCTAGTAACAGGTAATTTTACTCAGCTTTCAACAGATGCGCAGCTCATTTGGAATGCTTTGAAGGACGCATTCTTCATGATTTGGGAAGGGATCAAGCTGGTATTTACGGGTGCCTTGGATGTGCTTACTAGCTACCTGATTTTTACTTGGAACACGATCAAAACGACTACTAACACCGTATGGAATGAGATTATTGCGTTTTTTACCACGACCTGGAACACGCTCCAAACGCTGGTGAATACAGCCGTAGCTGCAATCCTCCTAGCCATTCAGACGAAATGGAATGAAATCGTGACATTTTTCACAAACACATGGGCGAAGATCCAGTGGCTGTTCACGGACGGTCTTGATCAAGCTGAGAAAGCCGTTATTGCAGGCATGATTAAAATCAAGGACGACTTTCTTGCCTACATGGACGATGTTCTTGATGGCATAAAAGACTTTGCGGAAGATTTTGTTGATGCCGGTGAAGATTTTGTTATGGGGATCTGGGATGGGATTACCAAAAAAGCGGGCTGGCTGTACAACCAGGTCAAGGGTTTTGTCAGTAATCTCGTCAGTTCAATCAGGGGGGCTATCCCTGGTGGTGGAAGTAGTTATTCAGGGAATAGAACCGGGGACTCGACCATGACTGGAGCAGGTGGTGGTGCCGCGAGATCAGCAGCCATTCCGGGTCTTGCAGATGGAGGGACCGTCACGAAATCCGGATGGACATGGGTTGGGGAAAACGGTGCCGAACTGCTCAGATTACCGCAGGGATCACAGGTCATTCCGAACTACGATATTCCGAAAATCGGCGGACAAACATTCGATTACGATGCGCTTGCCAAGGCAATGGCAGCTCATCTGAAACCAAGCATCACACAAAATAATACATTCCAAAGTCTGCAGCCATTATCGCCTAGCGAAACGGCGAGAAAGAACTTGCAAGTTTCTCGTCAACTCGCTTTAGAATGGGGGCTGTAATGTGAGGAAATTGACTTTTACCAACACTAGGGGCGAGACTGTTGTTTTCGACAACTCCGCTCCTTTTCTGATGACAAAGCTGGAAGGTACGGGTGCTCCTTCCGCAGACATTCAATCCCAGCGAGCGCCCTATCAGGATGGGGTCACGTATCTGGATACATTTTTACAACCGCGCAGTTTAAGTGTGGAGGGTGCAGTGATGGCGAAAACAAGGAAAGACATTTTTTCGCTCCGTCAGACGCTTTCCCGTGTGCTCAATCCAAAGCTGGGACCTGGTACTTTGCGTTATGAGTACGATGGTGGGGTGAAAGAGATTCAGGCTGTCATAGAGGGAGCGCCAATTTTTCCTAACCAGTATGGAGAGACGTTCCAGGTATTTTTGATTTCTGTTCTTTGCCCGTCTCCTTTTTGGACTGATACGCCCACAACCAGTCGCGAAATGTCTTACATCATGGGTGGCTTCGGGTTTGCGCTGCGACTCCCTGCGTCCTTTTCCAGACGATCGTTTCGTCGTACCTTTTTCAATGAAGGCGATGTGGAAACACCAGTGAAGATCGAATTTAGAGGGCCGGCTCAGAACCCCACGATTATGAATAATACGACTGGCGAATTCGTGAGAGTGAAATGCAATCTGGGGGAAAATGACGTTCTGCACATTCATACGACTTTCGGCAACAAGCGAGTGGAGGTTGTACGCGCAGATGGCAACAAAGAAAATGCCTTTCACTATCTCGATTTAGCCAGCACATTTTTCCAATTGCAGACAGGCGAAAACGAGCTGGAGTATAACAGCAACAATGACAGTACAAAGACGAAGGTAACAATCAAATACAAGAACAGGTATGTGGGGGTGTAGGTGTGCAGCCAATCCGAATCATGGATGCTGATTTTACGCTTTTGGGAGAAATCGACACCTACACCTCCCTGCGATGGGTCCGCCGCTGGCACAAGCCGGGAGAATTCGAACTTCGGATCAATCCGTCGCTGCAAAATGCTGATTGCTTGCAGGAAGACAAGATGATTTTCAAGGCGCATGCAACCACAGAAGCAGCGATCATCAAGCATCGGGAAATAGGCGTAAACGAGGCTGGAATCGAAGAGTTGATTGTGAAAGGCCCACTCTTGGCTGGCCTGATCGGCAGTCGAATCACCTACCCGCCGCTTGGAAAAGAACATGATTACATTCATGCAAATATCGAAACGATTATGAAGCACTTTGTCCGCGCCAATTTTATTGCTCCTTCTGAACCCTCCCGTATTCTTTCGAGATTAATCAATGCCCCCGATCAAGCGAGAGGGGACAAGGTCCAGTTTCAGACCCGGTACAAGCAGCTGGACGAGGAGCTGGAGAAGTTGAGTATTACATCCGGCTTGGGGTGGCACGTCTGGCTCGATACAAAGCGGCAGCTCTTCGTCTTTGAAGTAATCCGTGGACGTGATCTGACAGCTGGTCAAAATAGTTATCCCCCCGCTATTTTTTCTACGGACTACGACAACATCGAAAGTCAGTCATACGTCTCATCGGCGATTGGCTACAAGAACGTTGCGATTGTTGTAGGGCAGGGAGATAGCGGAACGCCGAAGCTGGTCACGGTTGGACAACAAACAGGCTTGCAGCGGCAGGAAACATTTGTGGATGCAAAGGACGTTGGACCAAAGGAGAAGGAAGCCGAGTCCTTGACGGAAGCCGAAGTGGAACGGATGCTCCAGACCCGCGGGCGAGAAAGGTTGGCAGAGCTGGGGCGATCCGAGTCCTTTGAATCAAAGCTCCTCGCCAATTCCAATCTGGTATACCGGGTAGACTACGACCTTGGCGACATGGTTACCGTTGTCAACAAAGGGTGGGGGATAACCTTGGATGCCAGAATCACAGAGATGGTGGAAGTCTTTGAACCCGGAGGCTTTCGCCTGGACGCGACCTTTGGCAACTCGCTTCCGAGCCTCATAGACAAAATCAAACAAACAATAGGAAGGTGATACCGTGGCAGAGCATTATCGTTTTTTTGACTCGACATCGGATGATGAGCGAGTCTATACCGCTGACGAATTTGCGGAATATTTTCGTCGAGTGTTAAGCGACGGGATTTTCAACGGCGGAACAAATCTCAAGGTGGAGTCGAGCGGCACGGACATCCGCACGTACATTCAGCCTGGCTACGCTTGGGTGCAGGGATACATGTATAAGGTCGATACGGGGCCTCTTTACTTGCAGCATGAATATCCTGATCCAAACCTTGACCGAATTGACCGGGTCGTTATCCGCTTGGACAAGCGCTTGGAGCATCGGTATGTACGCACATTCATTTTGAAAGGAACTCCTGCCGCCTCGCCTGTTCCACCTGTGCTGACGCGTGATGAAAATGTTTTTGAGCTGTCTTTGGCACAAGTCCGGATCATCAAAGGAAAATCGTATATTGAAGGATCGCAAATTACAGATGAGCGTCTGAATAATAGTGTTTGTGGCTTGGTGAACTCTTTGATACAAGTTGATACACAAACGATGTTTGACCAATTCAAAAAACAATGGGACGGGTGGATGGCAACCATCGAAGGCAAAACACCTGTCATGTCTGTTAACGGGAAAAGCGGAGCGGTTGTATTGTTACCCAAAGACATTGGGGCGGTTCGTGCGGCAACGAGAGTAATTGCAGCAAATAACAGTTCCCAGAAGGCCAAGGAAGCAGCTGATTATGTGGTACCTGATGGAGCTTATGCAACTGATACGATTCAGACTGCCGTGAATTCCCTCCCAAGCTCAGGTGGCAAAGTCATTCTATTGGAAGGAACCTATATTATGGACAGCTCCCGCTATATTCCAGATAACACAACCATAGAGGGTATGGGGGCAGGTACCATTTTAAAAGCGAAAACAGGGTTAACCGAATTTGTAAGGATGTTGAATCTTAACAGCAACAGCGTCATTCAGAATTTGACCATCGATGGAAGTGAACCAGGGGTAACTTCAAGATACGTTAAAGGGATTTCGATCTCAGGTAATCAGAACATCATTGAGGGACTTTTGATTAAGAATTGTGGGTTCGGCGCTATTGAACTATATGGCAATGAAAACAAGATTATCAATAATATCACGATGAATTCTGAAGGACACGGAATTTATTTAACAAGTAATAGTGAACAAAACATTGTCACGGGGAACAAATGCTCGAATTGTATCTCAGGAATTTATTCTGCTGGAAAAAGACATATATTTATAGGAAACATTGTTCAGGGGAATAAATCAAACGGAATACACGCCAACACGATTGGAACCAATGTAATCATCTCAGGGAATATATGCTTGGGGAATGCTGAGGATGGCATAGTTTGTGATGCTTCCAACAGCATAGTCGAGGGGAATCTTTGCATTGACAATACAAATCGAGGAATTTATGTCACTAGCGCTTATTCTACCGTTCAAGGAAACACGGTTAGAAAAAGCAGCTTAACCTCTGGAATTGGCCTACGTGTTGAAGGAACGGGTAACTTTGTGACAAACAACGACCTGTACAACTCTGGCCAGACAAAGTTTTCTGACGGTGGTTCGGGAACAATAGTAACAGCAGGGAACAGGGTGTGAGAATATGAACTATTATTTTGAGTTAAGAGACGGAAAGGCTGCTTTTGCAATTGCCAAGACACAGATCAATAAAGAGATTTTGATTGGGATAAATGAAGAAACAGGCGAGCAGATCACTAAGGCTGTACAGGAGACTCTCTATCTTTTTGATGCCGATAGTCTAAGCCAATATCCTGATGCTGACCCACTCCCCAAACCGACACCAGAAATGCTGTCGCGAGCGGAACAGATCCAAGGTCTCACCTTGTCAAAATCAGAGTTTGAGCAGTTGCTTTTCGGAAAAACAGCAGAGGAGCAGTTGCAGGAAACTCTTGGCACCATGGGTCAGGAGCTTGCTGAAGAGAAAATCAAAAATATACAGAAAGACGCAGTCATTCAAGCTCTTGGTCAGGAACTGGCATCAATCAAATTGGAATGGATACAACGAAAAGGAGGTGCTAGCTGATGGTATTCTGGAAGCTGGCTTTCACTCTCAAATGGGTAGATGCAAATAAACTACGCCTTGCCGTAAAAACAGAATCAAATCCTTTCGGGGAGATTACGCTGGAAGAATTCAAACAGATCACGGGCCAAGATTTCTAAGTCAGTGATTTTTTTTATTGGTAGCCCCTATAGATCAAGACCACAGGATAGAGAGTCAATTGTCTCGTCGTGACATGTTGATTTTGAATTTTATACCTTTTTATCGCCATAAAATGCGCCCTCTAGAATTTCACTCGGCTAAACCAAGGATTTTTTCCGATGTCTATTCTAAGGGTGCACTTCACAAGCGACCCTCGGGATAACCCGAGGGCTTTTTTCTATTCCCGAAAAGCCTACCAGATACCCCAATCCCCCCATGTACCCCCCACAATAAAGCACTTAAAACAGCAAAAGCTGGCCGAGGAAAAAGGAGAAATAAGCGGAAGCTCTTTGGGACACCAACCGAGGTGTAGTGGAAAAAGTGAAACACGCATTTAAGCGTCCACCTCTGAGAAGCCCCCTGAAACGGCTACTTTGGACGCGGTTTCGCTTTTTCCATGGAACTGGGCAGGAATGCCCCCTAAGCCAGTGTCCCAAGAAGCTGGAGCGTTTTCTCCTTTTTCCTCCTCTCCACCACAGCCTGACCGACCACTAACCCAAAAGAAGCGGGTGAATTTCCCGCGTTTTTCATAGTTGAAGTAGTTCCTCAAAAATAAACCCCAACCCATTTGTTAATACAATCCGCCTTTCCCCGTATTAACTATCGTGAGACTCATAGAACCACAACAAATTGCGCAATTTGTTAACTCTTCATAGGTCAATAAATGAATGAAGGGAGGGGAAGTAGTTGGAGGTTGCCCAAGTGAACACAGGAATTTGCCCCAACCAAAAAAGCGATATCCAGGATGGGATCATGTCGACAGAAAGATTTGCCGAGATATACGATGCGTACTATAGGCGCGTCTACAAGTATATTTGCTATCGAATCAACAATCACTATGCAGCAGAAGAAATATGCAGCCATGTATTTGAAGTCGTGATTTCCAAATACAACAGCTTCTCGCCGAAAAAATCCAACTTTGAGGTATGGCTGTTTGCAATTGCGAGAAACGCTGTGACTGATTACTTCCGCTCACAGAAAAAAAGAGTAACCTTTTCTCTGGATTCCATATTAGATATGTTTCTGCCAAAGTCATCTCCCGAAGAAGTCGTGATCCGAGATGATAGTCACGAAGCCTTGTTCAAGGCGCTGGCAAAGCTGAGCGACAAAGAACGCAATATCATCGCGATGAAGTACGCGGCAGGGTTAAAAAACGCGGAAATCGCAGACCTTTTAGGTGTGAGCGGCTCGAATATTGGTGTTGTTCTCTACAGATGCTTGAAAAAATTGCAAAAGGAAATGGAAAAAGGAGGCTTTCAGTATGAAGGATAAGCAAGATGTAAACGAATTTCGTGACCTGACAAACTTGCTTGCAAATGTTGATCTAGATGACAAAGCCTCTAAAGAAAAAATCTATAATCGCTTGAAATTCAAAATAGAAGCAGGAACCATTCAACCCAACTATACGAAAAAGGATGAGATTGATATGAAAAAAAACAAATGGAAATCCATTACAGTTGGTGCCGTTGCTATCGTTTGCTTAACGGGTGCATTCTCGACTACTTCTTTTGCACAAGGGATGCTGGAATCCATCCTGGCACGTTTTCAAGTAGGAAATTTGCAAATTGTTCAATATGACAAGGAGCCGTCCGTTCCCGCAAAGAATGCTGCGTCCGAGCAAGCAAAGGGAGATACTCCCCGTGCGGTCGAATTGAAGGCACGTCCTGATCTGACTCTGCAAGAAGCGCGTTCTGTATTGGGGCTTAACTTCCCAGCTCCATCTTGGCTGGCGGATTATACGTACGTCAACACAGTCATTCATGGCAATAACATGGCAGAAGTACAATTCAAACAAGGCGAAAAAACCGTTAACTTCCTGATTTCCAAGGGCGGAGAAAATGGCATCGGTACCACAGAAGAAGTCAAAACAGAAGTGATTAATGGAACCACGGTTTACTTCGCGAATGGTATTGTCATATGGGAGGATAACGGATTTACCGTAGAACTGTATGCACAGGAGGACTTTGATACCGCTACATTGGGCAAAATTATAGACGGCTTCACAGTTGGTGCGCCGCTCACACAAGCCCAAATTGATAAGGCAAAAGAAAAACGGCAAAGCCCTGCTCCAACAGAAGGTGCCGGCCCTGCTCCAGCCCCAAAGAATTAATAGGGGTTACGCCAAAACGAATAATCGTCGGTGGTGTAGACAATCATTTCAGCTCTTCTAAACTATTGACCGTCCTGACAAAAGCCTCTTTCCTATGGTAGTATGTGGAAAAAATGAAGTGAGAAGAGGATGGAAAAAAATGGATGATCTGATGATCGAACCCGGAATCGGAATTGGTCCGATAAAATTAGGGATGAACAAGCTGCAGGTCGAAGAGTACGTACAAGAATATGCGCAAAAATACGAAATAGCGAATAAGAATCCAAACGATTTTTGGAGCGTGTTTAAAATTGAATTTGACCAAGACGAAAAAGTCCATTTCATCGAAATCTCTTCGTTTGTGAATGATGATTTTCGCTGCTTCTATCGCGGGATTGACATTTTTAATACAAAAGCGGAGCGACTCGTAGAACAAATCGACACGATATCGGAATATGACCGTAGCAAATGGGACCTTGGATTTTCTTATTCTTTTCCGAAGCTGGGCTTGTTTCTATGGAGGCCTACTGTTTTGAAAGAGACCGATTTGCAGCAAGAATGGTTTCAAGAAATGGATCCAGACATTCAAGAAGATGAGATGAGGAATTTATATTTCAGGACAGTAGCAATCGCGTCAATCAACTAAAACAAATCAGCCCGTCATCCATTTTGTGGAGACGGGCTTTGCCTGTTTCTGTCATCATCAGCTCAAGGTGTGCCGACTGTTCACGGTAAATGAAAGGTTTTAAGATGCTGCAGGTTCCATAAGAGAGTTTCCCCGTTTGCGGTTATGAGCTCAATCTTGTTACCATCCACTTTTTCAACTAGCCCCACTTTATCTGATTCCATTCCTAGATCAAAGACAGCAAAATGGCCTTCCAGCTTTTTACATTGCTGTTTAAACGTACGAGACAATGGAATCGTGTTTGGGATAATGGGAAAGTGTTTTTTGTCGAGAGAATAAGGTGTCAAGTTATCGGGATAGGGAATGATCCATTTCACATGATCAATAGAGACGAAAATGGTTTTGAATACAGGTGAATGGAAAACGAAGTAATCATTCATGATACTCGTTAGGTATCCGCTAAACGATTGATTCTCAGTGTAAATCTCGATAAACCGCCCTTTTGCATTATCCAAAATCTTTCGATATGAGATTTTTTCCATTTGTTCATGGGCTGTCTCCGCAATTACGTGCTCCAGATGCGGCTTTGGGATGGTGGCTTGTTTCAAATGCTGGACGTGAACCAACGGAAAATAGATAAATGTTTGTCCGTTATCAATCACGATTAAATCGAGACCGGCGTCAATCAAAACTCCTTGAAAAAAATTCTTTCCCGATATTTCGATATCAATGCTTTTGCCAAGTAACCTCTGAATAAAATCCATTTTCTACCCTCCGCTATTATTCTAAAATATCCATGAAACCCAATAGGCGAGAACGACTAATGTGAATATAACGGTGATAGGGATTACGATTGAGGTTACTTTCAAATAATCCCCCCACGTTATTTGCACTTTTCCTTTTTTCAAAATATGCATCCATAGTAAGGTAGCGAGTGTTCCCATGGGTAATAGCAGCGATCCTATATCACTACCAATCACGCTAGCCAGGTATGATATCTTCAAGGTGAGAGGGTCCAGCCCCATGTTGGTCAACGTAAGTGTTCCTACCATTAACGCAGGGTGATTGTTGAACAAATTGGAGAGGATGGATACGAGTCCTCCCATCGCCACACTGGCTTGAAGCAAGCTTCCCGATACCATTGGTTGGAAGAAGCTGATCAGCCAATTCGTTAATCCAATATTGTGCAAGCCATAAATAATCACATACATGCTAAAGGCGAACACAAAGATATGCCATGGCGTTTTCTTCAACATATCTTTTGGTGATATTTTGAGGTAGTACCAACGCCAAGCTAATAAGACGAGAGAACCGATCACAGCCATTAATGGTACCGGAAAGTGAAAGTAAGAAGCGACGAATAGACTGGCACGTACCCCTAGTACAAATAGCAGGAGATATCCCATGAATTTGGTCCGCTTTTCCCGAGGGATGGGTGATGCGTCTCCCTGTAACGGGTGACTTAGTTTATTGGACAGACTGAGATTAATCGTTCGAAGCTTACGTGGTAGAATGCGATAGAAATAGGCGTACAACAGAAAGGTAAGAAGAATTAACCCTAATGTCGCAGGAACAAACATCATCGCGGTGTGCATATACAAATCCATGTTCACAATCTTTAGGGCAATGAGATTCACGATATTGCTAACCCCAATCGGTGCGCTAGAGGCTGTAGCGATCAAAGCTCCACTTAACAGATAGGGGATTTTTTCATGATTTTTCAATCCCAGTCTGTGGAGCAATAGCAGCAAGATCGGAGTTGTGATCAAAATGCTGCCGTCATTGTTGACAAAGAGAGTCATGAGGAAGCAGAGCAGGTTCGTGTACCAAAAGAGACGGATTCCTGATCCTTTCGATTTTGCTGCCAAATTTTCCGCCGCCCAATGAAAGAAGCCAAAGCTCTCAAGTACAATGGCCATGACGATGGTGGCCATAATGGTGACTGCGGCGCCCCCGATTGTCTCGGTAATTGTTCCTAGATCGCCAAAAGATACACTTCCGCTCAGCAGAACAAAGAGTGCCCCAAAGGTTGCGGGGATCGCTTCGTTCACATGAGGGCGACAAAAAATAAAAACGATGGTGCATATAAAAGAGAGGACGGTCAATGGTATCATTAATTCAGTCATCATAGTCATCTGCTATCCAATGTTGTCTATTATTCATTGTTGTTCATACATCCCTTTCACTTGTCCAAGAATTAGTTGTAATGTATTCATACGTCACTCGGATCTTCTTTGAACTAAACTTGTACCCTATTTTTATATCTTCCACTATCATCCCATGGCACATATCCGTTCATGACAGATGGACACGAAGTGCAAATGACTAGATAACGATATCTCATCCCAAGATTTGATAGCGGCTCCGTCTATGTTAAAATCGGTTTTGAGGAAATGCCCAGTAAACCGATTGTTTAACACGCAAGGTCGCTCCACGGTGGACATGCCTCGATAGAGAGTTTTTTTATCGTGTAGGGCGGGGACGTACATATGATAGTAGTAAAGCAGATAATGGATCACTGCAGCCGCTTTTTTGGAGGCAGGGGGGAGTTGTACCAATGTGAGGCTGCGGATGTGCTGATTGCGGTCTACCCGGCTACACAAAGGCGCGGGTGGTGGACCTACGTCACGCTTGAGCTGCACCAAATGGGGGCAACTGAGTGTGTGCTTTATTCCTATAAGTTTGATAGAGGAATCATCACGCATTTGTCTCAGATAGCTCACCAAGTGATGAATCAGTGGAAGAAAGAGCGCATCCGCTTACAAACTGGAAGCGTTTTCTTATTAGAGGGCACCATTCAAGAAGCCTCTTCGCTCGGCTCTGTACTGGTCACACCTGTCTATCATGAGGAGGCAGGATTTGAATACTATACAAATGGCGAAGACGTAATCCGAATGATGATGCTGCATGCAATTGCCGAATCGGAAGCTGCATTCGTGGCACGCTATGGACTGGATGCTTTAGAGGAATTGTTTGCGCGAAGTGGTGTCGATTCCCTAAATGTAATGCGTACCCCTGCCATTTGAGAAGGGAGCGAACGGGATGAAAGCGATTAGCATCAGGGTAACCGTGGTGGTCGAGCATCAGGGTAAAATCCTTCTGATTCGGGAAAAAACGCAAGGAGAGCCGTGTTACAGCTTGCCAGGCGGCAATGTGGAATATGTGGAGACGATTCCGGAAGCAACGAGAAGGGAAGTCTGGGAGGAAACAGGGCTGCTTGTGAAAATGGAGCGCTTGCTGTGGGTCGATGATCGTATCAATCACACCGGCGAAGGAAAGCACACGATCGCTGTTGCCGTCCTGGCCAAACTAATGGGAGATGACACGGAGCCTATTCCCGGAGGACTTGATGATGAAGAAATCGAATGGGCCGGGTGGGTCTCATTGGACGAGTGGAAAACACTGCCCCTGTACCATGCTGCTTGGAGAGATCTTGTGATACAGGCTCTGTCCAGCCCTGACTACAAGGCTGACTATCTGGGCAACATGCTAGAAGGCAAGGGCTAGCGAACATTCTCGATGCAAGCTGTGTGAAGGCAGATCCGCCAAGTACACCGCCGATAAAAAAGAAGGGTAGACCTCTGATGACGAGGCTGCCCTTCTTTATTTCGTAAAGGAATTAGATGCCCGGTTCGTAGGATGTGATCGGGATATCTTCATACTCTTCCGGATCGATGTCCTCGATGCTTCCGGTAGCAATAGCATCCATGATGCCATATAAACCGGTTTCAACCGCTTTTACCAGTTGGCCTTTTTTCTTTTGTCCCATGCTTTGTGTCTGTCCCCGGACTTCGAATAGGACTGTTCCACTGCCATTAAGGGCAAATGTCCCGAGAGCCGTACCGGGAAGATCAATTTTTTGATCGTACAAAGTGATGTTGTTAAACGGCGAATTACCTATAGACTGGAGTGCATGATAAGCGGCCAGGTTGAGCTGTCTTGAGAAGTCGTAATTATACTTGTCGGCATACTCAGCGTATTTTTCACCTTTTGAACTATTAGGGTCCGCGACAAAACGACCGGAAAGGGACATGGTGACAAGATCGTCTGTTCCATCTACATAGTAATACGGACCTTGATGATGGAGGTCTATGTATACGTCTACCTGTCCGAAATCATCCTGTAGGGACTTGTACACATCGCGTACGGTTTGTGCTTCAGGGGTGATAAACCAGCCAGGAGCTGAAGATCCGCCAGGGAAATCTTCTGGTTGTGGTGTGTAGTCCAGATCGGGATTGTAATCACGGTTCACGTCAAACCCGGGTTTTTCTGCATAATCATCTCCCTGGCGCGGGGTGGTGTAGTAGTTCCAGGCTGGTTTTACATCCGCTAGCTCAGGGAATTCATCTACGACTTCATCCCATGTCATGTCATTTCCCCGCCGATCGAGGAATGCCGCATCCGGGTTCATCATAGGCATCGCCACAAGGGTGATTTCCTTTCTGATTTTCTTTGCTTCTGGTGAGTTGCTAGAGCCGAGATATTGCAGGATACTGACGAGTGCCTCTGTCCCTGTCGGCTCATTTCCGTGAATTTGGCTGGTTATAAAGATGACCTTTTTTCCAGACCCGACGGTTGCCTTGTAAATATCGCGGTCACGGTTGGACGCTCCGACTACTTCCAGGCTGACCTGCCCTTTACTGCTTCGTTCGATCTTTTTTAATTTCTCTACAAGCTGTTCATAACTCAAAAAACCTGAAATGGAGTAATGCTGTTGATCAGGTGTTCCAGGAGAAGTGTTGCCTGCGGCATATGCAGGCGAGAAGAGACTTGCGGTCAATAGAAGGGCCAATGCAATCGAGCTTGCTTTTTTCATCAATAAGACCTCCTAAACTATGGAATTTTTGACAGCTACCATATAAAGCATAGTTGATCTAGTAGGTATAAGTGAATGGTTATTAAGTATTATTTTCAGTAAATTCAAAACATTAAAAAAGTACTATAGCAAATTTTTCCTTCTCAAATCTATGATTAGGTAAGAGTCACAAGAGTAAAAGTAGAGGAGGTATTTTTATGAAGAAGAAAGTCGCGGCTTTGTCATTGGCCGGCATAATGGCCTTGGGTGGGGTGTTTGCCGTGTCGAGTCCTGCGGGGGCCACAGGAGAAGGGCCAAACTACGGTGGCAATGAGACCGTGCAGACGCAAATTCTACATACATACCAGGAGATGGCTGATTTTCTGAAAACGCAGGACAAGAAACAAAAGGCTATGCAGTTGGAAGTGATCGGCAAGACAGTAAAAGGCAGAGATATATTTCTCGTCAAATACATTACCGATGAAAACAATCCAACGGTGCTTTTCTTGACGCAACAACACGGAAATGAGCAGCTGACGACAGAGGGCGCGCTGGAATTTATCAAACATTTAGGGACCAACAAAACCAAAGGTGTGTTAGACAATGTCAATATTCTTATCATACCGATGTTAAACGCTGACGGAGCGATGGGCGATGTGGACTTTCCACTGGATGATTACATAGCCACCGGCAGACATTTAACCCGCTACAATGCTGTGGGGACCGATTTAAATCGCGACCATGTGGCCAAAGCGCAGCCGGAGACGCAAGCACTGCACGATAATGTGCTGAATAAGTACGACATTGACTACATGATCGATCTCCACCATCAAGGAACACAAAGTGAAGTGAATGGAAAATTGGTGTCTGGCTCTATTCTGTATCCGACGAACAGTGCAGTAGATCCAGAATTAGTGGATAGGTCCAAAAAGCTGGGTGCGGTGGTTTACCATGCTGTGGATTCCAAAGGCTGGGGACATGTGGGGAAATACGCCGGCGGCTCGGCACTCACTATCGCCCGAAACGGCATCGCAAAAGAATACGGAATCGCCACCCTCCTGTTTGAAATGCGCGGCATGTCCGATCACTCTTCGGAATCAGCCATTCTTGGCCAAAAGAGCAACGGCTATTTGATCAAACAAACCATTACCACCTTGGATGCGACTGTCCGGGCAATTGCTGACGGTACGATTGAGACCGTTGATGCAAGTTTTTGGGACACACTCCCAGAACAGACGAGCAGAAGTGGTGAGGAAGAAGACGAATAAAGGAGCGAATGAATATCATGAAAATCATTTCCGCATTTGCCGGAGCAACCATTTTGACCGCAGCTCTGCTGGCAGCACCCGTATTTGCTGACAGCCAAAACGTTCCCGGAGGCCCCAGCACGAATGGGGAATGGTCGATGGAAAGCATCGTCACTTATTCAGACATGATAAAGATATTGAGAGACATCGAAAGAACCAGCAAAGGAAAAGTCGAAGTGTTCACGCTGGACAATTACGGCAAAAGCGAGCAGGAGCGCAGCTTTTACGTGGCCAAGGTCGGGAGCGGTCCCCAAAAAATCTGGATTCAAGCGAGAATTCACGGGAATGAGCGTTTGACTACGGAAGCGGCACTGCAGCTGGTCAAAACACTGGGAACTGGCAAGGCTGAGAAAGAGGTTCGAAAAATACTAGAAGAACTGACTTTGTACGTCATTCCGATATACAACCCGGATGGCAGCGAGATGAACACCAGAACAACCAAGCTAATAGATGATGAGACGAAGGAGCCGGTCTTGGACAAGAACGGCAAACCGAGAGAGATCGATTTGAATCGCGACTGGAATCTGCTGGACAAGGACGAAGATGGTGAAATCGATGGGTTTGCCGCTGATGAGTCCAAGGCGTTCTACAAATATTGGACAGATCTCGATCCGGATTTCATGATTGATTTGCACCATCAAGGGTTTAAAACCGTGCCTGGAACGAATGAATCCACCTCGATGTCCTTGGGAGTTTCGCTTGCTCCTAACGGTCCGACGCTGCCAGACACCCCTTATAACGACATAACCAGACAAGCACAAGGATACGTATTCGATGCACTTGGCAAATATGGCTATACGCATATCGACCGGTATACGGTCGGTGACGGGCAATATGAGATTGATATTCGCGGCGGAGTGACCTCCGCGATGATGCTTGGTCTCGACTATGATGGGTTGAATGCGGAAGGACACACGAATCCGGCGATTTTCTTTGAGACGAAAGGCATGACCCGGGAAGGCAGCTTGGGACAAAAATCGAATGGATACCTGACGAAGCAAAATTACCTGGGGCTAAAGGCATTGCTTTACGGACTGGCTTCAGGTGAAGTGGAAAAAGTAGATCCGGAGCACTGGGAGGACATTCCGCATAACGAAATTACAGGGTACTCAACGGATTACGCGGGAACCATTATGAAGTAAACGATCAAATTGTGAAGGTTTTGTTGATAGACACATGGAACACCGCCCTGCTATCAGGACGGTGTTTTTCTGTTTGGCAAGCATGTAGCTTTCCTAAGCTTTTTGCTTGACCGACGCTTTTCTCCCCTTTGCGACAGCGAAAACAACAATGATTGCGGCCAGAACAGCTCCTAGAGGGACCGACTCGGAAAGCAATAGCCAGGCGGCCACCATGGAAAGAAAGGGCTGCAAGTACTGAGTCTGGCTCACTCTGGCAACCCCGCCAAGCGCCAGGCCGTGATACCAAGCAAAAAATCCGAGAAACTGACTGACCACACAAATGTAACCAAAGCCAACCCAGGTCGTCCACGTGGCTTGTTTTAATTCAGCAATCAATGGACCTGAGATGGGAATGACGAGAAATGGAAAGGCAAATACGAGCGACCAACTGATGACCTGCCATCCTCCCATCGTTTTGGAAAGCTGCCCGCCGACCGCGTAACCGATTGCGGCGGATAGGACTGCACCCAGCAAGGAAAGATCGGCCCATTGCAGCGCACCGAGACCAGAGCTGATGGCGTAGCCGATAATGGCCAGACAGGCTGTGACACTGGAGATCCAGTACATTCGGGTGGGGCGTTCTCCTGAAAAAAAAGCGCCTGCACCCGCTGTAGCAAGTGGGAGTAGGGCGATAATGACAGCCCCGTGACTCGCAGGGACTCGTTCCATTGCCCAGGAGGAGAAAAATGGAAAGCCTGCTACGACGCCCCCAGATACCAGCAGCAGCTGCTTTGTTTGCTGCCAGGTGGGAAAGGGGACTCGTTTTATGAGAAGTACCAATGCAGCCAGAATTGCTGCGACCAGAGCGCGCCCCAAACCAGCGGATAAAGGGGAGAGGACTGTAATGATGGCTTTGGTTGCAGGTAACGTCAGACTGAAGCTGCATACTCCCAATAAACCGTAAAGCAAGCCCATTTTTTCGTTTCGGCTGCTGCCCTTCGCAACCGGATTACTCTGCAACTGGTTCTTTTCTACTGCGATCTCTGTTCTCATCCAGATCCCTTCCTTTTTTGCGTTCATCATGTT
The DNA here is from genome assembly GCF_050467985.1 of Brevibacillus sp. NRS-1366. Classification (NCBI taxonomy): domain Bacteria; kingdom Bacillati; phylum Bacillota; class Bacilli; order Caryophanales; family Paenibacillaceae; genus Brevibacillus; species Brevibacillus sp. NRS-1366. The sequence goes on along the minus strand of NZ_JBITPN010000021.1, from coordinate 45,631 downwards.
CCCTCATCTTAGAAGTGAACGATTTCAGTGTATAGATCCAATTGGCAGCAGGATGAGTAGGCCAATTTGTCGAACAACAACAAACATCGAGAAAAAGGAGTGACCAGAGGGAGGCAGGACCATGGAGTGGAAACCGGATAAACATGGGGAATTGCCAGTTTATCAACAGATCGCCAAAAGGCTGGAGCAGCAGATCATCGAAGGAGAGCTGCCTCCAGGAAGTTCTCTGCCGGCAGAGCGAGTATTAGCCAGGCGCTACGGTGTGAACAGGGGAACGGTATCTGCTGCTTATGAAGAACTGAGGGCCATGGGGCTTTTGCAATCGTGGCAAGGAAGCGGTACATGGGTGAGCCAACATTTGTGGGGAGTCAAACAGATGCCCAATTGGTACAAGTATACGAACGGGGGAGCCTTCCTGCCCGCGTATCCCTTAGCCAAGCGAATCCAGGAAGCTTGCTTCGACCCGTCTATTATCAACCTGGCAAAAGCAGAATTAACGACGTCGATGATCCCGCCACTATCCCTTCAAAATTTGGATGATGCGAATGAGAACAGTTTCGAGCTCGGTTACGCACATCCCAAAGGGGACGTAAAGCTGCGGGAAGTGCTCGCAACACACCTGCACGAGCACTATGGGATAACAGCTTCACCTGAAGAAATTCTCGTCACCTCAGGAGCACAGCAAGCTCTTCACCTCATCTCGCTGTGCCTGCTGAGTCCAGGAGATGCCATTGCCATGGAGGGACCGTCCTACTCCTACTCATTGCCGCTATTTAGCTCAGCCGGTTTACGGCTATACCGATTGCCGATGGATAAAGAAGGAATCATCCCTGAGGCTATCAAGTCTTTGCACCTGGAGCACCGACTCCGCATGGTGTTCGCCAATCCGACCTATCACAATCCGACCTGCTGCGTCATGAGTTATGCGAGGCGACGTCAGCTGCTAGATATTTGTCAGGAGCTGCGGATTCCGCTCGTAGAGGATGATGCCTATGGCGCGCTAACGATAAAAAACGGCCAAAAGCCTCCTTTGCCGATAAAGGCAATGGATGCGAGTGGGACCGTTCTGTATGTGAACAGCACGTCCAAGACGGTTGCACCAGGGCTTCGTATCGGTTGGCTAGTAGGGCCGCGTTCGGTCATAGAGAGACTGGCAGATGCCAAGCAGCAGATGGATTTTGGTACAAGCAGTGTTTCTCAACAGCTAGCACGGCATTTTTTAGAGAGTGCGCGGTGGAAAAATCAGATGGAACGCTTATCTGGCTATTTATATTCGCAACGGCAAGTAATGCAGGCTGCCATGGAAAAGGAAATGAAAGAATACGCTACATGGAGCATCCCCGAGGGCAGTTATCATTTCTGGTGTCGACTGGTTGAGCCGATGGACGAGCAAATCCTGATCGATGCTGCGATCCGAGAGGGGGTCGTCTTTACGCCAGGCAGCGTATATGGTGCGGAGCAGGGCTGGCTCAGACTTACTTATTCTTGGGAAAAGGGGACAGCAATCGAGGAAGGGATTCGGCGTCTGGGGAAGGTGCTTGGAAACAAAACTTCATGAAGAAATTCCAAGAAACGACCGTTGCAAATGAGCCAAATCGGAGTATAATATAAAACATATTTCGCTAGGTAAACATTTTTGCAGTTGGCTAATTCCTATATTTTTTTGACTAAAAGTTGCGCGTGTGCAAAAAAAATGACTTGAGCCACAAATGGGGTGAAGATCTATGCTGACGAAATCAAAATCGAATGAAGCTGTTCAAGATCCAGGCTGGAGAAAAGTTGCTGGTCAGCCGTCCTTGCCAGAGGTGCACCGTTCTATGAAAGTCCCTCAGAAAGGTTCGTGGATTCGCAAATTTCTTGCCTTTGCAGGACCGGGATATCTCGTAGCGGTTGGTTATATGGACCCGGGAAACTGGGCTACAGATATTGCTGGGGGATCCCTTTTTGGCTATTCCTTGCTATCCGTCATCATGCTATCCAATCTGATGGCGATCCTGCTGCAAGCTCTGGCTGGAAAACTGGGCATCGCAACCGGCAGAGACTTGGCTCAGGCGTGCCGTGATCACTACAGCAAGCCTGTGGCGATGGGACTTTGGGTCTTGTGTGAGCTTGCTATTGCGGCGTGTGACCTTGCTGAAGTGATCGGTGCCGCGATAGCGCTCAATCTGTTATTTGGGATTCCGCTCGTTTACGGTGTATTGATTACAGCGCTGGACGTTATGGTCGTACTCCTTTTACAAAACAAGGGATTCCGTTATGTGGAGTCGCTGGTCATCGCGTTAATTGTTACGATCGGTGCTTGCTTCGCGTTTGAAATGTTCTGGTCCCAGCCGGATGTATCTGGTATTCTCGGCGGTTTCATCCCTACGGCTGAAATTGTGAAAAATCCAGCAATGCTCTACATCGCTATTGGGATTTTGGGGGCGACCGTCATGCCGCATAACCTGTACCTGCATTCGTCCATCGTGCAGACTAGAGACTACGAGCAGACTACACTTGGCAAACGGGAAGCAATCAAATTTGCTACCGTAGACTCGACGATCGCGCTAGTCTTTGCGATGGGAATCAATGCTGCTATCCTGATTTTGTCCTCGGCGACTTTTCACCGAGCGGGAATGACAGATGTGGCGGATATCGCTGACGCGTACCATCTGCTGGCGCCGTTATTGGGAACGACACTGGGAAGCATCTTGTTCGGTGTAGCCTTACTGGCAGCAGGTATGAATTCTACGCTGACAGGTACCCTGGCTGGTCAGATCGTGATGGAGGGGTTTTTGAATTTGCGCATTACCCCTTGGCTGCGTCGCCTGATCACCAGATTGATTGCCATTGTACCGGCAGTCATTGTCACCGCGATGTACGGGGAGAGCGGAGCGACCGATCTATTGATCTTGAGCCAGGTTATTCTTTCCCTTCAGCTGTCTTTTGCGGTAGTACCGCTGGTCAAGTTTACGAGTGATAAGACAAAGATGGGCGAGTTTGTGAACGCTCCATGGCTGAAATGGCTGGCTTGGTTCGTGGCCACCATCATTATGGGACTGAACCTGTATTTGCTGTATCAAACCTTTTTTGGATAAGTAAACCTTTATCGTGGCCGATTCAAGGAGGAGCGACTCCGAAAAATACTGCTGATCCTCCCTTTTTAGGGAGGATTTTCCTTAATTACGCAACCTTTTTCGATCTGGTTCGTATGAGAAGTAGAGGCAATTTTGGAAAGGAGTGACATTCGTGGTCATACTCGAAACCGTCTACATGGTTTGCCTTGTATGTGGCCTCATTTATACCCTGATATCGCTGATTTTTGGTGATACGATTTCTGATTGGTTGGGACAGCTCCATCTGCCCGTATTCGAACCCATTATGTTGGTAAGTGGCATTACCGCGTTTGGGGGGGCTGGTTATCTGCTATCCCGCTTTACCTCCCTCTCTTGGCTAATGGTTTTTGTTTTGGCAATAGCTATCGGAGGAGGCTTGGCGGTTCTTGCCTACTTCGTCTGGGTGAAACCGATGAGCCGAGCAGAAAATTCAACGGGTTACTCCATGAGCCAATTGGGAGGAAAACTGGGTGAGGTGAATACAACGATACCAGCAGATGGATTGGGGGAAATACTGCTTCCTCTGATTAGCGGAACGACCTATCATATGGCCGCGAGCCTGGAGGGTCAGACGATCCGGCAAGGAACTCGCGTCGTGGTGGTAGAAGTGCGTGACCACGTATTGTACGTAACCCCATTCCTCAATGAAACAGAAAAGGAGATGAAAGAGCATGTTTGATTTTGAACCAGGTATTTTGATGACGGTTGGTGTAGTCGTAGCCGTTTTTCTCGTACTGGGTATCGCCTTTTGGGCACGATACAAGACGGTCGGTGCAGATGAAGCGATGATCGTCACAGGAAGCTATCTGGGCAGCAAAAATGTACTCAGCGACGAATCCGGTCGCAAAATGAAAATTGTCCGCGGCGGCGGTGCATTTATTCTCCCGATTTTTCAGCAAGCGAATTTTCTGAGTCTTCTGTCCCATAAGCTGGACGTATCGACGCCAGAAGTATATACAGAGCAGGGCGTTCCGGTCATGGCAGATGGGGTGGCTATCATTAAAATTGGCGGTTCCATCGAAGACATCGCTACTGCAGCCGAGCAATTTATGGGCAAAAAAGATGAAGCGCTCCGCATCGAGGCCCAGGAAGTTCTGGAGGGCTATCTCAGGGCGATACTCGGTAGTATGACGGTAGAGGAAATCTACAAAAACCGGGAGCGATTCGCGCAAGAGGTGCAAGCTGTAGCGACCAAGGACTTGAAAAAAATGGGTCTCTCCGTAGTCAGCTTTACGATCAAGGATGTACGAGACAAAAACGGTTACCTGGCTGCTCTGGGTATCCCGCAGATCGCAGCAGTAAAACGCGATGCAACGATTTCTCAGGCGGACGCCGACAAAGAAGCACGGATCAAGCAGGCGCAGGCAGAGGAATCGGCTCGTAAGGCTGAGCTTCTCAAAGAGACCAACATCGCTGAAGCCGAAAAGGAAAAAGAATTGAAAATAGCAGCCTTTAAGCAGGAGCAGGACAAAGCGAAGGCAAGTGCTGACCAAGCCTACAAGCTGCAAGAAGCGGTGGCGAAGCAGCAGGTAACGGAAGAAGAGATGAAGGTCGATCTGGTTCGTAAGCAAAAGGAAATCGAACTGGAAGAAAAAGAAATTCTTCGACGCGAGAAGCAGTACGATGCGGAAGTGAAGAAAAAAGCAGACGCGGATCGCTATTCCGTAGAGCAAGCGGCAGAAGCGGAAAAAGCCAAAAAGCTCCGTGAAGCCGATGCAGTGAAATATCGGATTGAAGCAGAGGCAAAAGCGATGGCGGAACAGAAGCGTCTCGAAGGCTTGGCGATCGCCGAGGCAGAGAAGGCGCGAGGAACTGCAGAGGCAGAAGTAACTCGCCTCAAGCTGGAAGCAGAAGCGGAAGGGAAAGAAAAACTGGCGGAAGCATTCGAAAAGTTCGGTCACGCGGCAATACTCGATATCATTGCGAAAATGCTCCCAGAGCTGGCAGAGAAAATTGCCGAGCCGATGAAGGCAATCGACAAGGTAACGATTGTGGATGCTGGGGGAGGACAAGGAGACGGCGTCAACCGTTTGAGTGGAAATGTAACCAAGCTGATGGCGCAGTTGCCAGAGATGCTAAAAGACGTATCCGGCCTGGATATGAACAAGATGATTTCAGACTTTATGCAAAAGGGCGGTCAGGCACCAGCCCAGACAGCCTCCATCTCCAAACAGTCAGTGGCTGCACCAGTGACACCAGTAACAGGCTCAGCCTCTCAGGTAGGTGGCTCCGACAAAGCGACACTAGCTAAGGCAGTAGAAGAAACAGACAAAAAGAACTAACCAAAACAAAAAAAGCAGGACCCCTTCGTTAAAGTGAAGGGGTCCTGCCTTTTTTAACGTACAGGAATTTATAAGCGTGAGTAGGGGAAGAGCTCCTTAGTAAGCCCCATGTTAAGAGCGGAATATGGAGGCAAGCATTCTTAGGCAGATCTTTCTGCATCAATGAGAACCATTCATAGAAAGAGAGTCAAGGCTGGTCGAGGAAAAGGGAGAAAAAAGTGAAGCTCTTTGGGGCCACGTGGGCGCACTTCCCGCGTTTTTTAATCACCTTTTCCTACCTTTTTCGTCTTCCCATAACGCTTCATTAGCTCCGAGACCGTCACAAATTGATACCCTCGTTTTTGCAGCTGGGGCAATATTTGCTTCAGTGCCTGAATGGTCTGTTTCCGGTTCCCTCCGTAGTCGTGAAACAGGACGATATCACCATTGCGTGCATTATTTAAGACCTTGTTGACGATCTTTTTGACGCCGGGATCGCTCCAATCGCGAGTATCTTGATGCCACGACCACATGATAACCAATTCTCCGGCTTGCCGGGCGATATCCACGACTGATTCGCTGTAGTATCCCCCCGGGGGACGGAAGAGCTCGGGATTTACACCTGTGCTTTGGAATATCGCTTCTTGTGTTTTGATGATCTCTTCTTTTAGTTTAGCGGATGAAATTTTTCGCATATCGGGATGTGAGTAAGTATGATTAGCCAGTTCGTGCTGATCCTTTGAAAGCTGACGAGCGATTTCCGGAAACTTGTTTACCCGTGAGCCTACTACAAAAAAGGTTGCTTTCGCATTGTACTGTTTTAAAAGCTGGGCAATTTGAGGAGTGTACGTAGGATCAGGACCATCATCAAATGTGAGGGCAATAACCTTGCTGTCTGTCGGAACCTCCCAGACGATATCGCCCCGCGTTTCGTAGTACTCCCGATCCTTCCCTCCTTTGGCGAGGACTGTACCGTAATAGGAGGTTGTGAGTAAAATACCGCTGATGAGAAGAATAAACCAAACGTGCTTTTTCATTGCTCTCACCTCATTATTAAGCATTACTTGGATGATTTCACCAGCTTTGAAAATGCTGTGCACAGTTACTATGCCCCACTTCCAGCGAATATACTGTTGTGTCCTCCGGAAAAAGACACTTGTGCTTTTTGGGTGGATACCTTAATCTAGTATCAGATTTGTCTTTAAGAAAATGGAACGGATGAAGAGATAGACAGATGGAGGAGTAGAGATGAAGGTTGCAAAATTTGGAGGAACATCGCTGGCTAATGCGGAACAGATAAAAAAAGTAGGCGACATCATTCGAGCGGATCATCATAGACGTCTGATCGTCGTCTCCGCACCCGGGAAGCGACATAAGGATGATAACAAGGTAACCGACCTCTTGATCAGTTATGCAGAGCGTTTTTTGGAAAACAAAGAGGCAGAAAAGGAAAAACAGGCGATTTATATACGGTACCAAGAGATTGTTAATGAACTTGGACTTTCCGAAGAGGTATGGCAGCGCGTAGAAGCCGATTTGGAGGAAGTGCTTGCCAATAAACAAGGACTTTCTACAGAGAGATTCATTGATGCCGTCAAGGCTGCGGGAGAGGATACCTGCGCAAAGGTTGTGGCTCATTACTTGCGCAGCCTGGGAGAAGAGGCAGCTTATGTCAATCCGAAGGAAGCGGGTATGCTGGTTACCGATGAAGCAAGTAATGCGCATGTCCTGCCCGGCGCCTACGAAAAGCTGGCTGCACTGCGCGAGCGAAAAGGAATCACTGTATTTCCAGGCTTTTTCGGTTATTCGGCTGCGGGTGAGCTGGTGACGTTTTCCCGCGGGGGATCGGATATTACCGGTTCCATTCTTGCGGCAGCGGTCAAGGCCGATGTATACGAGAACTTTACAGATGTGGATTCCGTCTATGTGGTCAATCCCAATTTGATCCCACAGCCAAAAGAAGTAAAGGAAATCACCTACCGTGAGATGCGTGAGCTATCTTATTCGGGTTTCGGCGTATTTCACGAGGAAGCGCTGATTCCTGCCTATGAAGCAGATATTCCCGTCTGCATCAAAAACACGAATAACCCAGCGGCGCCAGGTACCATGATCGTAGCAGAACGGCCTTATGCCACCAATCGGGTATCAGGTATTGCCAGCGATAGCGGCTTTTGCAGTATTTATGTAAGCAAGTATTTGATGAACAAAGAGATCGGCTTTGGTCGCAAGCTTTTGCAGATTCTGGAGGAGGAAGGGCTATCGTACGAGCACACTCCGTCTGGCATAGACAATATCTCTGTGATTTTACGGGAGCGGGATTTGACTGCTGACAAAGAGCAGCGCATTGTGGAGCGGATTCAAAAGGAGCTGCTGGCCGAGGATATCGCGGTACAGCACAGCCTGGCGCTTGTCATGATCGTAGGCGAAGGAATGAGACAATCAGTGGGGACGACGGCACGTGCTACTACGGCCTTGGCAGCAGCCAAGATCAACCTGGAGATGATCAACCAAGGCTCCTCTGAAGTAAGCATGATGTTTGGTGTAAAGGCGGAAGAAGCAGACCGGGCCGTCATTGCCCTGTATCAAGAGTTTTTTGGTGACAGTGAGGATGCAGAAGCAAAGCCCGCCGAACAAGAATCATCGATAATGGTATAGCTTCTCTGCTCAAACGCTCCATTCGTCCACTGGTACAGCTGCCACTCGGGCTGATGGGCAGCAAGGCCAAGTATCCAGTAGCTGAGCATGGGATAATGCCAGCCGCTGTGATCACTGGTGGAGGGAAGCGGTGGAGTGTGCGGATGGGTATGCAATACACCAAGCCACTGGATGTTGGTCTGGCGAATCTTTTGTAACGCACGTAAAAAAGTAGGACCTTCCCAAGCAAATGCGTGCTTGTCATGGTTATGGGGCATGGACAGGTAGCCTGAGATGGTTGAGCCTCGTCCAGTCAGCAATGCAGAATATTCATATGGAAACGCCTCTTGGGCTTCACTCAGGAGGCGTTTCGCTACTTTTCGGGTAAGATATAATTTGTTATCCTTAGACGCAAAGGGTTCGCCCAACCAATCAGGTAACATAGTTGCCTCTTCCTTTTCCATTATCCAAATTTTTTGGAGGTTCAAAAGCGATGAGTACGATACAGGTGGGAGTCTGCGGCTGGGGAGACCATTACGATTTGTACACACAAGGCGTACGAAACCGTGACAAACTCTCCGTCTATGCCAGCCACTTTCCGATAGTGGAAGTGGACAGCTCTTTCTATGCTATTTTACCACAGCGGAATTATGAATCGTGGGTCCGGGATACACCGGACCGTTTTGGATTTATCATCAAGCCTTATCAAGCGATGACGGGCCATCTACGAGGGGACGCACCTGTCCACCGCAAGGAGCTGTTTCGTCAATTTGAAGAAAGCATCCAGCCGGTAGTCGAAGCGAATAAGCTGAAAGCATTGTTATTTCAGTTCCCACCCTGGTTTGATTGCACGAGGGAGCATGTACAGTATGTGCAGGCGTGTCGGCAGGCGATGGCCAGCTATCCGTTCGCAGTGGAGTTTCGGCATCGCAGCTGGTTTGACCCCCGCTTTAGTGAGCGTACACTCGAGTTTTTACGCAGTATCGAGGCAACCCATGTATTGTGTGATGAGCCGCAGGTGGGGGCAGGATCAGTACCGATTGTTACGGCTGTAGCTCACCCCGCATTGGCTTTGGTCAGATTTCATGGGCGCAACCATTCGGGTTGGCGTGATCCTGGAGAAGGGCAAAATTGGCGGGACGTCCGCTACTTGTATCGCTACAGTGATGAAGAGCTTTCCGAGTGGGTACCGCGAATCAGGCAGGTGGCTGATGAGGCGGATGAAGTCTGTATTTTGTTCAACAATAACTCTGGGGGAGATGCGGTCGCAAATGCCAAGCAATTTTCAAATATGCTCGGTGTGCATCCTAGCGGACTGAATCCACGCCAAATGGAGTTGTTTTGACGTGTAAGAAAGTTTACCTGCTTTACCAAGAAAGAAGGGTCTGTATGCTTGCAACAATTGCAGTGCTGTTTTTATTCATCGGAGTGGTCGCAGGTGTTATCGGCAGTATTGCCGGGCTCGGCGGGGGTGTTTTTTTTGTTCCTGCGCTTCTGTTTTTTGCCAATTTGTACATGCCAGGCTCGATGTCCTCGCAGGTCGCTACCGCAACGTCCTTATTGGTTATTGCTGTGACGGCGCTTTCGTCGTCGATTTCGTATCTGAAACAGAAAAAGGTCGATATACAAAGTTCGTTGCTTTTTTTTATCGGTAGCGCTCCTGGTGCTATCGTAGGTGTCTACCTTAATACATTACTACCAACAGAAAGTTTCACTCTTTTATTCGGAGTGTTTCAGCTCTGCATGTTTGGGGTCATGATGATCCAGGACAAAATCAAGCCACGTCGTATCGAATGGGAAGTAAAGCGTCACTTCATCGACAACGAAGGAAATGAATACGAGTATGGATATAGCAAATGGAGCGCCTTGCTGATTGCTTTTTTTGTGGGAATTACCTCCTCGTTATTTGGAGTGGGCGGTGGCGTGCTGATGGTGCCTGCGATGATGATTCTGTTTCGGTTTCCGCCGCACATCGCTACAGCAACCTCCATGCTGGTCATTTTTTTCTCGGCCGTCATCGGGTCTTTTACCAACATTCTTCACGATCATGTAAACTGGCTCTACGCAGCGATGCTGGCACCAGGGGCGTGGGCAGGAGGGAAGCTCGGAGCAATTGCTGCCAGCAAAATGAAAGGAAGGACCATCGTATTCGTCTTACGTGTCCTGATTTTGGGCATTGGAATACAGATGATCGCAGAATCCATTCTAGAATAAGGAAGTAGAGAGGGAGGGGAAAGTCGTGGCTGACACCTGTACCTTACATATGCTGCACACCAACGATTTACACAGCCATTTCAATGCGATGCCGAGAATCGCGACCTGCCTACGTATCTGTCGCGGGGAATGGGAGCGCCGCGGGGAAAATGTCCTCACCGTCGACATCGGCGATCATATGGACCGGATGGATATGAAGTCCGAAGCCACCTTTGGAAAAACAAATGTCGGTGTTATGAACCGAAGTGGATACCAGTATGTGACAATCGGCAATAACGAAGGCATTACCCTCCCCAAAGAAAAATTGGATCAGCTCTATCATGGAGCGAGCTTCACCGTCATTACAGGCAATCTGTTAGATGCAGCAAGTAGTGCAGTGCCATCATGGTCTCTCCCGTACGTCATTCACGATTTCCCGAATTTGCGAGTAGCACTGCTGGGGATGACGATACCTTTTATCCCGTCGTATCGAAGCATGGGGTGGGAGGTAATGGAGCCTCTTCCGTTGATTCGCGCGCAGGTAGCCGCCTTACGATCACAGGTCGATGTCGTTGTCCTTTTGTCTCATTTAGGCTACCAGGAGGACTGCCGGTTGGCAAAAGAAGTGGATGGATTAGACGTCATCCTAGGGGCTCATACTCACCATACTCTCCATCAAGGGGAACGAGTGGCAGGAACCTTGATCGCCCAAACGGGACGCTTTGGTCAATACGTGGGGCATGTGAGCCTCGTCTGGGATCGCACAGCCGGGAAAGTATCTGCCATGTCTGCTGAGTTGTTTGCCTCCAACGACTACCCCCCCGACGAGCAACTAACCGCATTTTTACAAGCAGAACAAGAGGCTGCAGAGAAGAGTCTGCTTCGTCCCATTGCGAATCTAGAGCACGATCTGCAGGTAGGCTGGACCAATGAGACACCATTTGGCTCCTTTCTTGCAGCCAGCATACGCAAATGGACGAGAGCTGAGGTGGGGCTTGCGAACGGTGGACTGTTGCTCGCGGACTTGCATCGAGGAAGCTTGTCTTTTGCCGATTTGCTGCAAAGTGTACCCCATCCGATCAATGCCTGTGCAGTCACTCTTTCTGGGGTACAGCTCGCACGTATTTTGGAGCAAGCGATACAGCCGGAAATTGTTCATCGAGAGCTAAGGGGATGCGGATTTCGAGGGAAAGTAGAGGGCTGGATGGGGGTCGATGGTCTGCGCATCCGTTACGTGGCGACAGAGCGCCCATATATTTTGGAAATCGAAGTAAATGGCCAGCCGCTGGTTGCAAACCGGGAGTATCGGGTAGGGACGGTGGATATGTTTATGTACAATCGGCTATTCCCCGAGCTCTTGCAGGGCAGTCACATCCAGTTCTTTTTGCCTGAAATGCTGCGCGAAGTCATCGCCACTACCGTACAGGATCAAGTGCTGCTCCAAAATGCTTTTCACCCTAGATGGGAGCAAGTATCATCGCCATGAGGAGCGTGTGTGCCCTCCCTTAAAATAAGGATGCACTGACGGGCTAACAGGGCATGCTATGGAAAAGGGAGGCGGCAGACGATGCGGTTTATTGATGAGGTGTATGAGTTTTATAAAGGTCATTTTAACGGAGACGAAGAAGATATAACTGCTATTGTCGTGGGTATCTTGGCTGAACAGTCCCGTGAAGATCTACTCGCCCTGGTGGATGATATGGATGACGAAGAGCTGTTTCAAATGATGGCCACCTACATGATCGAGGTCATGAAGCGCAAAGTAGCGATGGAGGAGGAACAATTCCCCGCGACGATCATGCATTAACCTGCCGTGTCTCACACACTTTTTCCTCCTGTGTCATAGGATGGTAACGCCAACAGACAGGAGATAAAGGAGGTATGCGTGATGGTCGAGGTATTGCCTGTCCATTTTCCAGAGGGAACAGCGATAGCCGTTACGGTGCGGCTGCCGAAAACAACATTGCTCGCTGTAACGACAGATCATGGCTATATCATGTGTGGAGCGCTTGATGTAGGGTTGTTGAATGATCGACTGGCTTCAAGAGAAATTTTGGCTGGTCGGGCTGTAGGTGTCAAGACGATTGAGGAGCTGCTTAATGCTCCCTTGGAATCAGTGACTACGACAGCAGAAAAACGAGGAATTACCGCAGGGATGACAGGTCGCGATGCGGTCATTAAAATGCTGTAATCGTTATATGTAAATGCCGCATATGAAACGCCTTTGTCCATAAAAATGGCAAAGGCGTTTTTTGGCTATGAAATCTAGAAAATTTTTCATGTAGAATCTCGTCGAGTCACGCTATAATAGGGATACCCTGAGGAAAGGCGAAGGTTTCAAATGAGACTGAAATCTATTGAAAAATGCCAGTCGGGTGATAAGCTGGCCCGGTCTATCTATACAGAAAATGGGACGGTTCTCGTTGGTGCAGGTGTAGAACTTACCGAACGGATGCTAATCCGACTTAAAAGCAAAAATATTGCTAGTCTCTACATTGAGGATAAACGTACCGACGACATCATGGTGGAGACCGTTATATCCGAATCGACCCGCAGAGAAGCTATGTCCATCATTCACGAAACATTTCGTGCTGTTCATGAGGTTCCTCAAAAGTGGCACCAGCTTTTTTCGGACAAGTCTTTTGGTCGCAATATTCGTCAGGTTATGACAGCAGTAGTAGATGAACTGAGCGGTAGTCGTGCAGCCATGAATCTGCTTGCGGATGCGTGTGCTTTCGATAATTACATATTTGCCCATAGTTTTAATGTTGCTATATATAGTACTGCTCTCGCTATGAAAACGGGATGCTCGGAAAAAGAAGTGCTGGAAATCAGTATCGGCGGAATGCTACATGATGTAGGCAAGATGCAAATCCCGGACACGATATTGAAAAAGCCTGGGCGTCTTACCACGGAAGAGTTCGAAGTCATGAAAAAGCATGCAGAATACGGTTTCGAAATGCTGCGTCGCCAAGATGAGATTCCGTTGCTCGCTGCGCATTGTGCTTTTCAACATCATGAGCGATGGGATGGTTCGGGCTATCCCCGTAAACTCAAAAAGGAAGAGATCCATCCGTTCGGCCGCTTAATGGCTGTTGCCGATGTATTTGATGCGCTGACCTCCCATCGTGTATACCGCAGAGGGATGATGCCTCATGAAGCGATGGAGGTTCTGTATTCTGGATCAGGCAGACTGTTTGATCAAAAATACGTGGAAGCCCTGCGCGATACGATTGCGCTCTATCCGCTAGGTCTGAGTGTCACACTAAGCTCGGGAGTGTCTGGGGTAGTCATCAACTCCAACAAAGGAATGCCTAGCCGTCCTGTCATCCGAATCCTCGTAGATGAAGAGGGGCAGGATCTGGTGCAGCCATACGAGTGCGATTTGTCCCAAAATCTGTCTCTGATGATCGTTGCTTGTGGCGACTTGGTCTAGAGACGAGCTAGTCGATACGTCAGAGCCATTCTTTCTTTTTGAAAATGACGTACATAGTGACCCCGATGGCAGCCATGCATCCGAGGACAATATAGTACCCATAGCGAGTGTGCAGCTCTGGCATGACATCAAAGTTCATCCCGTATATACCTGTAACGATCGTGAGCGGCATGAAAATGGTAGTCAAGGCAGTAAAGACACGCATGATGTCGTTGGCTCGTCCCGCCAGAGCGGCTTGATAGGCTTCGCGCAAGTTTCCGATGAGATCGCGAAAAGTTTCAAAGCTCTCTACGACTTTACTCGCATCGTCTACGATATCGCCAAAGTACTTCCGCAGATAAGGTTGAATCAGCGGGAGTTCTTTTTTATGTAGAGCATCAATCAGATCCCGCTGTGGCACGAGCATTTTACGCGCGTACAAGATTTCACTGCGCAATCCAATGATTTGGTCCAGGTGGGATTTTCGTGTATTCATAAGAATTTGCTCTTCCAGATCTTCAATCAGATCTTCTATTTTCTCCGTGACGTCGAAATAGCGATCTACAATTTGGTCGATCAGATAGTAGAGGAAGGCATCGGTACGGTTCACTTCTTTTTCACGAATGATGGTGTTCATCGACATGAACTCTGGAGCTTCCTGCTTGGTTACAGTAATAATGGCATGGCTGCCGAGAAAAATATTGATTTCCCGTAAAAAAATGTCCTGATCGTGAAAGGCGATGCCATTAATCACCATAAAGTAATGATCATCGTATTGCTGTAGCTTTGGTCGTTGCTCTTCCTCATCTATGCAGTCTTCTATAGCCAAATGATGCAGCCCGAAGAGAGGCTGTAAAATATCGAGATCAAACGGTGTAGCATCTATCCAATAAAAGCCGTTGCTAGGCGGGGCCGCAGCCTCTTCGATATCATCTATCGCTGTTATGATTCCGTTTTGGATCAATCTTATCTTCATCATTCATTCTCCTGCAGGTGGATTGTGGGGATGACGACAGACGCGGCAACATACGGGTGAGAATAAGCTCGTAGGCACTGCGTAGCGCGAGTCGGCTAGGCGGATTTTCCGCCACAGGTTGATCTTCGGGCGTCTTCATGCAGGCATGCCTCCTTTGGGTAGTGCTCTTGTTTGTATACGTATGACGGGCTGCTTGTCTGTTTGCGCCAAAAGCAGTCAAACTAGTGTTCCTCACTTTATGGAAATCATCTCAATCATTTTATCGCAAAAGGAAAGTTTACGTACATATTTTCGGCATACTACAAGTATCGCGATAAAAGGAAAGGTGGTTGCAAGAACATGTGGGCTAGCAAATGGGTTGGAATGATTGGCAGCATAGTTTGGGGATTCACAGGGATGACTACGGGATATGCCGTTCCACCACAAGAGTCTAGTCAGCTCGCTGTGCCTCCTGCAGTCTATGAGGAGATCCAAGTAAAACGGCCGGATGTCACAGGCGACGGTCGACCGGATGTCGTGACGCTATTGGGCAAGCGCTTTGCGGCGGACAGTCCGTATTACGATCGGCTCAAGGTAATGGTGCAGGATCCTATAGCAAAAAAGACTTCCTTTTTTACGACCACGTACGGAGGTTACCAGCCACAGATGTCCTTTTGTGACTTTACGGGAAACAAAGCGAAACAAATTCTTGTTCAGGCACCGACAGGCGGCAGTGCAGGTACCTCCGACTACTATTTGTTTAGTAACAAGGACAACAATCCGGTTATTCTCCCCATTCCCAAGTCATTGACGATTACGGGCTCTTACCAGGACAATTACAAGGTGCAGTTGGGGATCAAAGAGACGAATCAAACCACGATTCTAGACCTTAGCGATCGACGAAAAATGTATGAAGAAGCGGGCATCTACAAGGATGGGAAGCTGCAGCAGCCAACGGAAGTCATGCCAAATACGTTCAGTGTGCTTGCGCCGATTGATGAAAATGGCGACGGCATCTGTGAGTTGAAGGGGATCCAGCGAGTGAGTGGGGTAGCGAATGCAGATACAATCGCTTATGTAGAGTCGATCTGGAAATGGGACAAAAATGGGTGGAAGCTGCAAAATGCGAAAGTAAAAAAAGCGGACAGGTAAGATCTTTAGGGACTTCTATTTGGACGAACGGATGGAAGTCCTGATTCTATTCCTTTGCGGATGCGACTTAGCCTCTTGTTTGCACTTACTAATCTTCGGGTATATAATTGACAGGATGTAGTTAACTGGAAATCTATTACATTCCTATATACCTCGCGTATTTTTGTATAGAATATTCGCACAAAAAAAGGAGTCCACCCTATGAGTACATGCCCGTTTTCCAGCTTGTTCGGATTAAAAGGAAAACCGAGAAGGGAGTCGTTCTTTCAGGAAATCAAGGAAAAGGGACAAATGCATATTCAGTCCCAATCGCAGCTTTCCAGGCAGCTTTCCCTGATCGATTTGACTGAGGAAGACTTGGCAATTGCGAAAGCCCTGCAGCCCATTATCACGCAAAATATTGAAAAAATAGTGGATTATTTCTATGAAAATATAGAAAAAGAACAGTTGCTCATGAAAATCATCGAAAACAATAGCACCATCCAGCGATTAAAGCAGACATTAAACCGTCATATCAAGGAAATGTTTAGCGGCCGAATTGACAGTGCCTATATCGAACAACGCAGTCGGATTGCGGTTATGCACATGCGGATTGGTCTGGAGCCTAAATGGTATATGTGTGCGTTTCAAAATTTGCTAGTTTCCATTATAGACATCCTCGATGACCGAATTCCCGACAAAAAGGAGTTTGTCCGCGCCATTGCGGTCGTAACCAAAATTCTCAATATTGAGCAGCAGATCGTTCTCGAGGAATACGAAAAAGAGCATGAGCGGGCCCGTCAAAACGAGCAAGATAAAAAGGAAGAGCTGCGTATTGCGCTCTCCAATTCGGCGCATGAGTTGGCAGCGGTCTCGGAGGAAAATAGCGCTTCAGTCGAGCAATTGACAGAGCAGTCACGAGAAGTACTTCGATTTGCAGAAAACGGGACGGGTTTTTCGAGCACGGCACAGGCGCTCTCCAAAGAAGGGAAAGAAAAGCTGGAGAAGCAGCAGGAACAAATGGGATACATACAGGATAGTGTGAGGCAAATCGCTGAAGAAATGAACACCCTGGAAGGAAACGCTGAAAAAATCCAGGGGATTGTGGACGTAGTTACAGCCATTGCCGAGCAAACTAACCTGTTGGCGCTGAATGCTGCGATCGAGGCTGCAAGAGCTGGGGAACAAGGGCGTGGCTTTGCTGTCGTGGCTGACGAAGTACGCAAGCTTGCAGAGCAGACAAAGAAATCTGTCTTTGGCGTCCGGGAGCTCATTGAAAAATCAAATGAGCAGACCGTCGTCTTGTCATCTGTTGTGACCGAAATCCAATCATTAGTCCAATCCAGTTCGGTGATGACCAACGAAACCAATGCGTTCTTTGAAGGAATTATGAGCGCTGTGTCAGATAGTAAAGAACAGAGCACGCGGATTCAGCGAGAGCTGGAGAACTTTTTCAGGGTAATGGCGGATATGAATCAGGCTGTTGCCCAGGTTGCCATTTCCGCTGATGAGCTCTCGGATATTACTGAAAATTTGTAGATAGATCGCTTTTAAGCATACCCCGAATGATTCGGCGGTGTGTTTTTTTATTTTAATATCCTGGTTAAGCTATCGGAATTTTCGATTGACAGAAGCGATAATTGTGCTAAAATTAAAAACACTTATAATTCGTATTGTTTTACTATGAATTAAGATGATCTGGGGGAAACACATGATAGGACAAATGATTGTTACGGGGTTATTATGTGGAGCGCTGCTTGGGTTTGTGATGCAACGGGGAAGGTTTTGTTTGACCGGTGGTTTTCGTGACATGTTTCTCGCAAAAGATTATCGGATGTTCTACGCCCTGCTGATTGCGATTGTGATTCAAAGCATTGGTGTGTTTGCCCTGATTCAAATGGGATTGATTCAGTTTAAAGCGGGTGCATTTCCGTGGCTCGGTACGATTATCGGCTCCTTTGTTTTTGGGATCGGGATCGTACTTGCGGGTGGCTGCGCTACGGGTACTTGGTATCGCGCCGGGGAGGGCTTGATTGGAAGCTGGATCAGCTTGTTTGCTTATATGCTGATGAGCGCCATCATGAAGAGCGGAGTACTGGTTCCGCTGGGTGACAGCTTCAAAGCTTATACGCTTCCGACCAACTCGATCCCAGCTACATTCGGCACTTCTGTTTGGCCGTTTATCGTCATTGTTGCTCTCATCACGGTGTATTTCGTCTTCAAACATTTGCGCAAACCAAAGGTGGCGATTCCGTCTTTGCCTGCTAAAAGAAGCGGTCTTGCTCACCTGTTGTTTGAGAAGCGCTGGCATCCGTTTGCAACGGCGATTGCAGTGGGGCTCATTGCCCTCTTGGCTTGGCCGTTGAGCGAAGCAACAGGAAGAATGTCGGGTCTGGGAATTACAACACCGTCGGCGAATATTTTGCAGTATTTGGTCACCGGAAACAGTGAGAAATACATCAACTGGGGTGTGTTTCTCGTCTTGGGTATCTTGCTCGGCTCGTTTATCGCTGCCAAGGCAAGCCGTGAGTTTCGCTTTCGGGTTCCAGACGCAAAAGTAGCGGTTTCCAGTTTTTCAGGAGGAATCCTGATGGGCTTTGGCGCCAGCCTGGCAGGCGGCTGCTCGATTGGAAACGGGCTTGTCATGACTGCGATGATGACATGGCAAGGATGGATTTCCTTACTCTTTATCATATTGGGTACATGGACCGCTTCGTATTTCGTTTATGTGCGGCCGCGAATTCAAGCGAGAAAACAACAAAGCGCCAGAATCACAACTGCGTAGGAGGAATGTCAGATGCAACACAAGTTAGCTGTACGTGGCATGGTATGCCCTTTTCCACTCATAGAAGCAAAAGAAGCCATCCAATCACTGAATAGCGGTGATGAACTGGTGATTGATTTTGATTGTACGCAAGCAACTGAAAGCATCCCGCGCTGGGCCGCTGAAGAGGGTCATGCCATCACCAATTACCAGCAGATTGATGATGCCTCTTGGACGATTACCGTTAAAAAGAAATAAATAGCATGCCTCAGTCTTAAAGGAAGTAGAAGAGTTTCGTTCTTGTGGTGACCCCAGAAACGGTTTCAAATTGTTGGTTTGCGAAGAATGCCATCATGTGAGAAGAGTTCCGTTTCGTTGTAAGGGACGTTTTTGTACGACTTGTTCATGCGGTGAAACCGAGGAAATCCCTTTGGATGTTGTTCGGAGCTTTGATGCAATGGACGATGGAGATCCTACAGTGCCACCGCAATTCGGCTGCGAGTTGTGCAGAAGTCCAATGTACCCTGAGTATTACAAGGGTTTGCACGGTTATGAATACAAGCTTTCGGATATCCGCTGAAGCACAAAGAACCGTTAGGGTGGGCCCTAACGGTTCTTTGTGTAAACAATAAGGAAGACGGGGGGAAGAGTTAAAGCTGGCCTGGGAAAAGGGAGAAAAAGCGAAGCTCTTTGGGGCCCAGCCGAGGTGGAATGAAAAAAGGGAAACACGGTCTTAAGCGTCCACCTCTGAGAAGCGTCATGGATCGGCTGCTTTGGACGCGGTTTCCCTTTTTTCATGGAACTGTGCAGGGATGACCCCTCAGCAGGGGGCTGGGGAAGCTGGAGCGTTTTCTCCCTTTTCCTCTTCTCCACCACAGCCTCACCGACCACCTACCCAAAAGACGCGGGTGCACTTCACACTTCCCGCGTTTTTCTTAGTGCGCATAACAAAGTGCCTCAGCGTCTGCATCTGGCATCATATCGGTAAAACTCTCCATAAAACGCGGTCGCACCTAGGCGAACAGGCCTCGAGGTTTTTTGATGAAGCTTGGAATAAAAAATAATTAATAATTAATTATTGATTATCCTCATTATTCGTGTTATTCTCACATCATGCAATATTCAGAATAATCAATGCCGTAATGTACTTTCAATTCAAGGAGGAATTCGTATGCGTAACAGTGTTAAACAGTTTCATGGGGTGGATCGTGCTCCGCAACGCTCGTGGGCCAAAGGCGCGGGGTTTATTCACGAAGAATTGGAGCGGCCACTTATCGGTGTGGTGAACTGCTATCAGGACTTTGCTCCCGAGAATGCCCATTTGCGCATAGTGGCAGATGCGGTGAAAACAGGAATCCGGATGGCAGGAGGAACCCCGTTTGAATTCAACGCATTTCATGTTACCGATGGCGAGGCAGAAGCTGGAGACAGCATGCGGTATGTGCTGCCAAGCCGTGAAATTGTCGCAGACCTGGTTGAACTGATGGCGAAAGGACACGGCATGGATGCTCTGGTGATGCTCCCGTGCGGGGATAAAGTCGTACCTGGAATGGTGATGGCCGCTTTTCGCTTGGACCTTCCCACCATCGTTCTGTACGGTGGTCCTACCTTGCCCGGTGTCTATCGCGGCAAAAAGCTGTACTTTGAAGACGTATTCGAAGGAGTGGGGCAAGTCAAGCGAGGACTGATCACGGAGGAGGATCTAAGGCAGTATGAGGACATGCTGTTTCCTTGGCCAGGGGCAGTTTCAACGGCTTCCACCGGAAATACGATGGGAATGATCACTGAGGCACTCGGATTATCCCTTCCACACACTTCCACAATTCCTGGTGCGAGCAATATGCAGCTGCGGGCAGCCAAGTATTCAGGCATGCGGATCTTAGAGCTACTCAATGAGCAGATTACACCCTCCAAGCTGGTGAACGAGGCTTCGTTTGAAAATGCAATCCGGGTATCGATGGCGGTTTCCGGATCGTTAAACCAGGTTCTCCACGTTCAGGCGATGGCGAAGGAGGCGGGTGTCGAAGTGAATTTAGATACATTTGATCGTTTGAGCCGAAATACGCCGACCCTGGCTGCCATCTCTCCCTCCGGACCGTGGGGAGTCACCGACCTTCATTTTGCAGGAGGAGTCCCAGCTGTGATGAGAGAACTTGGTGATCTGATTGATTTGGATCTTCCGACTGTCTCCGGTCAAACAGTAGGGGAAATTGTTTCTGGGGCCGAGGTGTTGAATCCAGAGGTAATCAAGCCACGCTCGAATCCTGTACAATCAGAAGGAGCAGTCTTTGTTCTGCGCGGTTCGCTTGCACCAGACGGTTGTGTAGTGAAAAGTTCGGCAGTGAACGCCAAAATGTGGAGGTTTACTGGTCCGGCCAGAGTTTTTGAAAATGAAGAAGATGCCATCGAGGCCATTTACGGGGAAAAGGTACAGCCGGGTGAGGCTGTGGTTATTCGCAATGAAGGACCAAAGGGAGGACCAGGTATGCGAGAAATGCTCGGGGCTACCGCAGCCTTGGTCGGTATGGGTCTGGACGATTCAGTGATGTTGGTCACCGATGGACGCTTTTCTGGCGCTTCCCGCGGCCCGGCAGTCGGCTATATCTCCCCGGAAGCTGCCCAAGGCGGTCCGATCGGGTTGGTACGGGAAGGTGACCAGATTCATATTGACCTGCACGAGAGAGTCATCAATCTGGAAGTGTCGGAGGAAGAACTGGAGAACCGTCGGGTACAAATGGTGCCGCAACCGAGCAAAGTGACTCGCGGTTACCTAAAGTTCTACGCAGAGCATGTAAGTTCAGCGGCTACCGGAGCCACGCTGCCCCGTTAAAGGATTCTGCCGCAGCAAACTGGACCGTTGTTCTCATAGAGGGGTTCTCTTTATGAGAACAACGGTAGTGTAAAAAACGGACGAGGAGGGACAAACTATGAGCCAATTTGTAAGACCCAGCGTACTTACTTTTGATTGTTACGGTACCCTCGTTGACTGGGAAACGGGTCAACGTCGGGTGTTCATGGAGATTTTGTCCAAAAAACAGGCAAATGTCACGTTAGAGGAGTTTACCCGAACGTTTTCTACGTGCCAGTTTCACCTGACCAAGGGAGCCTATCAACCGTATCGCAACATCCTCAAATCAAGTCTGGCGCAGACTCTGGCTCATTTCGACATTGCCTATGATCCTGCGGACGGCGAAGCGCTGGTCGCTTCCATGCCGGAATGGGAGCCGTTCCCGGAGGTTCCCGCTGCTTTAGAGCGGCTGAAAGAACGGTACAAACTTTGCATCATTTCAAACACGGACAACGAGATTATGGCAGAGACGCTAAAACGAATCGGAGTCAGATTTGATGAAGTGGTTACCGCGATGGACTCCAAGGCGTACAAACCCGATTTTCGCCCCTTTCAACTGGCTCAGCACCGAGTAGAAGCAGACGGTTCGAAAATCATGCACATCTGTTGTGACCTTGAGTACGATGTAGCTGTGGCCAAACAGCTTGGATGGCAGACCGTTTTGGTAGACCGTGGCCAGGCGCTGAGCGGTTCGGCAAGACCGGATTACTCCTTTGGCAATTTTCACGAAGTCTTGAAGCTGTTAGATTATTGATTATGAACGCAATATAGTGTACGATCGTGGGAAAATTCTGAGTTTACAGGAGGACCCTCATATATGCGAAAAGGTCTGGATGATAAAGCGGCCGACATGTTACGGAAGGAGATCTTGACCGGTGAAGTGGAGCCTGGATCAAGGCTTGTAGAGGCCCGTCTAGCTGAAAAATTAGACGTCAGCCAGGGCACTATCCGAGCAGCTTTAAAGCTGCTGGCGCGTGAAGGACTTGTGGTTCACGACCCATTTCGAGGTACCTCCGTCAAAGCATTGACACCTGAAGATGCCTGGGAAATCTATACGCTTCGCAACACGCTGGAGGCGATGGGGGCAAAATTGGCGGCAGAACGGATAACACCTGACAAGGCGAGAATGCTAAAGGAAGCATTTGTGCAGTTGGTTACCGCCGTGGACGAAAGCGACTGGCAAGTGGTAATGGAGGCTGATTACAATCTCCACCGGGTTATTTTTGAAATGTCTGCCCACAAGCGTCTTCAGGAGATGTATGCGATCATCGAAACACAAACGAGGCTGTATATAAATGCTACCGGCGGATTGTGTACCGACCTAGCAAAAATACCAGCGCTCCATGAAAGATTGGTAGAAGCGGTCATGAACGGTGATGCTGACCGCGCTCAGGAAATTGCCGCTGATCACAACACAGAGGACGGGGAGACGCTGGTCAAAATGCTTAGGCAGATGGAGCAAAATCATAGCAGTACGGGCGGCTAGTAAACCGTTTATTCGGGCTGCCCCCAGCCTTTATGAAAAATAGTCAAAATATTCAGATTATAAATTCCGAGTAGGAGGGCTTGAAGGATGAATCAGCGAAGATGGTTTACGCCTTTGGTAGTTGCCTTACTCGTTTTAACTTTGGCAGCTTGCGGCTCATTACCTGCAGGGACAGACAATGCCAAAGGGACTAGTGATACCGCGGCGCCCGTGGGGAGTGCTACCAACGGGCAGACTGCCAAGGTCGGTCTGATTGCGTATTTGACAGGCAATGGAGCTGCTTACGGAGAAGCGATCATGAGCGGTATAAAGTTGGCCCAGGAAGAGTTGAACGAGAAGAACAAGGGGGCATTGCAAATCGAACTCGCGGTGGAGGACTCCGTCGGCAAACGTGATCAAGCATTAAATGCGGCACAAAAACTGATCAATTCCGAGAAGGTGGTGGCTATTATCGGACCGACTACCAGTTCAGAGATGTTTGTCGTGGGTCCTGTAGCCAACCGCTCCGGAGTACCGATTTTGGGGACTTCTACAGTGGCAGAAGGCATCCCGGAGATCGGAGAGTATGTGTTCCGCAATGCACTACCTGAATCGTTAGCGGTCCCCGCCGCAATTAAAAAGGCGGTAGAAAAAATTCCAATCAAAAAAGTAGCGATTATCTACGCTTATGATGATGATTTTACCAAATCAGGCTTTGAGACGATGAAAGCTACCGCAGAGGAGCTGGGCCTGGAGATCGTCAGGGTGGAAAAGTATGCCTCGGGAGACAGTGATTTTAGTGCGCAGCTGACCAATATACAAGCTGCTAAGCCTGACGCGATTTTCGCTTCGTGTTTTTACAAAGAGGGCGGCTTGATTCTCGACCAGGCACGCAAGTTGGGTCTGAATCTGCCCGTCGTGGGCGGAGACGGGTTTAACTCTCCGCAAATCATCGCGCAA
The DNA here is from genome assembly GCF_050467985.1 of Brevibacillus sp. NRS-1366. Classification (NCBI taxonomy): domain Bacteria; kingdom Bacillati; phylum Bacillota; class Bacilli; order Caryophanales; family Paenibacillaceae; genus Brevibacillus; species Brevibacillus sp. NRS-1366. The sequence continues at coordinate 21,910 of NZ_JBITPN010000021.1, read as the reverse complement.
GCCGGAAAAGCGTCGGAAGGGGTCATTGTTGCCAGTCCGTGGTTTCCCGAATTGGATGAGCCCATGGTGCAAGCGTTTGTCCAAAATTTCGAAACCAGATACGGCAAGAAACCGGACCAGTTTGCCGCCTCAGCGTATGACGGTTTGTATATCTTGTCCCAAGCCTTATTGAATTCGGGGGCTGCAGATGACCGCGCCAAAATGCGCGATGCGCTGGCTGCAATCAAAGATTTTAACGGTGTTACCGGAAAGCTCTCCTTCGACGAAGTTGGTAACCCGATTATGAATCCGGTTGTGCTCACGATCAGGGACGGAAAGTTCGTCGAGTTGAAATAGCAAAGAGAAGGAGGCGGGCAGTGATGCTTTGGCAGCAGGTGAGCAACGGGTTGACGCTAGGTGGCATATACAGCATTGTCGCGCTGGGTTATACGATTGTATTTGGCGTTTTGCAGATTCTCAACATGGCCCATGGGGAAATCTTCATGTTTAGTGCTTTCATCGGGCTTCTTTTGGTAACTCATTTTCAGGCTCCGCTTGTCATCGCGCTATTCGCTGCTGCGGCGACTGGGGCAGTGCTTGGATTTTTGCTTGATCGATTTGCCCTGCGGCCTTTGCGCCGAAAAGCAGGGGCCTCCCATCTCGCCCCTCTAATCAGTACCATTGGCGCTTCTATCATTCTGGAAAACCTGGCACTTAACCTATTTGGTCCTGAAACGAGGCCATTTCCGGTAGCACTGGCGGACATTCACTTTCAGGTAGGAGCGGTTACGATCTATCTGACGCAACTGCTCATCTTTTTCATTTCCCTCGTATTGATGATCGGACTTTCCCTCTGGTTGGGCCGAACAAAAGCAGGTACGGCTCTGCGAGCTACTGCGGAAAGCATGGAAACGGCCAGTCTGATGGGGGTAAACACACAAAAAATGATTTCACTCACTCTCGTTATCGCGTCGGCGATGGGAGGGGTTGCTGGCGTACTGGTCGGAATGGCGTTTAACGCGGTATCACCGCAGATGGGATTGGCGATGGGGTTGAAGGGATTGGCTATCATCATTTTAGGGGGCATGGGCAGTTTGAGAGGGGCGATCGCTGGTGGTTTCATTCTCGGGTTAACAGAGGTGATGAGTGTTGCCTATGGTGCTTCCGGATACCGTGACGCCATTGCCTTTTTAATGATCATCGTCATTCTTCTCGCTAGACCCCAAGGCATATTCGGGCAATCCGTTGCTTCGGAAAGGCGGTGATCTCATGATCGATATGCTGTTGAACCCTTACTACTTGCAAATTGCTTCTTTCATAGTAATCAATGCCGTTTTGGGTATCAGTATCTACGTGACGATGTCCACCGGACAGCTGTCACTGGGCAACGCAGGCTTTATGAGTGTTGGAGCGTACGTTTCTGCCATTGCGACTATGCAGGCGGGTCTTCCCCTCCCGATCAGCATTTTGCTGGGAGCTTTGGCAGCGGGAGTAACTGGCTTCTTTGTTGTCATTCCTGCGCTTAGGCTGAACGGGGTCTATCTGGCAATCGCCACACTTGGCTTTGGCGAGGTGATTCGTGTGTGCTTTAACAACCTGGAAATCACCAACGGAGCCATGGGCATTCCTGCCATTCCCAACTTGGACAGTTTGGTTGCAGGTTTGGTCAACGCAATTGGCGACTATGTCGGCGAACTGGGTGTACGACCCAACCAACTGGCAGCCCTGCTAACGTTTTTACTATTGTTTGTCATAGTCCTGATGTTGGTTTGGTTTTTTGTCAGGCAAAACCACTCTCGTGTCGGCCGGGCCTTTGCAGCGATCAAAGCAGATGAGCAGGCAGCGGAAGCAATGGGAATCAATACGACATACTACAAGATTCTGGCATTTTTCCAAGGAGCGCTGATATCAGGTCTCGCCGGTGCCTTATATGCCCACACCACCTCGTTTATCATCCCGGCGGACTTTTCGTATCATCGTGCGGTAGAAATTTTAATATTTGCCGTTTTCGGTGGAAGTGAACTGATTTGGGGCCCGATTTTCGGAGCTGTTTTCCTCACCTTGCTTCCTGAAGTGTTGAGGGGGGCTGAGAATTACCGTCTGATGATTTACGGAATGATTTTAATCGGGATGATGGTTTTCCGCCCGCAGGGGATCATCGACCGGTATTTGATAAAACGGTTGAAGCGCTTATGGAGTCGCGGCGCACGGAATGAGGACCAATTCTCCCGCTCAAAGATGGTTTGGAAAGGAGAAGGGAAATGACTCTGTCATTAGACCAAGTAGGGAAATCGTTTGGCGGTTTAGTTGCGCTAAAAGATGTGTCGTTTACCGTGAAGCAAGGTGAAGTATTCGGAGTGATCGGCCCCAATGGCGCTGGAAAAACCACATTGTTCAACCTGATTACGTCCATGTTTTCGATCGGCACGGGTACGATTCGATTCAATGGACAACAGATTAGCGGGTTGAAGCCGCATCAAATTGCCAAGGCAGGAATTTCCCGTACCTTTCAAAACATTCGCCTGTTTTCTCAGATTTCGGCACGAGAAAACGTAATGGTCGGAGCGCATGGGCAAAGCAGTGCTGGAGTGTGGAGCAGCGTATTGCGCACGACAAAACAGCGTGAAGAAGAACGGCGAGTCACTGAAACAGCCGATCAACTGCTGGAGTTGGTCGGATTGGAAAGAGAAGCGGAGACTGTCGCTTCCGCATTGGCTTATGGCCAACAGCGTCGCCTGGAGATTGCCCGTGCTCTGGCCAGTTCGCCGAAGCTCATTTTATTGGACGAACCAGCGGCGGGGATGAATGAAACAGAGACGGAAGAGCTGTTCCAACTGGTCAAACAGATCCAGAAGCTGGGTGTGACCGTATTGTTGATCGAGCATGACATGAATCTTGTCATGCGTATCTGCGACCGTCTTGCCGTCCTAAATTTCGGGGAGAAGATCGCCGAAGGAAAGCCGAAGGAAGTGAGAGAAAACCCTGCGGTGATCGAAGCTTACCTCGGAGGGGGGGAGGATGGGGAAATATGCTGAAGGCCACAGGGATTCAATCGTTTTACGGCAATATTCAGGCGCTCAAAGGCATTGATCTCACCGTTGCTGCAAAAAGCATAGTTACAATAATCGGGGCAAACGGGGCAGGAAAGACCACGTTGATGAAGGCAATAGGCGGTTTATTAAAACCAAGAGGGGGACAAATCCTGTTTGCCGAGGAGGACATTACCGCGCTTCGCTCCGATCAGAGGGTAACGCGCGGGATTGCTCTCGTACCTGAAGGGAGAGCCATCTTTGCCGGTATGACCGTGTGGGAAAATCTGAAGATGGGCGCATACCTTCGTAGTGATAATGAGGTAGGGCACGATTTGGAGAAGGTTTTGGAACGTTTTCCGATACTGGGTGAACGCAAGAATCAATTGGGCGGCACCTTGTCCGGTGGGCAGCAGCAGATGTTGGCGATTGCCCGTGCGATGATGTCCCGACCGAAGCTGCTCTTGCTTGACGAACCATCCATGGGATTGGCTCCACTGGTTGTCGCCGACATCTTTCGCATCATTCGCGAAATTAATCAGGAAGGCACAACGGTTCTATTAGTAGAGCAAAACGTGAAGCAGGCGCTCAAAATTTCTCACTATGGGTACGTGTTGGAGACGGGAAAAGTGGTAATGGAAGGGAATGCTGCCGATTTACTCGGCGATTTACGCGTACAAGAGGCTTATTTAGGGGGATAGGGGGAGGTTCGATGAAAAAAGCATGGCTTCAGATTCTCGCCGCGGTGTTCCTGATTGCAGGTGCTACGGGGTGTGCAGGAATAGCACAGGACAGCCCAACCACTCAGAATAGCAACAGGGAAAAGATCACAATCGCGCTTGGCCATGATACGTCTGCTACCGAAGACTCCCACTTTCAACAGTTTGCGAAAAAGTTTAAGGAACTGTTGGAGCTGGAGACGAACGGACAGGTTTTGGTCGATATTCATGCCAACGGTGTCTTGGGCGGAGAGCGGGAGATGACCGAGTCCGTACAAGTGGGAACGCTGGATATGGTCCTTACCTCAACAGGGCCAATCGGAAATTTCGTACCGATCGTCAATGCACTGGACTTTCCCTTCCTCTTTAGAGACAGAGAGCATGCCAACAAGGTGTTGGATGGGGAGATTGGCGAGGAAATGTCCCATCAGCTGGAACAGGTCGGGTTTAAGACGCTCGTGTGGGGGGAAAACGGATTTCGCCATATAACCAACAGCAAACGGCCTATCGTCAGACCGGAAGATATGAAGGGAATTAAAATTCGCACGATGGAAAACAAGATTCATCTTGATTCATTTCATGCTTTTGGTGCCGACCCGACTCCGATGTCTTTTACGGAGGTGTTTACTTCCCTGCAGCAGGGGGTCATCGATGGGCAAGAAAATCCGCTTTCCGTGATTGTTCCTGCAAAATTGTACGATGTGCAAAAGTATTTGACCCTCTCCGGCCATTTCTACAGCGCCGCACTACTCTTGATGAACAAGGATAAATATGAGAGCTACCCCGCACAAGTGCAGCAGGCTCTGCTCAAGTCGGCAGCAGCAGCACGCGATTACGAGCGGCAATTCATCGCCAAAAAGGAAGAAGAGTATTTGCGAATTTTAAAAGATGCAGGGGTACAGGTTGTTAGCCAAAGCGAGTATGACCATGAAGCCTTCCGTGCCGCTGCAAAGCCAGTATACGACCAATATTGGAAGGAATATGGTGAACTTCTCGAAAAAATCTCAGCACTCAAGTAAGACGAGAACGGGGAGCTCTCTTTTCGGGGGATGGGTGGAATGGGAAAGAGGTGGTATGACATGCTGAAGGTATTGCGTCTCATTGATAAGCTGAATCATTATCTGAAAATTCTCGTCGGAATTTTGTTGGCCATCATGTCCGTAATCGTCATCATTCAGGTATTTTCCCGATTTATGCTCAGTCTCCCCTTATCCTGGTCAGAAGAACTAGCCCGGTACTTGATGGTTTATACTGTGTTTTTGGGTGTGGCCCTGGCTCTTCGCGAGCAAAAGCTGATTGGTGTAGAGGCGGTCGCAGAAAGGTTGTCCAAGCGGCAGAGGAGACGGCTAAAAACTACGGTAAATCTAGTCTCCATTGCCTTTTTCCTCTTATTGTTCATCCAAGGAATCAAGATGCTGCTGAAAGTACATGTACAGATTTCTGCTTCGCTGGGAATTCCCATGTCCATCCCTTATGCAGCGATCCCCATTGGATCTTGTTTGCTGATCATGAATAGTATCGCAGTGATCATTGAACTGTTTGTCGGGGCCGGGGAGGGAGAAGCGTAATGGGAATTCTCTTGATGGTCTCCATGCTTGTTTTTTTGCTTGTAAGTGTTCCCATTGCGATTTCGCTGGGATTGGCTTCCGCCCTTGTCGTTTGGTGGCAAGGAGAGCTTCCCCTATTACTACTGGCTCAACGCGAATTTGCTTCCGTGGATTCCGTTCCTCTCATGGCGATCCCGTTTTTTATTCTGGCGGGGCTGCTGATGGAGGAGGGGGGGATTTCAAAAAGGCTGGTAAATATGGCAAGCGCCTTGATCGGACATCTGACCGGGGGGCTAGGAATGGTTTCGGTGGTTACGGCCATGTTCTTTGCGACTGTATCCGGTTCAAGCGCGGCAACCACCGCCGCAATCGGCGCGATTTTGATACCCGCGATGATAAACCAGGGCTATCGGCGCGATTTTTCTGCTGCGGTACAGGCTGTTTCGGGTGAATTAGGGGTGATTATTCCACCGAGCATTCCGTTGATTCTATATGGAGTGGCGACGCAAACATCGATTACCCACTTGTTTATCGCTGGCGTAATCCCCGGTATCTTTGTGGGGATATCCCTGATGGCTACCGTATATGTCTTATCACGAAAACGAGGCTTTTCGAAAGAGAACCGTGCTACTTGGTCGGAACGTTACCGGACATTTCGCGAAGCTTTCTGGGCGCTGTTGATGCCATTTATCATTCTTGGTGGAATTTACGGCGGGGTGTTTACTCCGACCGAAGCAGCGGCAATCGCGATTGTGTACGCATTGATCATCGGCCTGTTTGTATACAGGGAGATTCGCTGGCGAAGGTTGCTTTCCCTGTTGGGGGATGCGGTGATCACCACTTCGGCGGTCATGTTTATTATTGCCAATACCGGCTTGTTCAGCTGGATTTTGAGCCGTGCAAACGTTGCGGCGAAAGTCGGTGCTTTTTTTGTTGACCTTTCATCATCTCCGGTTGTCTTTTTGTTGATTGTCAATTTACTTCTGTTTATCGTTGGGATGTTTTTTGAAACCTCTCCGGCAATTATCATTTTGGCACCACTTCTCACTCCCGTCGCCGTTCACATGGGGATCGATCCGATTCATTTTGGTATCATCATGATCGTGAATCTGGCCATGGGGATGTGTACGCCTCCGCTTGGCATCAATTTGTTCATCTCCTGTGATATTGCCAATATTGGCCTGGAACAAATCACCAGAGCAGTTTTACCGTTTATCGTTGTCCTGATTGCGGATGTTCTGATACTCAGCTATTTGCCGTTTCTATCGTTATGGCTTCCGGGAGTGTTCAGGTAAATGCCGCCTACCCCTCCCCAAAAATAATGAAGGGGAAACAGCGAAAGGCTGCTTCCCCGCTTATGAACGGTTTTTGTCCGTCTCGTTCCCGCTGGTTAGAATAGACATGCCATTTGGTACTTTCTGCAATTGCGAAGCGGCGGTGTATAAACATTGAGGGAAATCACCGGGGTGTCACCGTTATTTCGGATCGAGTGAATTTCTCCAGATGCTATATAGCAGGAGTCTCCGGCTTGGACAATGGTCGTTTGCAACCTCCCAAACTCAACTTCTTGCTGTAAGATATGAATTTTAGTTGAAGAGCGGTGAGAATGAAGACATATTTGTTCATTTTGAGAAGAAGTTTGGTGACAATCATTTCAGATTGGCGCTATCATGGAGGTACGGCAATTTAGGCCGCTCAGGTCGATTTGGGGAAGCGCCCCCTTGATAAGTTTGAGGTAGATCAAAGAAGTAGACTTACGAGTATGAGGAGGCATGCGCATGTCAACTGCCATAATCAGTGTACGCACCCGCTAAATGGGGGCGTGCGATCTAAACCGCCTGTAGTAATCAGGAGGTTTGGACAATGAAGAATCTACAAACATATTTGTATGTCAATGCGCTGTCTTCGCTAGGATCGCGGATGGATTTGATTGCCTGCAGCGCGTTGATCTTCACATTTGAACATAGCGCCTATTGGTTAACGGCTTTTTTTGTGGCGCGTCAGGTCGGGGGCATGTTGTTTAGTCCATTTGCAGGAATGCTGGCTGACAGACTGGATAGAAGACAGGCGATGATTGCAAGTGATCTGGGAGCAGGTCTTGCTATCTTGGCGATTCTCTTCTTTCCAAATCCGTATGTTGTGATAACGGCAGCTTTTCTCAAAGGGATGCTCTACACCTTATTCCACATTAGCTTCCAGTCTTCTTTGCCACAGATGTTTGGCTCTGAACAATTGGTCAAGATCAATGGGCTCACTGTGCGTCTGGAATCGGCTGTCGGCATCATTGGTTTCGCCCTCGGCGGGTTTTTGACCGACCATTTTGGCTATTTGTTTGTCATCGCATGTGATGCGGCCAGCTTTCTTTTCTCGGCGTTGATGCTGACGCGTTTTCGCTGGGAGAATCGTGCAGACCTGCCAGCCGACCCAACTGATGGGCAGGCAGGCAAGACGACGGGACTAGGGTACACGCTGCTATATTTGCGGAAGCATCCCGTTTTGTTTGCCATCAGTCTGTTGGCCTTGTTTGAGTCCATCAGTACGGCTTCGCATAATTATGGGCTGCCCTTTTTGGCTGATCGGCTATCCGCAGGGGATGCTACCTTGCACGGGTTTATGTGGTCTGCGATGAGTGTCGGTGCACTTGGTGGCTCCTTTCTCGCTTCTCGTTTACGAGTCCAGCTCGTGACAGGTATGTTTGCAGCTTCCTTTTTGACGGCTGTGGCAGTTACTCTAGCTTTTGCTTTTGACGATACGTGGAGTGTACTGTTGCTTTTGACTGGCGCTGGATTATTTGCGGGAGGGGCTCAAGTATACAAAAGCACGATTCTTCAACAGGCAGATAACCAAATTCGCGGCCGGGTGATGGGGATACAGGGTCTGCTCAGCCGAACGGGGTTTTTTGTCGGATTTTTGGTTGCACCTCCGCTTGCCGTTTCGCTCACGTTGTTCGGAATGATTTTCCTCGCGCAGGCTTTATTTGTTTTCGGTCTAATCAGTCTGGGCAGCTACTTGAAGCACGGCAAGCGGTAGTCTTTTTTTCACTCTCCCACCATAGGATGTACCAATTGGGAGGTGACGGGCGTGGCCATATTTCGACCCCGTCGGCGTTGGAGGAACCCGCTTTCCCCGACGAAAGCGATTTTAATCGCGCTGGTGATTTTTTTGGTGATGTCGATTCAATTTCTGGTGTTCCTGCAAAATCGACTGGAACCGACGCTCTTGATTTTGGCATCGCAAAAGGCAGAACAATTGGCGAAAGAAGCGATTACGGACGCTGTGACCAAGCGGATATCCCAACAAGGAGTCGACTTCAACCAGATCGTCAAGATTGAAAAGAACAATGAGGGGCAGATTCAGGCGTATCAGTTTAACTTCAAGGAATACGCGAGAATTGTGGGCGAAACCACCTCGAGAGTTCAGAACAAGCTTCAGGAATTTGAGACAGATAAAGTTGACCGCACGATTCCGCTCGGACTTGCGACAGGGAACAGCTTTTTGGCGCAGATGGGGCCCAATTTGCCGGTAACATTTGTACCAATCGGATCGGTGAAGACCAAGCTGGAGACTGAATTAAAGGAAGCTGGCATCAATATGGTGCTGGCGACTGTCTACATTTTTGTGGAAGTGGATTTGCGGATTGTCATCCCGTTTGCTACAGAGGAGCAGACGATCACGACAAAGATTCCGATTACGCATTCGCTGATCATCGGCGATGTACCGCAGTATCTATACAACAGTCCCGAAGGCAAGCCGGATGTGCCGCGTGCAGAGTCTGATGGGTATGATAGTCCATAGTGGAGGGCGACAGCATGGGGCTGTCGCTTTTTTGTCATGGAGAGTGTGCATGTTCGTTTACAGTGAAGAGTTGCTAAGAGTAGATAGTAGCAATTATTACTAATCTCAGCATACTACAGGAGTGTGTTCCTATAATTCCTAAAGAGCAGTGTAGCGATATATAGTGAAACATGCTTCTCCACAACACCTTAGCTACTAGGTTTTAATAAAGATGTGTTACTTCGACTAAAGAGGGCGTAAAAAGAAGATAATGAAAGATGCCTTTTCCTACAATACGTGACATTTTTCCCCTTGTCTATTTGTAGTCTAGCAATTATTATTAGGAACAAATTAGTAGAAGATTAGTAATAAAAAAGGTGTGGAATGTGTATAATATATGCAGGGGAGGTGAGTTTGATGTCCATAGATTTTATTAAAAAGTTTTCTCATGAACGATATCTTCAAAAAAGAGAAATTGCGTTTAGATTAGATCCAGGAAACAAGGTTGAGGATGTTTGGGATTTTATACTTGATCAACGGTTGAAAATGGCAAGAGAAATACCTTTAAAAGACCAGCAAGGTAAAAAATTTTGGTTTACTTCACCCCCTTTTTTACAAAAGATATTGAACCAAATTGATGTTACATCTCGTAGTGAGCTTGAAAAATTAGTAGGTTCAAATATCAAGAAAGAAGTTATTCTAGATACTATCTTTGATGAAGCGTATTATTCATGTGTTATTGAAGGAGCATTTTCAACAAAAAAAAGGGCTAAAGAAGTAGTTAAGGCTAACGATCCCAAAAACAAAAGCGAAAGAATGATAATTAACAACTTTCAAACGTTAATCTTTATTCTTGAAAATATTGATAGAGAGTTAAATGAGGATCTATTTTTAAGTGTCCATAAACAGATAACAGAAAATACGTTGGAGCCTGAAGAACAAACTGAGAAATATAGAGATGATTATGTTTATGTTTTTTCACAAAAGGATGAAACTGTTCCGGTGTATACTGCCCCCCATGAAAAAGATGTCCAATGGATGATGGATGATTTATTTACGTTTATTAATTCAGACGAAGCAGGGGAATTTATACACCCAATAATAAAGGCATGGATCATTCATTTTTACATTGTCTATGTGCATCCTTTTTTTGATGGAAATGGACGGGTAGCGAGAGCGTTCTCTTATATGTATTTATTAAAAAAAGGATATTCTTTTTTTAAGTTTTTCTCAGTGTCTTCAATTATTGAAAAACATCGGAATAAATACTACAAGGCAATCAAAGATAGTGAAGATTATGAGAGTGATTTGACATATTTCTTAGTTGCAAATGCAGAAATGACCTATGAATCAATAATGGAGGTTATTTATCGCTTTAGGAAAGCATTAAGCAAGGATATCCTGAAAGAAAAGCTTGCCGAAGAGGGGATATATCTTTCAGTTAGACAAAACAAATTTATTGATTACATAAATAAAAAAGATAACAATATTGCGGTAATAGAGGATTACAAAAAAAGATACAAGGTTTCTTATGAAACTGCACGTCGTGAATTAACGGAACTGTCCGAGCTGGGAATTCTTAAGAAAATAAGAAAAGGAAAAAAATTTATCTTTACTTACTTGGGTCTTGAGGGTTTTACCAAGGATAAACCTTATGGATAATGTTTTTTCTTTGTATGAAGAGAAGGTAAAAAGCGACAATATTGGGTTGTCGCTTTTTACTTACTAGACAGAGGGCGGAGCGGGAGTTTATGGCTCGAACGATGGTCTTCCTAGGATAAAGGATCCACTTAAACTGAGCGATACGCAGGGGATTGGGAGGTTCGAGGGAGCCAACTATATAAGGGCGAAAATGTCACGAATGAAAATTTTTCAATCGTCGATGAAATCGGAACGTTAACCGGTGATACGGTAACCATTTTTCTCGGGAATACGCGTATTGCTACGAATGTAATAAAGGATGACGGCACAAGGGCGATCGGGACAACGGTAGCCCCTGAAGTTGAGCAAGCCGTATTGAAGGAAGGACGCACCTATGTTGGTGAGGCGGAAGTAGTCGGTGTTTTGAACCAGACCGCGTATGAACCAATCAAAAACAGTGCGGGAGAAATAATCGGGATCTGGTATGTTGGTGTCCTTAATACCCCGTATGAACTACTGGTCAAGTCGATGCAAAACAAGCTGATCCTATTTCTGGGCATCGAATTGCTGGTTACGAGTCTGGTGATCTGGTATGTGACCGCCGGAAAATCAAGTCTTTGCTTGAGGTAACCGTGGCGACCAATCGCATCTCGAATGGGGAGCTGGGGATTGCAGAACTGAAAATTCGTTCAACCGATGAAATCGGTCAGCTAAGCGGTTCGGTCAATTCAATGGTCAAGCAGTTGAGGGAGGTCATTCTCAAAATCAGCAAGGCATCGGAAGTAATGGCGGCATCCTCTCAGGAGCTGTCGGTAAACATGGAGCAAAGCGTCCGCACTACTGAGCAGATTGCGCATTCGCCCCAGAGAGTGGCTGCTGGTGCCGAAGAACAGGTAAACCATATGGATGAAGTAACGGTTGCCGTTCACCAAGCAGCGGCTGGGGTAAAGCGAATCGTTGAAAATAGGGCAGAAATGACGGATATGATGGAGACAACGTTAACCTTATCGGAGAATGGGTCGACGATGGTGAATCAAGTCAGGGGCAAAATGAGCGATATTCAGCAAGCGGCTGAACGGACGAAAGTTGATAGTCAACATTCTGGGAGAACGATCGCAGGAAATCGGCGACATTGTCCAGATCATTTCACAGATTTCCAATCAGACCAACCTGCTAGCTTTGAATGCCGCGATTGAGGCGGCGCGTGCGGGAGAGATGGGGCGCGGTTTCTCAATAGTAGCTGAAGAGGTACGCAAATTGGCGGAGCAGTCCGAGAATGCGGCGGTCCAGGTAACCTCATTGATTACGATCGTTCTAAAGGATATTGAAGAAGCGTGTACCTCTTTGAAAGTTGGAGAAGAAAAAGTGGAAGAGGGACTGAAGCAGGTAGAGCAGGTTCACGGAGCCTTTTATGAAATCAAGCAGGCAGTCTCTCGGGTGACGGGAAAAGTGCAGGAAATTAGCACGTCTATCAAACACATCTCAGGCGGAACCATCCAGATTGAGTCGGCAATGGAGACAATCAGTCAAGCAGCCGAAGAAATCGCGAGTGCAATTGAGCAAAACTCTACAGCCAATGAAGAGCAAGCAGCAGGGATGAATGAGATCGTGACTTTTACCCAGGCGCTTGCAGAGCTGGCTGAGGAAATGCAAATGCTAGTAAATCGATTAAGGTGTAAGGTTACATGTGTCTCTTACATAGTTTTTGTTAAGGGTTTGGGTGCAAAATCGACAGTCATTGGGCTGTCGCTTTCCATATCCCCGATTTTCTTTCTCGAAAAGTGATGCAGATGATTAGATGATTAGTCGCTAGATTCCAATTCCACCTGCAGCGCTCTTTCAGCACCGTTTCCTTTCTTCCACGTAACGAGAGCGTCGTAGGAAGAGTCGTTCAACTGGGGAACGGTCACCTCTAACGTTTTGTTATCAAGCCATTGTATTAGATGAATCGGCCAAATAAAGGAATCTACTTCAACGAGTTGATTGACAACATCACTTGAACATGCCACTTTTGCCGCTTCTAGTCTTTTTATATCTACGACAAATAAGTTATTTCTTACAAGCTCAGTACCTTCATTTCTGCCTAAAACAATACCCAGCATTTTTTCATCAGGTGAAAACAATGCTTTCTGAAAAATACTAGATGAACCGAATGGAAGCGTCTTGATCTCGTCGTTTTTGATTTGGATGAGCACGTGATTACATAACTTCACGCCACAAGAATAGCTGATATCGGCAAATAAACCTACTGTCTCAGATGCAAAGGATCTAATGACAATACGCTCCAATTCTTCTTGTCGCTGCGCTGCATCATATTGAATGAGATATTCACGTAGGGATGGAATCTGGTCTACGGATACTTTTATTTGTTTGGAATCAAAGGAGATTGTTAGTTCCTCTATTGCTTCTACGATGGGAGCATCTGGTGGGGGAACAGATTCGTTCTGATCGGTTTGATTCATACAGCCAGATAAATCAAGGAGAAGCATGGGGACGAATAAAAAAAGCTTGAACCATTTGTTCATGAAAGATCACCTGTAGTTTTGCACTTAGTTAATCAGAGACTCGAAAATTGTGCCGTTAAAGGTAAAGGTAGATGATGCTTGCTTAAAAAAAGAGGGAGTCTTTGTGTCATCGACAGAGCGCTTGTACGTGGTAGTGAAATAGTGAAGATTCTCTTCGAAAATATGATAGGAACCTAGCTGGGCATAGTATTCATCTTGAAAAGTGGAGGTTTCTTTGAGCGTACCTGACCAGGCTTCTACTAACTGGCCTTTATCCATAAACCACAGTACAGCAATTTCTACTGAAACACCGGTTCCGCCAGTACGATGCACGGTTTGATATAGTTTCTTACCATGTAAGTAAGTGATAGGTTGTTCTAAGTCGAGTTTCTCAATTTTCCAGGGCTGCTCTGTCAGTAGTTGATACTGACCATTCTCTTGCTTGTCAAAAAGAAAGAAAGATCCGATATGCACACCGCCTGTCAAGGTTGCTACCACTTCTAATGCATCGTCATCGTCGAGATTGGTTGTTTGAAAAGTAAGGTGTTCAAAATAATGATCTTTCTTTTTGCTTTGTTGCTGGATCCATTGCTTAATTTGATCCTTACCGATTGTGGTGGGGTCCTGGATTTTCAGCATTTCTGATGAAAAGGTTTTTGGGGATGAGAAAGCAGTAAGACCAATTACAATTCCAAAAATGATGGCAAAAGAACCTATTATTCTTAGCAAGAGCTTTCACCTCTGCGATCTTTAACGATAATTTCCTATCCTACATGAAAAGACGTGCAAGTAGGAGAATATGTCACCAGTAGGAATTATTTGTAGCAAGACGGACTGTACCCCAGGCACAATTACCGTTAGGATAGGAATAATCAATTTTGTCGCAATTAACCATATAGGAGGTACCAGATGAATCGACCATTTCGCAAAGCCATCATTTTTGATATGGATAATACCCTTTTGCAATCAAAAATCGACTTTCTGGCGATGAAGCGGGCCATTTTTCAACTATGGGTGGAAAACGGCATATGCGACCCGGCGCTTTCGTGGGAGAACCATACCGCATCGCAATTGATTGAGATCGGGAGACGGTCGGAAAAAATGACGGCGGAGCTGGAGGCGCACATGTGGGAGGCCGTGACTGCCATCGAAAAAGCAGGGATGCACCAAGCTGTATTGGAAGCAAATGCTGCGGAAATACTAGAGCAATTGCATCAAAACTATTACCTCTTTATATTGACTAATAATGCTTATGCGGCAGCCCAAGAGGCGTTGAAAGAAACAGAGATTATCCATTATTTCGACGAGGTCGTGGCGCGCGAGCAGATGACTACGCTAAAGCCATCGCCAGCGGGGATAACCTATATTCTGGGGCGATACCCTGACTTGCCTGCTTCTGCCTGGACGATGATCGGCGATTCCTGGATTGATGGCAAAGCGGCACAGGATGGCCGCGTACGATTTATCGCCTATAACGGAAATCCGCTGGATATGGAGCGTCAAGGTGTGGCGCCGCAAGCGTTTATTTCGGATTTGCGCGAGCTGCTGACTTTGGATTTAGGGGAATAGGCAGCAGTTATTTCCATATAAATTTCCATCACAAACAAAACTGTTAGTTCTGATTAAAAGTGTGGTATACTTTGCATAACTGAATACCAGCCTTCAGGGTAGGGTGCAATTCCCGACCGGCGGTAATGACGAACGCACGTCTGAGCCCGCGACTCGCTATTGGTAAAATGGATAGCGACTGACTTGGTGCAAATCCAAGGCCGACGGTAAAGTCCGGATGGGAGAAGGTATTTGGAATGGTCTTTTAGATGTTTTTTAAAAACATCCTAGCTGTTTTTTGCAAAAAACGGTTAAAAAAGGCTTTTTTCGAGGTGCCCTGAGGAGATATTATCCTCGGGCATTTTTCATTTTCGGCGGACGAGGCCACGGAAAAGAAGGCAGACAGCTCAACGTAACTTCATACGATACGATCTTCAGGGCAAGGTGTAATTCCTGACCGGCGGTGACGACGCTAACCGCGTCGCAAGCCCGCGACTCGCTGACCATGCTGGAAAAGCGACTGATCTGGTGCAATTCCAGAGCCGACGGTATAGTCCGGATGGAAGAAGATAAAGTGTGCTTTCTTCATTTGTTTTTTCGAAAAACGAGTGAAGCAAGGCTTCTTTCCTCATGCCCTGAAACGATTGAAGTTTCCAGGGCTTTTTGCTTTGGCTGGAATCAAGCGAGGAAAGGAGAGCAAGATGGAGCAAGACAACAAGTATATGGCGTGGGCACTGGACCTGGCACGGTCAGTAGCGGGACAAACATCTCCAAACCCGTTGGTCGGAGCCGTTGTGGTCAAAGATGGTGCTGTAGTCGGAATGGGTGCACATCTGAAGGCCGGAGAGCCTCACGCAGAGGTACACGCGCTGCGAATGGCAGGGGAGCGGGCAGATGGTGCTACCTTGTATGTCACGTTGGAGCCTTGCAGTCATCACGGTAAGACACCGCCGTGCGCTGACGCAGTTGTGGCTGCAGGGATTAGCCGAGTCGTAGTCGCGACATTGGATCCCAACCCACTAGTGGCGGGAACCGGGGTACAGAAGCTGCGCTCTGCCGGCTTGGACGTGACGATCGGGACCTTGGAAAAGGAAGCGAAGCAGCTCAATGAAGTCTTTTTCCATTACATCACGACAAAGCGTCCGTTTGTTACCGTCAAGACAGCGAGTACATTGGATGGAAAAATCGCCTCAGTAACGGGTCACAGTCGGTGGATTACAGGAAGTGAAGCTCGAGCCCAGGTACATGAGCTGCGCAGACAATACGATGCGATATTGGTTGGGGTCGGGACTGTTTTGGCTGATGATCCGGAATTGACTTCCAGACGAGAGGGAAAGCTTTATGGTCGACAGCCGATACGCGTTATTTTGGACAGTCATTTACGCACACCTATGACAGCAAGGGTGGTCCAAGACACAGAGAAAGTACTGACCTGGATTTTCACAACAGTATCAGCGTCAACGGAAAAACGCGAAGCGCTCCTAAAAAAAGGCATATCCGTGATCACTGTCGCTGAACCGATGATGGTGGAGGCTGTGCTGGAGGAGCTGGGAGAACGGGGGATTACCTCATTGCTGGTGGAAGGGGGAGCAGAAGTCAACGGCTCCTTTTTACAAGCGAGGGCAGTCCAAAAGGTCGTCAGCTATGTCTCACTCAAACTGATCGGCGGCAGCGACGCTCCATCGCCATTTGGAGGAAAAGGCTTTTCGACCATGGATGAAGCAGTGGCGCTTTCAGAGATACAGATTGAACAAATAGGAGAGCAAGACATTCGAATCGTTGGTTACCCGAAGTGGAGTTGATTCGGATAAAACAGAGAGGAGGTTTTGTATGTTTACCGGACTGGTAGAAGAGATTGGTGTGTTGGAGGCAATTACGGGTAACGAACAAGATAGTCGACTCGTCATTCGTGCCGAACGTGTTCTGAAAGGGGTGCAGATAGGCGATAGCATCGCAGTCAATGGCATTTGTCTGACAGTCACTTCGCACACATCACGTCACTTCAGTGTGGATGTGATGCCTGAGACGATGAACAGAACGAGCTTGCGCCTGGCAAGGCCTGGACAACGGGTAAATCTGGAGCGAGCGATGCGATTAGGTGATCGGTTTGGTGGGCATATCGTCTCTGGTCATATCGACGGTACAGGGACAATTCTCGCGCGCGAGCCGCATGCAAATGCTGTGTTGTTTCGCATCGGAGCGACCTCGGACCTCTTGAAATACATCATCGGGCAAGGTTCTATTTGCATAGATGGAATCAGCTTGACAGTCGTTGCTGTCGATGAATCCAGCTTTTCGGTCTCAATTATTCCGCATACGCTGGCAGAGACCAGCTTGCAAGATAGACGTATAGGAGATCGGGTAAATTTGGAAGCGGACGTCATCGGAAAATACGTGGAGCGTCTGTTAGGGTATCAGCGATCGCCCGCGCCAGACCAACGGGACAAAACACCGAGACTCAGCCTGGCTTTCTTGCAGGAGAATGGATTCGTTTAATTTAAGGAGGGAGAAGCATGTTTCATCTAATAGAAGAGGCGCTGGAAGATTTGCGCCAAGGCAAGGCGGTTATTGTCGTAGACGATGAAGATCGGGAAAACGAAGGTGATTTTATTTGCCTCGCAGAAGCAGCCACGCCAGAAATGATCAATTTCATGGTCACCCATGGAAGGGGGCTGGTCTGCGTTCCGGTAACACAGGAACATGCAGATCGCCTGCAACTCAAACCGATGGTCGAGGCCAATACGGATAAGCAAGGAACCGCTTTTACGGTTTCTATTGATGAAATGAGTACGCACACAGGAATCTCGGCGCAAGAGCGATCCCTCACGGTGCAAGCAATGCTGGATGAAACCAAGGGAGCGGACGATTTTCGCAGGCCTGGCCATATTTTTCCTCTCATCGCCAAGCCGGGCGGTGTGCTGCGCAGGGCTGGCCACACGGAGGCAGCGGTCGATCTTGCTACATTAGCGGGAGGATTTCCAGCGGGGGTCATTTGCGAAATCATGAATGAGGATGGCACCATGGCCAGACTGCCTCAGCTAGAAGAAATCTCCAAGCGTTTTGGTCTCAAGCTGATTACGATTGCAGACTTGATTCGTTTTCGCACGAGAACAGAATCGCTTGTAAAGCGGGAGATCGAAGTCAATTTGCCTACGATGTACGGAGATTTTCGGATCGCTGCTTATACGAATGAGCTGGACGGAAAAGAGCATGTAGCATTGATCAAAGGAGAGATTTCCCCTGATGAACAAATTCTCGTCCGCGTGCATTCCGAATGCTTGACCGGGGATGTCTTTGGCTCTCATCGCTGCGATTGTGGTCCTCAGTTGCATGCTGCACTTGAGCAGATAGAAGCGGAGGGACGGGGTGTCCTTTTGTATATGCGGCAAGAAGGCCGCGGGATCGGCTTGATCAACAAGCTCCGCGCCTATCAGTTGCAAGAAGAGGGCCTCGATACGGTTGAGGCGAATGTAAAGCTGGGCTTTGCTGCCGACCTGCGTGACTACGGAGTAGGGGCACAAATCTTGCGGGATTTGGGTGTGCACCGGATGCGTCTGTTAACCAATAATCCGCGCAAAATCCGTGGATTGGACGGCTATGGACTAAAGGTAGAAGAGAGAGTGCCGATCCAGATGCCAACACATCCGCACAACAAACGCTATCTTTCTACCAAACAAGATAAATTGGGTCACTTGCTGCACATACAATCATAAGGAGTGTTACGACATGAAAACATTCGAAGGGCATTTAGTAGGCACAGGATTGCGCGTAGGAATTGTAGCTGGACGCTTTAATGAATTGATTGTGAGTAGGCTTGTCGGGGGTGCCTTGGACGCCTTGAAGCGTCATGGAGTGGAAGAAGAAAATGTCGATGTAGCATGGGTGCCGGGCGCATTCGAAATCCCGTTAATCGCCAAAAAAATGGCCGAGTCTGGACGCTACGATGCTGTGATAACACTGGGCGCAGTCATTCGCGGTTCGACTCCTCACTTTGATTACGTTTGCAATGAAACGGCCAAAGGAGTGGCTTCTCTCTCCCTGAGTACCGGGATTCCTGTTATTTTCGGTGTGCTGACAACAGATAGTATCGAACAAGCTATCGAGCGGGCTGGCACAAAAGCAGGAAACAAAGGGTGGGAAGCAGCGGCGTCAGCCATCGAGATGGCAAACCTGTCCAAGCAATTTGCATAATAAGGGTTGCTTCATCCCTGTGATAGAGAAGGTAGATGCCATGGCATCTGCCTTTTCCTTTTGGATAAAATTGCCATCGGATGGTCACAGATAGAAGGATTTTCCTGTAGAGCTTTGGGGGTCGCCAAAAGAGTGGTGGAGAAAACAAGTAAGGAAGCTGACCTCAGCATATCATCTGATGGCAGAGATCCGCTGGAAGTGTTACCGTTCGCAAAAGCTCTTGCCTCACATGATTTTGATAGTGCGATGAACCGTATATTACGAGGGCATACACTTTTGCTCTTTCCCATGCTGAATCTTTTTTTGGAAGTCAATACGTTTCAAGTCGAGCACCGGGCCATTACACAATCGGAAACGAAGCAACGGTCCTGGGTCCGCAAGATTCGTTTATCGAGATGCTGCAAATCAATATTTCGCTGCTTCGGCGCAGATTGGTCACGCCTTCTTTGAAAAGATGTACGCGATTGGTACGGAAGCACACAATTTTCCGCAATTCGGGCTAACCAATAGACCGGATAATGCGACGGCCGCACTGCTGGACGGGCGGATTCTGCTGCCGCCTGCCCTCCTCACGATCCTTTTTTGAATCTCGCAGCAAAGTTCCATTTCCTCCTGTTCTAGAGGTTTTGTTCATGGAATTGGTCATTGAAATCCTGCGGGAGGCGGGAATACGAAATTGCTAGAACAATCGCTTTACCTCCCGCCAGATTGCTCCAAGCGTCTGCCGATTCCACTTGCGCCATTTACCGAACAATAGGGTAGTCAAAGTGACAAACATGATCTCTTGATCTTTCGTATAAGGATACCAGTTGACCTCGCGTTTTCGCGTACCGGGATCGTGAATGACAGAGATGATATGGGTAAAGGCATGCAGACCAGAAGGACCACGATATCTGCCGATGCCACTTTGCTTAACGCCACCGAATGGAAGGTGAGGATTGGCATAACTGATGATGACGTCATTGATGCAGACGTTGCCACTCTCCAGTTGCTCTGCTACACGCTGTGCTTTTTCCTTGTTTTGGGACCAGAGGGAAGCGTTCAGGCCATAAGGGGTGGCATTCGCTAATCGGATAGCCTCCTCTTCCGTTGAAAAGGTCATGATCGGCAGGATGGGCCCGAAGGTTTCCTCTTTCATGATTTTCATTTCTGGGGTGACCTGAGTGAGGATAGTTGGCGTGATAAACATGCTATCAGAAGAAAAGTGACCGCCAGTAACGGCTGTTGCTCCAGCGGCAATGGCTTCTTCCACATGCTCGCGAACAATCCCGATTTGTTGGGGAGAGGTCATTGAGCCAACCTCTGCCTGGTCTGGGAAGCCTTGGCGCAGCGCGATCGCCTTTTCTGTAACCCGCTTTAAAAACTCAGGATAGACATGCTCATGGACGTACAGACGCTCGACGGACATACAGACCTGCCCCGAGTTGGTAAAGGCTCCCCAAACCGCGGCATTGGCTGCCCGTTCCAGGTGAGCGTCTTCAAAAACGATCATGGAATCCTTGCCGCCCAGCTCCAGCTCTACAGGAATCAGGTTCTCGGCTGCGGCAGCCATGATCTTTTTCCCGGTGGCAACTGAGCCTGTGAAAAAGATTTTAGCAGGACGCTCCGCTACTACTGCTTGCCCTACCTCGCGTCCCCCATGCAAGACGGATACGACGTTATCCGGCAAAGGGACGGCGCGAAACAACTCCTCGATCAAAAGCCCTGTCGATGGAGTGATTTCCGATGGCTTCAAGATGACAGTATTGCCTGCGACAAGTGCTGACAACACAGGAATGACGGCTAGCTGGAATGGGTAGTTCCACGGAGAGATGACAGCAACGACGCCCATCGGCTTGTAGTGGATGTACGATTTTTTGGGCCAAAGGGCCAAGGAAGTAGGTACTCTTTGAGCAGACAGCATATTGACGGCGTTTTTCTCATAAAAGCGAATCGTATCAACCGTTACAAAAATTTCGGTCATATATGCTTCCAATGAGACCTTGCCTGTCGCTTGACTGATTTTTTGCGCCAGCTCTTCGCCATGCTCGACCAAATAATGGCGCAGCCGGGCCAGATAGTCGAGCCGTTCAGAAAGAGGAGTAGTCGCCCAGGAAGCAAAGGCGAGCCGGGCGCGCTTCATCGTTTGTTGCACCTGTTCGGGGGTCGCTTGTGTCAAGGTGCCTAATTGCTCGCCAGTAGCGGGATTTTGCAGGGAGAGGACAGTCATTATGCTTCACCTCTTTTGATTGGAGTAGGAGATACGCCTGCTGGCAGGAAGAACGAATGTATAACATGAGGAAAAGTATTCTCAAAGCGAGCGATTACATCATTGGGTTCAGATGATTCGGAGAGCAATGATTGCAAGAAAAGACCGTCAATCAGGGAATAAAGCAAGGCTACCGCAGCATCTATTTCAGGAATGAGCGAAATACCGTGCTCCTCTGTTAACCGATCAAGCATTTGGGCAATGAGGCTATGCAGTCGTGCGCGAATCTCGGTTACCTGTTCACGGAAAGCGGGTACGTACATCGCTTGTACCTGCAAGTCATACCAGAGCCGATGCATGGCGTGGTCTTCGGTCAGACTGCAGCGCAGTACGTCCAAAAGGGAATGCATCCAGCCAGTGAGTGGTGCCTCTATCACCTTACTCTCCAGCACTCGGATAAATCCTTCCTTGTAACTCGCGATGACAGCCAGCAGCAAATCCTCTTTGCTGGCAAAATAATAATGTAAGATCCCAAGGGAAACGCCCGACTCTTTGGCGATGTCCCGAAGAGAAACATGCGCGTACCCTTTTTGCGCCAAACATAGTGTGGCCTTTTCAATTATAAAGGCTCGCTTTGCCTCTGCTTTCTGGGAAAGGGAAGAACGTGACAAACGAACACCTCGTTTTTGGACGATCGTCCAGTTTTGTGATTTTAATGTATTTGTCTTTCTTCTCTTTTGTCAAATAAGAAAAACGCGGGAAGTTGAATGAACTGCGCCCGCGTCCTTAG